>CAZTQK010000208.1:0-10635 GCA_964615635.1 uncultured Planctomycetales bacterium
CGCGGGTCAGCGCTCGGGTGTTGTCGCCGCCCCAGATACCGATCGAGTAGTCCACCCTCTTGATTTCGTGGGTATTCAGCGGGTTCGTATAGGCAAGTTGTTCCCGACCCGCATGCTCGTAAAAGATGTCCGTGCATTCGTCGTCCAGAATGCGAAGAACAGGATGTCCGCCGGCAATGACCACCTCGCGGTATAACGCCCGGAGGAGCGGCACGGCCGTGACCGAGCCCACGATTCGCACCACGTCATTGCGCTTCACTGACACCGAGTAGTTGACCAACACCTTCGCAAGCTTGTCGATTCGAGGATCACGCATGAGGCCACCTGTGCTCCTGTATGAAGGACTCTCGTGCATGGGCGAGTCTCGTTCCGCGCCGGGACTGAAACTGCCCGAGCCAACAGGGCAGGATAACCCGCGACATTGGAGGTCGCAATCAGACGCGATGGCACAGGCATACTCGGCACGCTGCCGCTTGCGGCCCGACTGTTGATCCCGATATCATCGTGCCGTTCCAGCAGCACGGAGGTAAACCAGATGCACGTATTCCTTTTGTCCTGCCTGGCCATGATCGTCGCCTGTTCAACGACGATTGCAGCCGAGACTCGCCCTGTCACCCGCCTGGCGGACGATCCGACTGAACCGAAAGCCTTTGCCGATCGGCTTGGCTGCACGCATGCGGCCGGAACATACAGTTTCACAAAGGGTGATTTTCTGAACGAGGGCGCCGACCGCATTCTGTCCCTGGGCATGCGGGTCATCAAAGCGTACCTTCAGGATCCCCAGAAGATGTACCCGCACAACAGCCAATGGCCCAAATTCGACAACCTCGTCCAGATGGCGGCTCACCCCTTCTATCGCAGGTTCTTCAACAAACCATTCAGCACGTTCGTCCTGACCACATACGCCGTCAAACCCGACGGCGGGACGTTCAACTGGCGCGATGGGGTGTCGGATGACGAATACCGAGCAGTGGAGGAGCAGTTTCACGGGTTGACCCGGCATCTTCTCCGGACATACCGCGGCACCGGGAAGACGTTCGTCCTGCAACACTGGGAGGGCGACTGGGCGATCCGCGGATCATTCAGTAAAGAGGAGAAGGACGACCCAACAGACACCGCCATCGCCGGGATGATCCGCTGGTTGGGCGCCCGCCAGGCAGGCGTCGAACGAGCGAGGAACCAGACGCCCAATACTGACGTCAGAGTCTACCACGCCTGCGAAGTTAACCTCGTCGACATCGCAATGAAGGGCCGTCGGACGGTCACGAACAACGTCGTTCCCCAGACTCGGTGTGACCTCTATTCCTACTCGGCCTATGACACCATTGCCGCAGCCTCAGTCGACGTGGACAAGGGCCGGGTCTTGTTTCGCAGTGCGCTGGACTACCTGGCGTCGAAGGCCCCTGACAGCCCTGCTTTCGGCGCCAGGAACGTGTACGTCGGCGAATTCGGCTGGCCGTGCGTCAAGTCGGAACAGGATCGCGATGCCAGCGAGGAGAAAAGCCTGCGAGTCATCCGGATGACCTTGGAGGAATCACTGTCATGGGGATGTCCGTATGTCATCTACTGGCAGGTTTACGACAATGAGTCGCGAGCCGGCAAGGAGCGCCCGACCAACGACCAGGTGCGGGGGTTCTACCTGATCCGTCCCGACGGAACGTATGCCCCCGCATGGGACTACTTTGCTTCGGTTCTGCGGCGGGAAAGGCATGCGACCGGCTCCGGCCCGGCAGCAACGCCGGCTAATAAGAACGGTCGGTAAGCCCCACGGCCGGACATTTAGGCTACAGCTATCTCTCTAGGACTCTAAAACGTTTTATGCAACGTCGCACATTGCCTTGCGCCCCGCCCTCGATGTACAATGGTGATGCGCAGGGCCGGCCTGCCGGGACGCGCCCAGTTTGACTGGCGGATTCAGCCACCGGGATAAAGGATGAGACGCAACCACAGCCCCCTTGTCACCGTGCTGCTATCCGTGTGGCTGGCAGTCCTCGCTGCCTTGACGACGGCCTCCAAGGCCGTTCCATTCGTCATTATTCAGGGCGATCAGTTCTTTCTCGATGGGCAGATCTACAAGCTCAAGGGCACCAACTACTACCCGCAGGACCATATGTGGGCCAACATGTGGAACAGTTGGGACTGGCCGGCAATCACGTTTGAAACCGGCCTGATGCACGATCTGGGGCTCAACTGCGTTCGTATCCTGGTGCCCTATAGCAACGGCGGCTGGAACGGCCCGAACATCCCCGCCGACCGCCTCCAGAAGCTCGAAGACGTCGTCAACCTGATGGGTGACCATGGCATCCGCAGCGTGGTGACGCTGTTCGACTGGGAAACGAGCTTTCCCGCGTCGGGCACGAGCACCTGGAACAACCATATCACCCACATGTCGAAAATCGTGGATCGACTCAAAAACAACCCCTTCGTTCTCATGTGGGATGTCAAGAATGAACCCGACCACCCGGCCAATTACGGCTGGTGCGATTGCGATCCCGGAGCGTGCGGCAACTGGGACTGCAATCCCAGCCAGCGGGATAAGATCGTCAGTTGGCTGAACCGGATGTGCAACGCGATCCGGTCCAGGGACCCCAATCACCCCGTCTCCGCCGGGATGCGATGGTGGGAGAACCTCCCGGACGTCCTCAGCTTTGTTGATGTCGCCATTTTCCACTCGTACTGGCCCAACATCAGCAACGAGGAAATACCACAGACCAAAGGCTACATGGGGGCGAGTCAGAAGCCCATCGTGGTGGAGGAATGGGGCTGGCCCACCAATCCCAATCCCTGCTACCGCGACGGCCGGCTGATCTACGACTACAACGAGATCCAGCAGTACGACCTCTATGTCAGCCACCTGACCGCTTTCACAGATCACGATATCGCCGGCGGCCTGCAGTGGATGACCTTCGACGCCAAGGTCTATACCACCAATCAAAACGAGAGCTTCGAGAATTACTTTGGGCTCTGGCGATACGGCCGCACGCACTTGAAGCCGGCCGGGGCCTATTACCGCGACCATTTTCCCGTCTCGCCGTTTCCGGGTGCTCCCCCCGCGCAAGTCACCGCGTTCGCCGGCACACCCGCTGGCCGATGTGTCCGGTTGAGCTGGATAAACCCCACGGATGCTGATTTCAGGGGAACGATGATTCGCTGCAGCCAAACCGCCCCGCCGGCCAGTCCTTCGGATGGCACACTCGTTTGCGATCGCCCCGCGGCCCCCTCCTCGCCGGATGAGTTCCAGCACCTCGATCCGCCGTTGGGCACTCTCTATTACAGCGCGTTTTCCTACGATTCCGTGCTGCCCACGTACGCCGCACCCACCGCCGTGACCGTCATCTCGGGCACGCCGGGGGATTTCGACTACGACGGCGACGTGGACCAGGTCGACTTCGGCCACATACAGACCTGCTTCAGCGGGCCGTTTGTGCCGCAGACCAACGCCGACTGCCACGATGCAATGCTCGACTACGACAACGACGTCGACGACTGGGACTTTGCCATCTTTCGGGCGTGTTTCAGCGGCCCGGGCATGCCCGCCAATCCGAGTTGTGCGGACTGACCGGCCCCCGCCCACACAATCCCATCGGCACTCGCGCGCAAGATGAGGGGCCGCCGGGATGAACCCGCACGGCCCCTTTTCCAATCACCTCAGACACTCAGCCAGGCGTTGTCCCTTAGCGGCGACGACGCAGCATCGGGATCGCAGCCAGACCCAGCAACAGCAGGCCGGCTGGCTCGGGAACCGACTGGAACACCACGTTGTCAAACGAGCATTGTGACCAGGCATAGGAGCCGCCAACTTTGATCTTGTCGATATCCCAGTAATCGTTCGTGGCGGGGTTGATCGGGAGAATGAAGTCCCAGTAGGTCACTCCGCCGTAACCACCCCAGCCGACCTTCAGCCAGTTGCCCGCTGCCGTGCGGACGTTGTTATAGTCGATCGACCGGAAATACAACTCGACGGTGCCGGGATTGTCCGGCGTGTTGTACTTAACCATCAGTTCGGCATGGCCGATGATGGGAGTCCACCAGTCCGGCTCATCGGCCGACAGCGTGTAGTACCCGCCCAGGTTGTTGATACCGTCGACCGTGCTCCGATCCAGTTCGCGGCCGCCGCCACCCTGCCACTGATAGTTGGGCCAGTCGTCAGCGCCGGGGGGGACCGTCGTGCCAGGACGCGGGTTGGGCAGCCAGGAATCGCCGAACCGCATCCGGTCACTATGAGCCTTGGCCCAGGGTGACCTGTCGCTACCCTCGAACCAGGCTTCATGCGTCGTGCCGGCGTACATGTAGCCAAGGCCTGCCTTGCGGAAGCCGTTGATCTGGCCGGCATCCCAACGAATCTGCCCCGTGTAAACAAAACTGTTGGTGGCTGCCGGCAGCGTCGTCCAGGCGGCCGTGTTGTCGCCGGTATGCAGACGCTGGTTCGGGACAGGGGTGTAGGCTGTGCCGCCGTAGGGAGCATTGGTCTGCACCGACCCCGCGCTCCAGTCCGGGTGCGGCTGCCCGGCTGTCCCATCCTCGAAATCCCAGGTCTGCACATAGACCGGGGCAGCCATGGCCGACGTTGCGAGCACGAACCCGCAACACAGCAATACGATGATGCTTTTCCTCATTTGGACCTCCTCCTGTTTCACTAGAACTGTCATCTGAAAACGGTATACGTCATGAAAACAAGAAACGGTGAATTGTTCGCGGGAACCTTTGACCTCGATCGCCTCCAATCCGCCCTTCGCCTCGCTCACAAGGCCCTCCCGTGTCAACGCCGCCTCTGACAATACGGGATCACCCATTGGCAAATCCTGACCAACAAGCACGGCAACAGCTCGTGCCATGAACTCACGGTCTGCCGTTCCGATTGCGGGCGACTCTCGGGGAAAGCTTTTCCGACCTCCTCGAGATGGCTGCCTGGCGGACTGCCTGACAAGCACTTCGCCTCTACTGGGTACTCTACTCGCAGAACGGCCGCGCGTCAAGCGTTTTTCGCAGACTAAAACATTTTAGTGATCATTTTCTGGCTCCCGTTCCGTCAGCGAGAAGCCCCGCCCCGAAGGCCCTTACGAAGGCCCCGGCAGGGAGCGCACCCGGGCCCGGTCACCTGCAACCGCGCCTCGGGGCCAGCCCGGTGCCGGATATCAGCCTTCTTCGCAACATCTTCTCAGACAAATCGTTACAAATGGCGAGCCTCTGAATGCAACGGGGTCCCCGTTTCAAGATCGGCTGAGCCACCTGTCCGTTCTTCTGTGGCCTAGTGCTCAACCCCATACGCCGAGGCCGGCGGGGCCGCCGCGATCCATCCGTAACGCCCCCCGCCTTTCCAGCTCCTGCCGCTGACCCATTTGCCGCCGATGGTCCGTATGCACATGTCGTTGGCGCAGAAGTAGCCCGGACTCGAAGTGTAATCCTCCCTATGGCTCAGCGGGCGTTCGGCGAGCTTGATTCGCCCAGCGTGCCCGTCGTGAAACACCAGATTGCCCGACCCGACGCCGCTTCCCGACTTCAGATGCCGGCCCGAAATGGCATCGACATTGGCCCACGAGCTTTCGTTCCGCCTGGCCAGGCACCAATTCGGGTCTTCCTCAATCAGAATCGGAACGCCCTCCATCGCGGCCATGTTGACCGTGTGATCGTCCGTGTCAAAAGGCGCCCGGCAGACATAGTGGGCACCGCTCAGCATCTCCGTTTTCGCTCCCGAAAGCAGCTCGTTGCTTGTGTAACTGTAGAAGCAGCGGCTCAGCTCTGCCGTCCCGTAGTCGCGATTCGTCTGGTCATCAGGGCACACGTACGTGCCTTCGGCCCTGCCGACATACTTGTAGATTCGTCCTTGGTCGAGCCTCTGCACCTTCTTGACCTCGTCAAACGGCCCCAGCCAGTCGGCAGTCCCGTCCCGGTAGGCACCCGGCAGGCTCCCCTTGTTCTCCGCGGCATATGTCAGAAAACCCAGCGCCAACTGCCGCATATTCGACTGGCAGGTCATCGCACGCACCTGGGCCCGCGCCCGATTTAACGACGGAAGAAGAATGGCGACCAACAACGCAATAATCGCCACCACCACAAGAACCTCGATCAACGTGAAAGCTTGCCTCCGGCGACCGCTGACCGGCGTGGTTGGTTGGATCCGACTCATCGTTTTCCTCCCGGCCGTGTGTGACGGCTCCCTGCGTAAGGGGGTGATGGGACCTCTAGCGAATCATATCGGTAAATGAAGGACATGTCAAGAGCTGAAACGTTTTAGATATGCTTCCGGGCACGTGACACATTCGGCGGGTATGCTCTGTGGGTGCCACTGGCGGCTTGCCCGCCAGTGCAGGCCTAAGAAGCAAAAGACACTGGCAGACAAGCCGCCAGTGGCACCCGCCTGAAGTGTCACGGACCCGAGGCTTCCTGTGACCGCCGGCACACTCGAATCCGCGCTCTCGGTGAGCGCTTCGTCGGCCCCGCGGGCAACGTGCCACCCGGGCTCACGTCAGTCACCGCTCGGTCGCCGACGGCTCGGCTGCCGGACGCGACTTACCAGACCCTCGGCACCCTGCCCAGAAAACAGACCGAGCCACCCGTCGAGATCGGGAGGCTCGGTCCGGACACAGTCACAAAGGAGGATGAGCTTTATCGCCCCACTCGCCCGCATGACCACCGGTGCGATGAGGGCCGCATGCTGCTTCACGGCATGTCAGTCGCAGTCCTTATCCGCAGGAATGCCGGGACCCGACGCACAGTCGAACCATGCAGACAGGTCGCTCGCGTCAACGTCGTCGTCGCCGTCGCGGTTGTAGCAATCACACCGACACGGCGAATTCAGGACACCGCCGCCTTGACCAGTGAAGCACTTCTGCAGAATCGCGAAGTCCGTCTGGTCAACGTCGCCGTCGCCATCGGCATCCGCAAAGGGGTCATGGCAAACGCGGCAACTGCAGTCAACCGATTCACAATCCGTTCCGACACCCTGGAACTCGCCCGCGCACTCGTTCTCGGTCGTCATCACACATCCGTTCGGCGTGCAGCAGGCCCCGATAGACGGCGTGCAGTCGGCCGGGTTATCCGCCCGGTAAACCTTGAACTCTGCCGGGCTGACGGACAAGTCGCACACCAGTGCGTAGACTTTGAAAGGCGTAAACGCCAGAGCAACTACTTGAGAGGTGTCCGCCGCAATCGGCGTCCCTTCGTCCCCCGAAGCTCCACCCTCGTCCGGTCCCATGGTGTAGACTCTGCCGATCGGGCCATAGGTTCCGCCGAAGTTGTAAGTGGCCGATGCCCCCCACGACATCCATGCCTTGCCGTCGCAGTTCACCGCCAAAGCCGCCACCCAGTAACCGCCGCCGTTGCCCACGCCCGACGCCTGTGGATCGTTACCATTCGCGTGCCAGACACTCGCGATAGCCGGCAGACCCTCGATGGGATTCTCCTCCTCAGTGAACAGGGCCTTATTCGCCGGATCGCCATTCCAGCGCCCCATGATGCTCGAGCCGTGCGTCTGCACGTTGGTCGTGCTTCTGCTGCCGACCCAAAGCTTCTTTCGCTCCCGATCATACGCCGTGGCGGTTACCCAATCGCGTCCCCAGCCCGGATCGCTGCCGCCGTTGACCGCCTGTCGCCGGAACCTCCCCCAACCGATGGCGTCGGCACCCCAACTGGAATCGCCAAGGCCACCCAACACAGCGAACCAATCAAGGTTCGTGGCCTGATCTCGCCCGACGTACAGCAGGTCTTGTATCCGGTGCGTCTCGCTCCAGCCGTTGTTCTCCGTGCCGGGAGACCGCTCGATGATTTCGTTCACCACATCGTATCGCCACAGGAAATTGTACTTCCAGTAACCAGAGGCACCGTTCATCGTCCAATAAACATGCCCGTCGCCGCCTACGGTCAAGCCCCTGATCTTGTCTTGCTCAAGATCGCCGGTTCCCGGGATTTCCGGGGTGCCCACGGAGGCGTTGAAGATGATATCTACGGTCCCATCGAGGTTAATCCGAAGGATTTTGTGAGACCAGCCGCGTGCGAAATCCCAACTGGTTTCCAGCCAGTTCTGCAGCGCATACACCTTGCCATCACCGGCGACCACCATCTTGGTGATGCCGCCCGGGATGTTCAAATCGATGCCCCCGGTAAACACCGCCGGTGACACGTCGATGTCGAGCTGGGTGCTGTCGGCCTTGAAGATAGTGACACCGCCCGGCGTCGTTCCGTTGTTCTCGCCGTCACCCGCCGTCGCGAAGATGTTGCCGTCACGATCCACCACAATGCTATGGAACCTGATTCGCTGGCGGTCCTGCATCCAGCTATTCGTCACGGTGAATGCCGACGTGCCCATGTGTTCCCACGTCACGGCCAACAGCGGCGAGGCCACAACACACACGGCCAGTGTCACCAACCAGAGTCGCATGTTTTTCATGAACAGTACCCTCCGCAAAAGTGAGCGATAAGCTGACAACCTGTGGGCAAAAAAGCCGCCCCCAATCCCATTCCGCGCAAGAACCGCGCCGAACGTCGCTGCGCCCCCTCTCCACATGCTTGTCGATCGACCGGGTTCCCGGCCTGCTCCACAATAGCCTAACTGATTAAAACGGTTCTGTCAAGCACAACTCGCGATTTAAAACATTTTAGTAAGTTCTCTGAGCCCTCTCAGGCGGTGCCCGCGGCCCGGAAGAAAAGGCTGCTCTCCGAGGACTCGATACGCACCGCCACAGGCGACTGACCCGGCCGTTGCCGGCCATTACCTGTTTTCGCTCAATGAGTTGCGCACGGCGGTCTGGTTTGACGCCTGTGACCCCGATGCAGGCTTCTCGGATCCTTGCCGACGGACGAGTTCTCGTTCTGTCCGCGCGATGCAGCCGCCTGCGGGGATGCGCGGTTTCGACGTTGCTCCGCCCGGCCCAAGCTGCCGCAGCCCTGCCGAAGCGCGACAGTTCGCTCCTCCCGCGTGCGCCCCCACAATCCACTTTCAGGACAAATGTCATTGCCCCAACCGGGCACCTCCACCTGCGTTCAAGCCGACAACCCTGTTTCTCCAATCCTTGCGTCTTGGCCGCCAACGCAAGCCCCCGTCAAGGGCATCGATGACCGGCCCAGTGGGCATCGCTCACCTCAACCATGCCCACCATTGCAGGCCGTCAGTTGATGTCCCAGGCCTAAAACGATATAAAGAAAGGTAGTGCGATCGAAGCAACGCGGTCGCCGCCAAGGAGCCTGCATGCTCGACTCCGGTGTCGCACCCAAGTTCAACCGCCCGTCCATGCCGCGCGTAACGTTGGCGCACGTGGCTGAACGCGCGGGCGTGTCCACAGCCACCGCGTCGTTGATCCTTTCGGGACGAGAAGAATACATTAAGCAGTTCCGCCCCGACACGGTCGAGAAGGTTCGCCGCAGCGCCAAGCGGCTGGGCTATCGGGCCAACCTGTTCGCCGCAGGGCTCCCGACCAAGGCACCGGCGTTTTTCGTTCTCGTCATCCGCGACTTCGGCGGACGGCAGGACATCCATGATTGGCACTTGTGGGCATTTGAGGGCAATCTGCTGGCCGGAGCCGTGCGCCTCGCAGCCAGCGAAGGGCTCTATCCAATCGTTGCCACAATCAATCCAGACTCGCCGGACGCCGGCGTCGCCTCGGCCAAGCGGATCGTCACCGGCGGAGTGATGGGGGCTATTGTTCGCGCACAGAACCCTCCCCTCGAAAAATGGCTTCGCGAACAACTGCATCTTGGGTACCGCATCGTGGTTGTGTTCCCCGACCAGATCTCGAATTGGCCGCAGAACGCGATCATCGCCGACAATCTGCTGATCGGCACCAGCGCCGGCCGCCTGCTGGCCGCACGCCAATGCAAGCGATGGGGACTCATCCGGTATAAGCAGCGGACCCTCCGTGAACCGCACCAACTGCGAATCCGTGGCATCGAGGACACTGCCCGGCAGGCCGGAGCCTCATTCGAGGTGATCTGCCTGCCTCCGCCGCCGCAGGAACCCACCGACCGCGACCTCGCACGGCTGGCCAAGCGAGATTTCGACGGGCTGTTCGCCTTGGACTCGGTCCTCTCGGTGAACACCCTCCAGGCATGCCGCCGCGTCGGGCTCAAACCCGGCGAAGACATCAGCCTCGTCGGCGTCAATTGCTCGCAGTGGCACGGCCCCGCGATGCCGTCGATCACCTCCATTGACGTTTCCTGGTCCGAGGTCGGCCAAACGGCCATGCAGCAGCTCATCCAACTGAGCCATGACCATCAATACCTGTTCGAAAGCATCCTGGTCAAGCCGCGAGTTGCCCCCGGAGCCACCTGCCCTGTTCCGCAGGAAATGCTGCCCGGCAAGGTCGAGTCGGTGTAGCAAAGGCTTGTGACTGCTTTCTGAGTCTCCGGCGCGCAAGCCATCCCGATGCCACACAGCCTACTTGGGGGAGTAGAGGTGCTTGCCGTCGCGAGCGGCTTGGAGTGCCTCCTGTGTATCTTGCGGGCTCCCGGGGTCTCCCTGTGAAGCCAACCACCGGTCGAGTTCAGCGCTGAGGCGGGCCTTGATCTTGGCCGAGGCCTGATCGGCCGCAAAATCCTTCAGCTCGTAGGGATCAGTGGCCGTGTGGTAGAGTTGCTCAGCCGGGCGGCGCATGTAACGTTTCACCAACATGTAGGTGTGGGGATTGGTCCACGTGTCAGCGA
>CAZTQK010000209.1:0-10633 GCA_964615635.1 uncultured Planctomycetales bacterium
TCAAGGGTTTGACCGAGCCGTGGAGCCCGGCGAACGGTTTCTCGTGCAGCAGGCAAGACATCCCCTACTTCTCAGCCACTCGTTTGAGTGTGATCATGATCAGTTGTTGGTGATCGGTGGCCACATTGCCGAACTCGAAGGAGGGCGCAATCTCATACTGGCTGGGGGCTACCTCGTTGTGGCGGGTCTTCACCGGGATGCCCAGCTTGAAGAGCTCACGCTCGCTGTCCAGCATGAAAGCCAGCACCCGCTCTGGGATTGCCCCGAAGTAGTGGTCCTCGAACTCCTGACCTTTGGGCGGCTTGTTGCCGAACAGCGTCCTCCCGGCGTTGATCAGGTCCGGTCGGGCGAAGAAGAAGTTGCGATCGATGAGAAAGTACTCCTGCTCGGGACCGGCGGTCGACGAGACCATCGCGCCGTCGGTATGGCCGAACAGCTTCAGGATCCTCTGGGCTTGGACGTTCAACGCTTGCATCGAGCGCAGAACCGGCGTCTTCTTGTCGAGTGCCTCGCCGGTCCATGAGACGAACGCGGTCGGGATGCACAGCGTGGTGCCGTTGGGGTTCTCGAGAATGTAGGCCGGACTGGTCACGTCCCAGGCGGTATAGCCGCGGGCCTCGAACGTCGCTCGGATCCCGCCCGACGGAAAACTCGATGCGTCGGGCTCACCCTGAATCAGCGATTTGCCGGTGAACTCGGCGATAGCCCCGCCCTGACCGTCGGGTTGCAGGAAGCAGTCATGCTTCTCCGCCGTCAGCCCCGTCAGCGGGAAGAAGACGTGGGCGTAGTGCGTCGCGCCTTTCTCGATCGCCCAGTCCCGCATCGCCGCGGCGACCACATCGGCCACCGAGGGGTCCAGCTTCGCTCCTGTGTCGATGGTTCGCTTCACCGATTTGTAGATATCCTTGGGTAGCCGCTTCTTCATCTCCTTCGCGCAAAACACATTGCTGCCGAAGATTTCTCCCGGCTTGGTCTCCGCGAAGTTCAAAGGCGCGGAGATGGGTTTGTAGTTGGTGACTGCCGCAATCGCCTGCAATCGGGTCGCGCTTCCGCTCATGGTTGTCCTGTTCTTTCTTTGATGCCTTGTTTGGTACTCATGCCTCCGCCAGGGCCGGCTTTCAGCTCGGGCGGGGCTCCTACAGCTTCTGGGCGTACTGCAGCGCCCGTTCCACCTGTGTCATATTCAGTGCAAGGCCCATGCCGCCGGCAGTGTCCGCGGTCGCGGAATTCGCTTGGACGTAAAGCCAATGCTAGGAACGAGATAGAGCAATCCTCGTACGGGGCCAAGATCACCTAGCCTACCTCCAGGTAGCTTCTGTGCCGAAGTACCTACATTTCTGTAGGGTCACAACTGCCAGATCCGCCACTTTGGCCTCAGATGGCTTGGCCACCCCTCTCGCCGGTGCGGATCCGGATACACTCCAGCAAGGGGGTCACGAAGATCTTGCCGTCGCCGACCGAGCCCCCGTTGGCACGGGCGCCCTTCATAATCGCCTTGATGGTTCGTTCGACCCATTCCTCGTTTACGCCGATGTCGATTCGCACCTTGGGCAGCAGGTTCGGGGTGATGCGTTGTCCGCGGTAGATTTCCTCGCCAACCTGTTGGCCTCGGCCGGAGACTCTCGTGACGGTAATCCGGTAGACCTCCTCGGCGATGAGCTCTTGCCGGACCCGATCCAACATGTCTTCTTGAACGATGGCAGTTATCAGCTTCATGGTTAACCTCGATCGCCTCAACTGGCGGTGAGCATGCCGTAGCCGCGCTCACCATGGAATGCGTGGTCCAGGCCGGCCATTTCCTTGTCGGATTCAGCACGGAAACCCAGTGTCTTCTCCAAAACGATGACGATGATGAGTGTCAGTACCGCCGCGTACAGCACGGCGATTCCGGCAGCGAGGAACTGAACGCCGAGTTGGGAAAGCATCGGTCGGACCTGCGAGCCTTCGCGGATGAAAAAGGTCAGCATGATAGCCCCAGTGAACCCGCCGACCCCGTGGACGCCGAATGCGTCCAAGCTGTCATCATATCCCAGGCGGTTCTTGATCAGGATGGCGCAGTAACACACGCACGCCGCGATGGCCCCGAGAGCCATCGCTCCACTGGGTTGGACGACTCCGGCTGCCGGCGTTACCGCGACAAGACCCGCCAGAATCCCGCTGGCAAAACCCAGGGCGGTGGCCTTGCCCTGGTGCAAGCCCTCGACGATGATCCACATCAGGGCCCCGGCCGCAGCCGCCGTTTGCGTGGCGGTCAACGCCTGGGCGGTGGCCAGGCTGCTGGAAACGGCGCTGCCTGCATTGAATCCGAACCAGCCGACCCACAGCAGGCCGGCACCCATCAGGGTCATCACCAGGTTGCTCGGATGAAACGCGTTCTGCGGGTACCCGCGTCGAGCGCCCAGATACAAGGCCGCCACCAGGCCACTGACACCGGAAGAGATGTGAACCACCGTCCCGCCCGCGAAATCGATCGCCTGCATCTTGTATAGAAAGCCGTCAGCACCCCAGACCCAGTGGCACAGCGGGTTGTAGACCAGCAGGCCCCAAACGGCGATGAAAACACAGTAGGTACGGAACCGCACTCGTTCGGCAAACGCACCGGCGATCAGCGCCGGAGTGATGATCGCAAATTTGCCCTGGAACATCGCGAAGACGTACTCCGGGACCCTGTAGTCCTCCATGATCTTGTCGTCGATGCTCTTGAGAAACAGCAGACCGGGGTCCCATCCGCACCAACCTGCCCCTTGCCCAAAGCCCATCATGTAACCGCAAACCACCCATAGAACGCTGATGACGCCCATGGCGGCGAAACTGTGCATCATCGTTCCCAGAACGTTTTTGGAGCGCACCAAGCCCCCGTAGAACATCGCCAGCCCCGGAATCATCAGCAGGACCAGGGCGGTGGATGTCAACATCCATGCCGTGGCTCCGCTATCCACCTCGGGAGCGTCGGCCGCCCACACCAGCCCCGGCGACAGCAGCACCAGGCCCGGCACAATCCACATCAACCGTTTTCTCATGGTGTTCTCCGTTGGCAGCCTCTGGGGCCTCAAATCTCCTGCCGCGGGTGTCAGCGTGTGCGCTGGGTCCCATGACAGCCACAGCCCCCATAGTCACTCGGCTAGTGCAACTGCCGTGCCGAATCCGATCAGTCTGCCGGATGATTGACATAAGTTATTATTTGGTAGTGTATTACAGGCAAACGACCGTTGAGAAACGAGAGTGTGCTGATTATTCTATCCTACATAATTGTAGGATTATGGAACTACGGCCTACCCAAATGTCGAGACAGAGGCGGAAAGGATAAGCCCGTCGAAAGGCAGGATCTGATCCGACGCACGGGTTGCGCGAGCCGAATGTCCTCGCCCGGCCACATGCTCGCATGTGCAAGGTTACCGCTTGGTTCGAAACCGCTCCGGGTCGATGTCGTGTCTGCGAATACGCAGGCCCATCACTCGCTCAGTCAGCCCGAGGTCTCGAGCAGCCTTGGCGGCGTTGCCTCGTGAGGATTTCAATGCGTCAACGATCAGTTCCCGTTCGAGATTGTCCATCGCGAGCTGCAGCGTACCCACCAGGCTCGTGCGCGAAGCCTCAGCGGTCTGCAGGCTTGGCGGCAGGTGATGCCCGTGAATCACGTCGTCATCGCTGACCAGCACCGCCCGTTCGATGCAATTCTCCAACTCACGGACGTTTCCAGGCCAGTGGTAGGCCATCAGCATGTCGATGGCAGGGGTCGAAATCCTCTTGATGTTCTTGTGATTCAGGCTGCTGTACTTCAACACGAAGTGATCCGCAAGCAGCAGAATGTCCGATTTCCGTTCTCGGAGCGGTGGAATATGGATGGGAAAGACGTTCAGCCGATAGTACAAGTCCTGCCGGAACTTGTTCTCGGCAATGAGCTGCTCAAGGTTTCGGTTCGTCGCGGTGATCACTCTCACGTCCACCCGGACGGTCTTGGCGCCGCCGACTCTCTCAAACTCCCGTTCCTGCAGGACGCGGAGCAGTTTGATCTGCGTGGCCAGCGAGAAATCGCCGATTTCATCGAGGAAGATGGTTCCTCCTGAGGCCATCTCAAAACGGCCGACACGCTGGGCCACTGCCCCGGTGAATGCCCCTTTCTCGTGGCCGAACAGCTCGCTTTCCAGCATCGTTTCGGGTAAGGCCGCGCAGTTGACCTTAACAAACGGCTTGCCGACGCGCGGGCTGTTGTAATGAATAGCGTTGGCGACCAGTTCCTTGCCCGTTCCGCTCTCGCCGCAGATCAGCACCGTGGCGTCACTCTTGGAGACTCGGGCGATCTGGTCGTAGACCGCCTGCATGACACGCGAGTTACCCACGATGTTGGCCGGGCGGAATCGTTCCTTGAGTTCGTCCTGGAGCCGGAGGTTGTCCTCGATCAGCCGCTGGCGCTCGGCCTGCACCGACTGGCGCAATCGCACGGCCTGCGCGATCAACGACGCGATGATCGAGAGCAACCGTACGTCCTCGTCGAGCCTGACCTGTTCGGAGAATAACCGGTCGACGCTCAGAGCCCCGATGACCTCGTTGCCGAGTTTGATCGGCACGCAGATGAACGAAATGTCCTGTTTCCTGAGATTCCTCCGGGATTGCGTTCGGTCCAGAAATCGAGGTTCCTCGGAGACCCTCGGGACCACCATAAGCCGGCCGCTTTCGATCACCTTGCCGGTGATCCCCTCGCCGGGGGCGTAGAGTCCCCGTTTGCGCTGGCTGGCGGACAGTCCGTGCCCCGCTTCAACATACGATTGTCCTGTTTCCCGGTTCAGCAGGGTGAGCGTACCGCGGGACATGCCCATCCGCTCGTGCAAGAGCTGGAGAATGGGGCCGACGACCTCGCCGAGATCGAGACTGCGGTCCAGCATCTGGCTGATTTCAAAAAGGAGCGAGACTTCGGTGAGTTCGCGTTTCACGGGAAGCTGTTCTTCCTTAGCCGACCCTCTGGGTTGGCTGTCGGGGGTGGTCATGGCGGTCTGCTCCAGGGCGTCGGCCAGCAGGTCCCGACGTTGAAAGGTGATCCTACCTAGAGGTAGCCGCAAGTCAACGGGCCCACGTTTGGGTAGGATTGGTCGGCCAAGGCGATTGGAGGGTGGTTATGAGGGAGACAAGGCATCCGAGGCGGGCTCAGCCGTTGGCGACCTTGGCTCGAGGAGAAAGTCTGGCCGGCCGGGAACTGACCGGATGATGCCGCCGACTCCGACGCAGCCGAAGCAGAGGCCGCTTGGCTACGATTACCGGCGGCTTGGTGATCTCCTCGACGGTGGTCAGCCTGATTCCTTTGGCGCCCAACTGGCGAACAACCAATTCCGCGTCTGCGGGGCTCCAGCAGCCACAGGCGTCAGTGACAACGGTGACCGTCTTGTGGCGGGCCAACAGACCTAGAGCCAATCCACGAATCGCTCGTTCGAGACCTACGCCGACAATGATGTACTCCTCCGGCCGCCACCACGTCAGGAACCGGTCGGCCTTGGGATTGCTCAGAATATCGCGGGTCCGCTTGCGAAAGATGAGCTGACGGTTGTTGGCCTGGAGGTCCGGTGGGAGAGACAAGTAGTTGTCGGTTTCCACGATGGTCCGGGGCGACAGCAACGTGAAGGGCAATTTCTCCTGCCCGGGCGTGTCATCGATACAGTGCTGGGGAAAGTCACGCATCGGCTCGGTAGGCCGGTGTGATTCGACCAATGAGACCACGGCGATACCCGTCGACCGCGACCAATCGAATACGCGTTCCAGGTTGGCAATCACCGAATCGAGATTGGTGACCTGCAGCGGACAACCCGGCGTGAGAAAATCCCGCTGGGTGCACACGTCCAGCAGAACGCGGTTCCACAAGGGTAAGGACAAATCGCACGCCATTTGCCGTCTCCGCTGCACAGACCGGCCCAGAGAGCACACTGACTTGTGAATGGGGATTCTCATTGGAGCGTGTTGGCCGATCGGCACAGCCCGCCCTCTCCCCCGACTCTCTACACCCCTTCCGCCAAGGCGGAAAGGTCCTCATGAAATCCTATGCCTGCGGGGTACTGTCTTTCTCAAGCGAATGCGATTTTTCGGTCAAGTTTCCGCGAATGCCAAGCCGTGTTCTGCTATCGGACGTGACGAATAGGGGTTTTCCCCCAAAGGGCGGCTGGCAGGCGCCCTCGGGGCCGGCCCAAAGGCCCCAGAACCGGCTCCCGGCCGCCGGATGAGCCACGCACGTCCCGGCGGCCGGGCCACTGATACCACCCGTGGGATGGCGGGAAGCTTGAGGATTATCGGGTTACTCGTTGGTTCTCGCCGCGACCACCCGCTAATATAAAGGCGTTGCCCGGTCCTGTGCGGCATCTGCCGACGCTGGATTTTGCCGGTGTGATGTCGAGGTCCTCGGAGTTCAATGACAAAGGGCTGGTCGGAGAGCCTTCTGGCCATGGCAACTTGTCCACCTCTGCCAGGCCGAGGAACTGGCGAAGCGGGCACGGTTGGCCCGAACGAGCCGGATCCGCGGAGACCCTGGCGGGGGGGCGGTTGGCGACTCCCGACCTATCTATCATGGCATCCCATACCAGTCCGTCACAGGAGACAACGATCATGATGCGCCTTGCTCCTCTTGGACGGCCGATCGGCCTCGTGCTCGCCGCTGCGGCCGGTTTCGCTGTCACGCCCGTCGCGAATGCAGTCACTGTGGTCTTCCAGGAAGGTGTCAACGGCTACGCTGCCACGGTGGACACGTTCCTGAAGCAAGCAGCGCCTACCGGCGACAATGGAGCGGCCGCTGTCGTGGAGTGGGATGGTGATGACGCGGGCGGTCAGAACATTGGCCTCCTGCGATTCGACAACATTTTCGGAGCCGATCCCGGCCAGGTTCCCGACGGCGCCATCATCACCTCCGCCACCCTAACCTACACCGTGGGCAATCCGGGGAATGCGGCGACGGTGAACGAAGTCCTGGTCGACTGGACTGAGAGCGTCACGTACAACACCTTCGGCGGCGACGCCGGTGTGCAGGCCGACGAGTACGAGCCAGCGGCCGTGGGAAGCGCCCCCGGGACCTCGGGGGCAAACAACCTTGACGTCACGAGCAGTATTCTGGCCTGGTCACTCAATCCGGCCGCCAACAAAGGCTGGATCTTCCGTCCCACCGGTGGCACCGACGGCGTCGAGTTCGCAAGCAGCGAGAGCGCCACCGTGGCTCAGAGGCCGAAGCTGACCGTTGAGTATCTCCTCCCCGTCGGCGTCGAGATCCTGCCTGCTCATCTCGATGCCGTTGAGGGCAGCGCAGATTACCCCGTAACGGTCTACATCCCTCCGGGCAGCAACGACAGTGTTGACGTGCATGTCACGTTGGCAACGGATAATGCCGCCGTTGCCGAGCCGGCCGGAGCGGCGGGCGGCGTACTGGTCATCACGTTCAACATGGGCAGCGATCCCTACAGGGTCATCGCGATCAGCATCGGCAGCGCGGGAGCCGCCACCATCACGACCACGAACGACGCCGGCCTCGGCAACGACACATTGACCGTGGACGTGGTTACCGGCGGCGTGACGGTCTCGCCGGCCTCCGTTACCACCATCGAAGGCGCAGACCGCCCGGTTAACGTCTTGATCACGCCCGGCAGCAACGACACCCGCACGATCGTGGTGACCCTGTCCACCGACAACGCGGCGGTGGCCGAGCCTGCCGGCGCCATCGAGGGATCGCTCGATGTGACGTTCACCGCGGGCGGTTCCACTGAGCAGGCTGTCACCCTCGACATCGGCGTGGCGGGCACGGCGAACATCTCGACCAGCAACGACGGCGGGCTGCTCAACATCACCGTGCCCGTCAAGGTCGCCACCGGTTTCAACTTCACCGCCACCGCCGACCCGCGCGACAAGATTACCCGGTGGGACCTTCTGCTGGCCGCCATCAACATCAACATCGGCGGCCCCGGCGTGTTCCATGTCTCTGCGGGTGACATCGACCCCCTGCAGCCCCTGCGGGACACGATCGACGCCCGCTTCGGCCCCGCCAGCATCTGGTTCCCGGGAATCGGCAACCATGAAGCGGAAACCGCCGCCGATATGGTCTGGATTCGAGATGAGTACAACAACGGTAACGGCGTGCGAACCCCCCTCAAGAACTACACCAACCAGGACGGCCCCGCTTCGAGCGTGGAGACGACCTACACATGGGACCACGGCAATGCGCATTTCGTCATGCTCAACCAGTATTGGGACGGAATCAGTGACACCGGCACCGACGGCGACATCGTCCCCGCCCTGTACGACTGGCTGGCCGCCGATCTCGCCGCGAACGTGCGGCCCGTCGTTTTCGTGTTCGGGCACGAGCCGGCCTATCCGTTCCACCGCCATGTTGGCGAAAGCTTGGACAAGTATCCCGCCAACCGCGACGCGTTCTGGAATCTGCTCGAGGCACACGGCGTACACGCCTTCGTTTGCGGACACACCCACGTGTACAAGCGCTACCAACCCAATCCCGGTGGCACTTGGCAGATCGACGTCGGCAACGCGGGCAACTCTTCATCTGACTGGCCGGATGAGCAGACGTTCCTCAACATCACGGTCACCGACACCGAGGTCGTGTACGATATCTGGCGCAGTGTCGCGATCGGCAGCGGGACTTACACCCTGGAGGATACCTGGACTGAACCCATCGGGCCGAGACTCGTAGTCAGTGATTCCGTCATCGAGCGAACCGTCTTTGTCGGGAATAATCTGCCCAACGACACATTCACGGTTGCCAACGGCGGCCCCGGCACGCTCAACTACGAGATCACCGACAACGCGGGCTGGCTCAGCGTGGACCCCGATAGCGGGGACTCAACGGGCGAAGCGGACTCGATCGACGTGATCTACGCCGTCAGCGATCGCCCCGTCGGGCAGCACTCTGCTCTGATCACAGTCTCGTCGCTCGACGCGGCCAACAGCCCGCAGACGATCACCGTCAACTTGACCGTTGTGACCGTCTCGCCTGATTTCAACGGAGACGGGGACGTCGATCAGGACGACTTTGGCCACTTCCAGGCCTGTCTGTCGGGATCCACTGTGGCACAGAACGAGCCCGCGTGCCTTGACGCGCACCTGGATGAGGACGTCGACGTTGACCGGGATGACTTTGCCATCCTGCAGGCCTGCTTCAGCGGGGCCGATGTCCCGGCCGACCCGGCCTGCGACGATCTGCCCTGAGCAATCGTGCGAACTGCCCCACGTGATCGGGATCCTGCCGCTCAATCTGTGCGAGACCGGCCCCGACGGGCAAAAAGCGAATCGTCTTCATTTCTCTTCCATTCCCTTTCTGCCAGCGAGCCGAAGCGCGCTCGGGCCCCAACAAAACCAACCTCGGACTGTGAGGCGGCGGCACGCTGGGAACCGTTGGGAGAGACAGAAAAAACAGGCCCCGGTAGGGGGAACCGGGGACGTGTTCCCCAAGGTGTTGAAGATACAAGCGTTACGCCCTGCCCTGGAACAGACCCCGGCAGTAGCCCCGGCAGTTGGCCCGACAATCCGGCCCCCGATCCCGGCTTGGAGCAGGTGGTGAGGGCTTGGCCCATGTTGTCTGAGGGCATCCGGTTGGCGGTGCTGGCGATCGTGGCCACGGCAAGCCCCGAGGGGGTGCGGGGGTGACGGTGCAACGGAGAATGAAACGCTTGGCCGTGTGGCCAAGTACAGTACCTACTGATGGAGCAAACGTGATGTATACAAAAGATGATTTGACTCGAATCACGCGGCTGTGGCATGAAGCGGTGTTTTCATGCCAACAACGGTACAGCTTGAGCCGGCAGCGAGCGACGGCAAAAGCGATTCAAGAACACCCGGAGCTGCATAACACGTACCTGAAAGCGTTCAACGACGTGCACAACAGTGAGGGAAGCAAGGCGATGCTTCGCCCCGACTTGGCGGGGCGGTGACGGCAAGGATTCGGCCCATGGCACCAAACAGGAGAACTGAGCACATGAGTACAAGCACAGACCCCATCGGTTCCGCGATGCAAGCCGCACAAGAGCAACGAGCGGCGGAAACCAGAGAGCGGGAGGAACACCTTGCCTTTCTCTGGGCGACGTATGCGGCTTGCCTTGAAGGTCGATCGACGCCCGATCAAACTACATGGCTGAATGATGCCTTTGAAGAGCTGGGCATCACGCCCGACCAAGTGGAAGCTGATAGAGAGCTGCTGAACAAGGCCCGTGAACACGCTGGGCTTGTTGCCACAATTCCGCAAGCCGAGACGGTGGCGAAAGATGCCAGAGAAACACTGCGGGGGGCGATTGGAAAGGCATTGCTGGCTGCCAAAGCGTACCGAACGGCCACAAGCCATTTGCGAGGCTGTGAAAACGCTAGACAGCAAACCCCCGAGCTGGCCAGAACCCGACCGCTACTTTGGAAGCATTTGCGGGTTGAGCCGATTGAGCCGGCGGCGTCCGATTCGCGTTGTGTGACAGACGTCAAGGTGACTGATTCGATGATTCGCATGGTGACCCAGTTTTTGATTCGGCCGGGGGGGTCCCCGGCTGCTCGTGCGTGATACTCCAACGGGGCGTGTGCCCCGGTGTTTCGGCAGGCGGGGGGGGCGGGCGGCCCCCCCTGCCCTGTAGGGCCTGTCGATTTAATCGCAACCAAGAGGCAGGTGTGGGGCATCCCT
>CAZTQK010000210.1:0-10621 GCA_964615635.1 uncultured Planctomycetales bacterium
ACGACCTCTTGCATGCCATGCAAGCGCTCTCCCAACTGAGCTACGGCCCCGGGATTTCATCTGGCTGCGGTGTCCGCATTCAACAGCACCATCCCCGGCTGGGATGACCCCGGCTCGGTCCGGTGTCCAGACTCTCTATTACATCGGCAGAGCGGCAATCCGTCAAGAGGGGGCTTGGCGGCAGCCGGGCTTTGGGTTCGTGAGTTTCCGGTGGGATGTCCACTGGCCCATGGCCCCGGAGCAGGGTGGGGGGGTGCTATAACGGCCGCGTCAGGCTTGTCGGCGGTCAATCTTCGCCGAAAATGGCTCGCTCGCGAAACTGTTCGGCCTCTTTGAGGAGCTCCTCCTTCGCAATCGGCTCACCAACCGGCTCCATCTCAAAGGTGTAGTCCCGCTTGTCATGGACGGGGAAGGGCCAGAGGACTTCGGTGAAGAAGTCGACGCCGGGGGTCTGGTACCACGGTGTCGCCACGAACTGGTTCGTCTGGAGCGTCCTGTAGCCTTTCTTCTCGAGGATGACGCTGTAGTCGCCATACCAGGTGAAATCGATGCTGACCGGCGAGGTGCCGATCTCCTGATCGTTGAGGATGACGCGCGCGCCCTGTGGTGCGGTATTGATGGTCATGGTCCGGCGGATGCAGCCGGAGGCGGCCGGCATCACAAGCGCCAGCCCCAGCAAGCCCAGCCGCCAGCCGAGTCTGTTCGTCATGGGGTCACCTCAATGATCTCAGCGGAGAGGCTGTCCGTTTCCAGGATGGCCACGGTACACTTGCCGGATAGCCAACCGCAGCACTCTCCCGGGTTCAGGAACAGCTTTCCCCCTCGTCTTTCGTTGACCACCTCGTGGGTGTGTCCCGAGATGATGATGTCTGCTCGACCCACATCCTCAGGGGCACACCAGTCCACATAGTGATGGACGAGGATACGCTTTTCACCCGCCTCGATCCAGAGAGGCCCGTCTTGAATCTGCGGGAGCATCCGCTTCAGCCCCTCGCGCTCCCCGTCGTTGTTCCCGTAGATCACATGCAACGGGCCGGTCCAGGCCAGCAGCCGGCGGGCTGCAAACGGGGCTACGAGGTCGCCCGGATGAGCCACGGCTTCGACCTGCCTCTGCCGGAAGAGGTCGAGGGCCCGGTCGATGGTGGGCAGCCGGTCATGGGTGTCTGATAGAATGCCTATTCTCATCGCAGGTCACCTGGGACCGAATGATCCAACACCTCGTCGGTCAGGAGTTTATACTCCGAGCACCGAGACCGGACAAGCGTTTGTTGAATCGCGGCCAGATGTCGGGCTCGCTCTATGCTCCGTTGTGGGCAAGCGCAGCGCCCACTACAATCGGCACCCGCATGAGCAACGCACAGTCCAGGCCGGACGTCTCGGCTGCCAAGCCAAGCCCTCGACACCCTGTGCGGCGATCCGTCTGGAAATGGCTGTTGCGGGTCTTCCTCGCCGTTGTTGTCGTAGCATTCGTTGCCTATGCGACGTTGCCCTATTGGTTACCCACCGACTGGCTGGCCAAGCGAGTTGAGAATCAGCTTTCGATCGACCTCAACCGGCAGGTACGAATAGGGGCCGTCCGAGTGGGATGGCGGCACGGGATCTCGATCGAGAATGTAACCATTGCGGAGCGCAGCGGGCGACCGGACGACCTGCTGGTCCGGGTCGGCCGCATGGCTTGCGGTTTTACCCCGCTGACCACTCTGCGGACCGGCAGGGTCGATCGTCTTGAGATCATCGAACCGGAGATCTGGCTGGCGTTCGACGAAGAAGGGCGCCTGATCAGCCTGGAGGACCTGGGGACTCGGCTTTCCGGCCAGAGCGGTTTTCCGACCTGGGAGTATCGCGTTCGAAACGCATCCTGCCATCTGCGAATGCCCACCCTGGTACAGACTTTTCGCATCGACGATTTGACGTGCCGGATCGACAAACCCGCCGGCATTCTGAACGTGTCCGGCCAAACGGTTATTGACCGTGATGATGACAATCTCGCTCTAGGTGAAACGACCACGGCAACGCTGCTGGTCGACGGCAAGGTCATTACGCCAAAGCTCCGCAAAGACACGGTGCTTCACGGCCAGGCCCGCATCGAGTGGAAGGGTTTGGCGGTCACGGATCTGCCGCTGCTGGTGGCGATGCACTTTCCGATTGAGCAGCTCGACGGCTCGACAAACGGCAAGCTGACCTTTTCTGTGCAGCCCGATTTGCGCATTGACTACGACTTGTCGATCGCCTTCCACAGCGTGCAGATTCTCAAGCGAGGAACCACGCGGCCGGCCCGGGTGCCTGATGCACGCTTTGTCGGCAAAGGTCTGTGGGACCCGCCGACCGACCGAATTGCGCTGCACGAATTCGATTACGAAACAGAGGCGGTTCATGTTCGCGGGGCAGGCGATGCCGACCGGCCGGCATTGGCGACGGATCCGAACGGTGACACCCCCTTGGCCGTTCATCTGACCGGCCGGGTGAAGGATTGGATCGCGCTCAGCCGCGAGTTCCCGGATGTGGCTGAGTGGACGCGGTCGGCGATGGTTCGGATCGAAGGCGGCGCCGACCTCTCGCTCGATTTCACGCGCAGCCAGGATGAGGATCATCTGGTGGCTGCCGTTGAGGGTCGACAACTCAGATGCAGCGTCGGACCGGTGGCGTCCGAGCTCCTGTGTGGTGATCCGGATATCTCCAAGCGGCTCCACGTGGACATCGGCCACAATCATCTGACGGGCAGATATACACAGAAGGAGGTTTCTTTCTCGGTTGGGGGTACGGCCTTGGTGTGTCGCTGCGAGATGGTCGTTCCGGCCACGAAGGTTCGCGACGGATGGGATTGGCTGGCGGCCGTGTTCCCCACGCTTCGGTATGAACTGGCCATCCGCGTCAAGGATTTGGATGAGCTGGCCCGGTTGCAGCCGCCCGAACGCCGGCGTCACACGTTTCTCCGGGGACATGGGCAGGCTGAGTTCACGTGTTCGCTGACACCGCAGGAAGGGGAGTCGCGTCTGCAGTTGTCGTTTCAGATACCTGCTGAAACCTCTGTGGATCTGGGGCCAGGGCTGGTGGTCAAGCCGGCCGGCCAGCCTTTGTCGCTCACGGCCGGAGTTGGGATTCCACACCGGTTCGACGGGCGGCTGGTGTATCCGGTTCTGGATATTGCGTACGGGCAGGGGGGTATCAGCTTGGATTCGGATCAGGCCCGGGCGGAAGTCCTCGCGACCCTGGAAAACCTGCGCCTGCCGGATTCCGTGGGCTTGGGTGACCAGACCGCGAGCATGGCGGCTGTTCTTGATGCGAGGTGGAACCTGCCGGTGAACCTGAAGGGCGTCGAGACGCTGGCCAGCCTGTTCCCGGACGTGACCACGGCGATCAGCGATGGTGAAGGCGACCTCAAAGGCGATGCGGCTCTGGCGGTCGTGGGTAGATTCATCGGCGGGGCCGGCGAGTGGTTGGTGCGCAATGAACTGACGCTGAGTGCTCGCGGCCTTGCGGCACGATGGCGCGATATGCTCGACAAGCCGGCCAACGAGCCTTTGGATCTTGCGCTTGCCCATCAGTGTCAGTCGAATGGTGGACGCTGCGAGCAATCACTGCATGCATCGGTGCGGGGGCCGGCGGGCGAAATCGGCGGCTCATTGGTCTTCTCAGAAGGCCAACGGGAAGACTGCGGCGATGACTTCGAAACCGCGATCCTGCGGGTCGATATCAGGGACATCGAACGGTTTGTTGCGGTCTCACCTTCGCTCCGCGCTTTCCTGGATGACGCGCGGGTCTCCGGGGGCGTTCAGATCGAGTGCCAGAGTCTCTTGTCTGAGGGTCGTTCCGACGGGGTTCTCTCTTTCGATGCGACCGATGCGGCATTCACGGTTGGCGGCTCCGGTATGCCGGACAAGAAGCCCGAAACGCCGGCGCATCTGCGGCTTGAGTGGAGAACCGAGGAGACCCCCGGTACAACCGCGGATCGGCAATTCCGTTTGGTCGACGGTTCCTTTCGGCTGGGCGGCTTGGCAATCGAGGAACTATCCGGCCTGGTCGTGGTCGATTCGGGAGACCCGTCCTTCCATCTCCTCAGGTGGGCTCGGCACGCGATCGGGCGTGACCGACTGTCCCCCCGAATCAAGGCAGCCGCCTTGCAGATGGCCGGAAGAATTGAAACCGACGATCCGTTCTGGACGGACGACCCCGTCGTAGGGGAATGGTGTAGAAAGCTCAACCTCACGGGCGGTGCGGGTTGGCGTCTTGAGACCGTCATGGATGCGGATCTTGTGTCTCTCAAGGGCCGTCTGGACGCGGAGCAGCTTAACCTGTCCTGTGATCTCAACCAGAGCGTTGTTCCGGCCTTCTCGAAGGCCCGCGGGATACCCGCGGAGTGTCGCTTCAGCCTCGCGGCGGCTCGGTCCTCCGAATCTCGACAGATGGACATCGAGGCAAAGGACGTCGAGATTGATCTCAACGGTAACACACTGAAAATGGGCGGGCTGGTACAGGTGACAGCCGACCCGAATGGAGCCTGGGAGCCACGGAGACTCGATCTGGACTGCTCCTTCGAACTGACCGACCCGGCGGCAATTCGGGAGGCTCTGCCGGGTTGCCGTTTTGAGGTGCTGGAGGGTGCCGCTTTTGGAAGGGCGGTTGCCGGCGGTACGCCGCAACAGGTCGACCTCTCGCTCATCGAAGTGGGGTTCGACGGGTTGCTTGTCGGTACCGGTAGCGAACCCTTTGGAATGGACGGCCGCATCGTTCTTGACCGGCAGTCGCTCCGCCTGGACCAATTGACCTGTTCCTGGGGCCGATCACGCGGGTGCATCGCCGGAGTGATCCATGCCCAGGAGGGCGAGCAACGTAGACGTGCTCGATTGGGGATGGTGATCGCGCAGTTCGACCAGTCCGAGTTAGCGGCGCTGATCAGGAGGCTGACGCTCGCCCCGGCAACCGGTTCTCAACCTGGAGGCGAGACCGCCGACGTGAAGCGGCGGATTGTCGAGATCCTGCAGAGACTCGACTTGGATCTGGACCTCCGCGTTGACCAGGGCACGGCGGTTCTGCCGATGGACGTGAAGGTGAAGGCCGACGCGGGAGTGAATCGAGTGGCGATCAAGGACGGCTACGTCAACATGGACTTCGGGGCGGTTGTTGACGGCGGCACGGTGACCGGGTCGTTCATGACCGACTTGAAGCCCCCGGAACCGGCGATCTACCTGAAGTACACTGCCAGCCGAATTCAGCCGGGCCCTCTGGTCGATCGTTATCTCGCCCTGACGTTCCCCGGCATGCAAGCCACCGGAGCGTTGACGATCATCGACGAAACCTACCAGAAGCTCTTGCCGGCCGCAGATGACCCCAATTACGAAGTCGGCGAGGGCGAGTTGATCATCGAGGGCGGCTCGGTCGCCGGGCGGGCTGCGCCGCTGTGGATGACCAGCATCTTTCCGGGGCTCAATTTCGCAACATTCGAATTCCTCTACATGCATTCGTGGTTCAAGAAGTTCGATGATGGGCGCATCCGTCACCAGATGATCTTCCAGGGCAGGTTCTACAACGTCTACATGGTCGGCGAGTGCGACGCAGAGGGTTACATGTCGTACGATGTGGGCATCGATTTCCTGGCGGATTTCGATAGCCGATATTGGGCTGAATCGGGCCAGGGTCGCATCCCGCTGTTCACCAAGACGGGCAGAGTGATGCCCGATGGGACGCTGGCCGACGAAGTGGTGGTCTACGTGCCGCGCAAGTTCATCAAGAGCCTGCTGGTCGAGAACAATCCGGTCATCACCGCGTATCACGCTGTTCGCAAGCGGGTCCGCGGCGAGCAGTGAGGCCCCTGCCGGTCAGGAGCAACGATCATGGCATTCAGCGATCTTCAGTCTTTCGTAGTCGCGTTGGAGCGACTCGATCAACTGCGGCGAGTCAAAGCCGAGGTCGATCCGATCCTCGAGATGACCGAGATCGCGGACCGCGTGATGAAATCGCCCAGTCCCGAAGGCCCGGCCGGTGCCCCGCCCGCGGATCGCACTCACGGCGGCCTCGGCGGCCGGGCGCTGTTGTTTGAGCAAGTTCGCGGTTCGTCGATGCCGGTGTTGATCAATGCCTTCGGCAGTTACGCGCGCATCCGGCTGGCCCTCGGATGCCGCGATCTGGACGATGTGGGTGACCGGCTTCGTCAGATGATCAGGCCCGAGATGCCCGGTACGTTTCTGGAGAGGCTCAAGAAGCTGCCGGAACTGGTGCGGCTGGCAAGCTTCGCGCCCAAGAACGGAAAACGCGGCATCTGCCAGGAAGTGGTCCGCACAGACGATGCAGACCTGTTGAGTCTGCCGATTCCGCAGTGCTGGCCGAGTGATGGCGACCCTGCCTCCGAGCCGCCGGAGATTCACCCGCAGGCTGAGCCGATCGCGGAAGCACCAGGGGCAGCCGGTCGAACGGGCCGCTATATCACCTTCGGCGGCGTCATCACGCAGGAACCCGACAGCGGCGTGCTCAACATGGGCATGTACCGCGTCCAGGTGTTCGGCCCCAAGCTTGCCGCCGTCCACTGGCACATTCACCATGACGGAGCCCGCATCTACCGCCGCTGGGCCGCACGCGGCGAGAAGATGCCGATGGCCATTGCCCTTGGTGGAGAGCCTGTCTTGCCCTACGCGGCCACCAGCCCGCTACCGCCGGGGCTCAGCGAACTGTTGTTTGCAGGCTTCCTGAACGAACAAGGCATCGAGATGGTCGCAGCAAAGACTGTTCCGCTGGAGGTGCCGGCCAATGCCGAGATCATCATTGAGGGCTACGTGGACCCGCAGGATCGCTTCATCGAGGGTCCGTTCGGCGACCACACCGGCTTCTACTCGCTTTCGGGTCCCTACCCTGTGTTCCGGGTCACGGCCATCACCCATCGGCGCAACCCCATCTACCCTACGACCATCGTCGGCTACCCGCCCATGGAGGACTACTACCTCGGCAAGGCCACCGAGCGCATCTTCCTGCCGCTGGTGCAGATGCTGGTACCGGAGGTCGTCGACTACCACCTGCCGATGTTCGGGGCCTTTCACAACTGCGCGTTCGTCAAGATCCGCAAGGAATATCCCTATCAGGCCCGCCGCGTGATCCACAGCCTCTGGGGGGCCGGGCAGATGTCCTTCAGCAAGTTCATCGTCGTGGTTGACGAGCACGTGAACGTGCACGACGAGCAGGAGGTGCTGTTCTGCCTCGGTGCCAACGTCGACCCGCGTCGCGACACGGTGATCGCTGAAGGACCCCTGGACATCCTCGATCATGCCGCCCCGTTCGAAGGTGCCGGCAGCAAGATGGGCATCGACGCCACTCGCAAGATCCCCGGCGAAGGGCCTGTTCGTCGCTGGCCCGCTCGCCTGGAGATGTCCCCAGAGATTAAGGAGCAGGTCACTCGCCGCTGGCGGGAATTCGGGTTGGAATGAGCAGAGGCGGACCAAGCCTGCGGCAAATGGTCTTCGGGTCGTGTCCCCGCATCAGTTCGCTGCCCGGCAGGCAGAAAACCACGGCGGTCACATGCCGGCCCGTGCGGACTCGCTGACACCGGCCAACAGCGCCTATGTGACCACGTCGATGTTGTAGAGCTGGCAGAACCGGCGAAGCTCACTGACCCGGTGGCCGTAGAAGATAACCTGGTGCATGCCCTTGACCTGACAGACATCGTCCAGCTCGTTGATGGTCATCTCGAGATTGGTGCGGCATCCACCAGCAGGCGGGATATCCGGGCATCGCACGATCCGGCCCGAATAGACCAGCATCTGCGGCTTGTCTCCCGCAAGGTACAAGGCCATGGTGACCTCCTGGTCGGGCGGGAAGAGCACGCGGGGAACACAGCCCCACCCGGCCTCCGCATGGCTGCGCAGGCAATACGGCTCGGCTGGAGCGTCCGGACCATTCATCCGAGACGGGCTCGTGCAGTGGGACCCAAAGTACAGGTTCTGCTCCGTGTTCACCGCTGCGTTCTGCTGGAATCCCGGCCGATCGAAGAGCCGCTGCACGAGCATCAGCGTCAAGGTGGCGTTGAGGTCCGATTGACATCCAATCGGGATGCCCTCATCGCGCAGGGTCATGAAACCCATGCAGGGCGGAGGGTGCTTGCGCGGTTTCCGAAGTCCAGGCAGGCAATCCATCATGATCGAATCGGCCCGCTCCTCATGGACGATTCGCTTGAGCGCCAGGCAAGCCCTTGCCGCCTCCAAGATGTCCTCGCCCGAGGGCTCGACAATCTCTTTGGCCCCCTTGCGGTAAGCCGCAGCCAGCTCGCGGACCGCGTCGGTCGACTCCTGTTGCCGAAAGGCGTCCACGAAGCGCGCATGCGGGATCGTCCGGATCAGTGTCCCGAGTTGAGGCTCTCGCGCTTCCTTGGTCTCGGAGCCATAGATGTTGATGAGACGGGCGTCCTTCATCCAGCGGGCTGTGTGAATCATCTTGAGCCCGCTGCGGACAGCCTGCAGGTCATCGAGCGCGCTGATCAGATAGACACCACTCCTGGTGCGAAGCTGATTGATATGGTTCACCAGCAGCACGCCAAGCGTGGCCAATAGGACGGACGGCACGTGAGTCTCATCCACAATGCGCACCACGTGCGCCCAGTGGCCCTTCTTGAAGGGTATGAGCAGCAAGCCGTCAGGGCCTGATTGCTTCACCTTGTTGATGAAGGCGGTGACGTCATCCGCCGTATCGAGCGGCTTGTCGTCGATGATGATCTGCAGGCCCAGATCTTTCTCCATCTGGCGGATTTGTCGCATGTACTCCTTCTGGCGTCCTTCGGCGTCGAAAGTCGAACCCGGCCAGCTCCAGTAGCCGGCCTCGTCCAATGACTTGGAGGGCGGATAGAGGAAAGCGCCACGGATGGTCGCCATCCGCTTTTCCGAGGGTCGAGTCGCCGCGGCCTCCGCGGCGCTCGATGACCGTCCAGACCCCAGGATTGCCGCGCCGGTAACCAGCCCGGCTGCCTTGAGCAGCTCACGGCGGCCACAGCACAGATGGTGTCCTGAATGGGAATCGCTCAAGGATGCGCCTCCTGTCTAAGCTGATCCGATGAGATGAATACCTCCGGCCGTGCTGTTTGCACATTCCGGAAGACCACGGACAACGCTCGGCGTTCGGTGTGGCATTGAGTCACCGTCTCTAGAACAACGATGAGAATAACCGCGTTTGACGTGGCGGCAACCATCCGACCTGTCTGGCCACCGGAAACGGGTCCGAGACACATTCGGCGGGATGCCAGAACGGGGACCGGCACGAGCCGACTGGCATGCCAGCCAGGGACTCCAATTGACCGCTGGCCGTTCGCCGCGAGTGCGGATTCCAGACCAGCAACACTGTTTCGATTCTTGCCCGTTGCCCCTAGGATCTGGACGAGACGAACCGTAACCATTTGCCAACAAAGATCTTGCATGCTTCTTGCCGCAGTCGGCGTCGTCTGCGGACAATCCAGAAGAAATCTTCTGGGAGGCCGCACTTTTTTCGCTTGCACTCGCCGAAGAGAGCGCGCAGAATACCGCACGTAAGCCAGAGGTCTGCGAGGGCTGGCGTCTGCCGGCCTCGCGCGTGGGCGGGAGAGAGAGAATCCACTCCAGGGAGTTCCCGCCAGACATGCTGCGGTACTGAGCGAGACAGGGCTCGTTTTCGTGCTCTTCCATCGTCGTCGAGCGCGAGATTCGGGCGCGTCGGGAGAGACTACTGTTCGGGGAAAACGGGAGAGAGAGATGAAAAGAAGCCTGCGCACGTCCACGGTGTTGGCGGCGGCAATTTGCACATTCCTGGCCGCCGCTTCTGCCCAAGCGGTGTTGCTCTCGGATCTGATCAACTACGATCCGCTGACGACACCTCCGGAACTGGTTCCCAAGATCGAGGTTGGTGACAAGACATTTACCAACTTCACGGTGACCGTCACAGGTCTTCTGCCGTATGAGGCCGACCCTGCCAACATCGAGGTCACCGGTGTGGTGGACAACGGGGATTACGGCCTGAAGTTCACAAGCGCGAATCCGGCGACGGCGATGATCTTTGCCCACCCCGGCGCTTTCGTGGATGTGCTTCTGGGCTTCGATGCAATCGTCGCCGTGCCGTTCAGGATCACGGCTGTGGACCTGTCTTTTGCCGGCAGCGCTCCGCCGGACGGCCTGACGCAGATCGTTGAGACGGTTTATGGCGGCAACGATCAGCCGACCCTGCTGCAGGTCAGCACTCTGGGGGCCAGCACCGCCGCGGCAGTTCTCCCCAATGCATACCAGTGGGTACGCGTCGCGAAGGACATCGCCGTGGTTGCAGGTGAGACCAGAGGTGCCTCGGTAAACGAGTTCACACAGCTCTTCATCCCCGAACCGGCGACGGTTTCGCTGCTGATGCTTGGCGGGTTGGTGTTGTTCGGTCGTGGTCTGGCGCGCAGGCGCGGCGCTCTGGCAGTCGCGATCATCCTGGGGCTTGGAGGCATGCTGATCCAGCCCGGTAGTGCTTCGGCGGTCCCTCTGTCTACCCTGACGGCGAATCCGGCCGAGTCAGTAACCTACGGCGACTTCACGTTTGACAACTTCGAGTTCAACGTTGTCGGCAGTAGCGGGAAGTGGATCGCCAGTGAAGCGGCGATCGACGTCCAGGGCTTCACGACGCCCAGCGGCAGCGAGGACGG
>CAZTQK010000211.1:0-10605 GCA_964615635.1 uncultured Planctomycetales bacterium
CCAGACGGATAATGACGGCGATGGGGTTTGCAACGCGTGCGACAACTGCCCGACGCTGGCAAATCCCGACCAACTGGACACCGACGGCGATGGCGTCGGCGATGCCTGCGATTCGGACAACGACGGCTGGCCCGATAGCCAGGACAATTGCCCGTTGGTGGCCAACGCGGATCAGGCAGACGCCGATGGCGACAGGGTCGGCGACGCCTGCGACGCCTGCCCGGACACGCGGCCGGGCCTGCCTGTGGACGACCGCGGCTGCCCGCCCCTGCCCCCCGGCGACTTTGACGGCGATTACGACGTGGACCAGGAGGACTTCGGGCATTTGCAGGCGTGCCTCAGCGGCGTTCCCCAGGCTGATCCGACGTGCCAGGATGCGAACCTCGACGGCGATTCCGGCCTCTTTGTCAATACAAACGACTTGCAGATCTTTCGGCGATGCCTGAGCGGCGAGGGTGTTCCCGCGGACCCGAGTTGTGCGGAGTGAGCGGGTATAAAGGGCGGTTGGGTTTCTTGAGGGGTGAACCATCAGCGAAAGCCGGACCTGCCGCGCTCCTGTTCCCGGCCCTTGGCAGACTGACGCTGAACGGCCGGCAGGTCTGAGGTACGATTTGCGGCACGGACATGACACAGTGAGCAGGCCAGTCACCCCATCAGGTGCTCGAGGCTTTCGACCGCGACGTTTGAGGGCGGCCCGCTCGCGAATCTCGGCCCACACTGGCTTGACGCGCGAAGTCGATGTCTGTACCCCCCCTACACCCCCCCGGGCCGCGCCGCCGCCCCTCGCGCAATCAAATTTCCTATCCGTGAAAAAGGGCCCCCCGAGTTTAGCTGGAATTTAGCTGGTGTCCCCCGAACTTAGCAGACCGTCGGTCGGGCTGATCCGCCCAATAGGGTCTTCGGGCAGCATGCCGTCCAGGGACCTTCGTGTTCTTCCGCCAGGCAGGCGTAGTGACCGGCGCGGGCGCTGTCCGACGAGGCCGCCCTTCGGCTCATCCGCATGGACGAGCAGAAAAGCGGGACAGGCTCGTTTGCGAAGCAGAAAAGCGGGACAGGCTCGTTTACGAAAACGAAGCTGGATAGGTGGTCGGTGCTGGCGGATGATTGGCCGGCGGCTTCGCGGGATGAGGCACCCGGCACTGGCGGACGAGCCGCCAGTGGCACCTGGCAACAGCCAATAGCTTGGAGCTGAGAGCTAACAGCTAGGAGCTCATAGCTTCTATTCAATTCCCACAATTCGGGTCGGCCGGGACGCCCGGGCCGCTGAGGCATCGCTGGAAGACGCCGAAGTCGGCCTGATCAACGTCGTTGTCATCATCGAAGTCGGCGCTCTGGCACAGGGGCGAGCCGCTGTGGTTGATCCCCGGTCCCGAGGCACACGCAGCAAAGAGGTTGAAATCGTCGACGTCCACGTCGCAGTCCTGATCGAGGTCGGGCGCGACGTTGGGGATCAGGGCCAGAGCCACCTCGTCGGAAGTCGCCGTTCCGCAGCCTGCCGTGACGACGCACCGATAGCCGGCCTCGTCGCCGGTATCCACGTTGGAGATGACGAGCGTCGCCGTCACCGTACCGGAGTAGTGTCCGCCGTCATTGAGGTCGACGCCGTCCTTCTGCCACTGATACGAAATCGTACCGTCGCCGGTCGCCGCTACGGCGAATTGGACTGTGAGACCCGCACACGTGCTTTGCGCGGTCGGCTGCTGGGTGATCGATGTGGCCGGCTTGACCGTGAGAGCAGCGGCATTTGAGGTCGTGTTGTCGCAACCCGCCGAGACAACGCAGCGATAGTCAGCCGCGTCGCCGGCATCGGCGCCGGAGATGCTCAACGTCGGCGTCGCCACACCGGAGTAATGTCCGCCGTCGCTCAGATTCTCGCCGTTCTTCTGCCATTGATAGCTCAACGTGCCCAGCCCGCTCGCGGCGACGGTAAACGCGGCGTGGGTGCCCGCACAGACGGTCTGCGGCGACGGGTGCTGAGTGATGGTCGGTGGCTGGCCCGGTACGCCCAGCAGGACGACCCATGCCTGGCTGGTTCCGTTATACGTCCCGTTGCCGGCGATCACCTTGCCATCGCTTGACATGCCTTTAACGTCGGTGAAGACCCAACCGGTCGTGTCCAGACCGTACTGCGCCGTCAACCAGGTGGCCAGATCGCGTGTGCCGTTGGTCGCGTCCCAGATGATCGCGTGCTTCGAGCCGGGAACGGAGAGAGTCTGGGCGTACCCGGCGACAACCGAGCCGTCGCTGTTGAGCGCCTGCACCTCGCCGTAATCATCTGTTCCGATAAACGGCACGGCCGCAGGCACGGTGGGGTTGGCGATTGTCCAGAGGGTAGCCTGGCGCGAGGAGCTCGGCGAGTTGCTCCAGCCCCCGGCCTTGGTGCCGTCGCGAGAAACTGCATTGGCGACACCCTCGTTGCTCGTGCTGGGTGCACCGATCAGCGGCGAGAGCGCGGTCAGCGTCACGCCGCCCATGGCCTGTCGCGAACCACTCGGCGAGACGTTGCCATACTGGTACCGGCCGGCGTAGCTGCCGATATCCGAGATCCCGTAGATATAGGCGTCCTTGTTGCCGTTTGGCGGCAGGGGAAGAGTGGCGGTGCTGGTTACGCTCTCCTTGTAACGAACCGCCTGCCTGCTGCCGGTGGTGGAACCGGAGTTGCCCCCGACCCACACGTTGCCCGGCAAACCGTCTTGAGCCGACGTACACAGGGGCGTCCATGCCTTTGTACCGTCCGCGAGAGGCAGCGGCGTCCAGGAGCCGGAGCCGGCGGTGTTGCCGTCCCACCGTGAGGCGTTGCCGCCACTGAGGCCGCCGACCACCACCGCACCATTCCTGGTCGCGGCGCCCGCGGTGGATGTCCCGGCGCCGAGGCCCACGACACCATGGGCCGTGGACCAGATGAACCCTCCACTCGAGCTATTGCCTGCCACGACGGTACCGTCGGTGCTCACGCCGCTGATCGTACTGTTCGTGCCGCCCATCCCAACAATGGCGAAGGCCGCGTCGATCGTCAGCGGTGCCTGGTTCGAGTTGGTGCTGCCGGCCGCATTGGTGACCACGCAGCGATAGCCGCCGACGTCGCCGTTGTCGGCGTTCGAGATCGTCAGCGAGGGCGTCGTCGAGCCCGAGTAATGACCTCCATCAGACAAGTTGACGCTGTCCTTCTGCCACCGATATGTCAGCGTGCCCTGGCCGGAGGCCTCGACGGTGAAGATGGCCGTCCCCCCGGTGCAGACGTTTTGGGGGACCGGCTGCTGCGTGATCGTCGGCTGGCCGGAGAGCGTAAGCGCGGCCTCGTCGGACGTCGCTGTACCGTAGGAGTTGCTCACCACGCACCGGTAGTCCGCCACGTCGTTGATGTCCGCGTTCGAGACGGTCAGCGTCGCCGTGGTGACGCCAGAGTAGTGCCCCCCATTGGCCAGGTCGACGCTGTTCTTCTGCCAATGATATGAAAGCGGGGTGTCGCCTGAAGCCGTGACCGTGAAGACCGCTGTGCCGCCGACGGGAACGGTTTGCGGCGCGGGTTGTCCGGTGATCGTCGGCGCGATTCCGCCGCCGATCAGCAGGCTCTCGGCGACCCAGCCGACCGTGCCACCGCCGAAATCGACATACCACCAGTAGTAGCCCTTGGCCTGTATGCCATTGAGCGAGTGGGTGGCGATCTGTCCCTGGGCTCCTCCCGAAACGGTGGCCAGGATGCCGTAATTGGTGCCCGGCCCGAGCCGCACGTTCGAGTTCGTGTTCGTTGTCACAAGTTGCGCGACGGAGAAGGCCGCGGATTGAACCTTGGGCTGCACGACGACCATCGTCAGGCCGTTTGCCACCGCCCGCGGTGAGCCGTCGGAAGGAACGTTCTTCACCTGGCCGTTGACCCACATCGTGGATGAGCCCCCGCCATCCTGGTTGGTGGCCCACTGGGCACCAAGATTGCTGACAAGCCAGTTGCCCAGTTCCGGATAGGTCATGCCCACGCTCTGGGCGGAGCGTCCATCGCAGACGACGAAGTAGATGTAGTTGCTGTTGAACGCCACGGACGTTCGAGGGTTGCGTATCCACGCCCCGCTGTTGCTCGCCCAATCATCCTCTGGCACGATGCCGTTCTTCACAACGTATGCGAAGCACCCGATTGAGGCATAGGCCTTCGTCCAATCAGATGAGGGAGTCGGGACCTGCCCGCCTGTGCCGTAGTCGTGGATTTCGAACTGGAACCTGATCTGTTCACCAACGACGCAGTTGCTCTGGAGAACGGTCGCGTATGAGCCCGTCCCGGAGAGCACGACGTGGTCAAAGGGGATCGGCGTTGAACCGGCAGTTGTGCGGACCTGTTTGATCGTCCCGTAAACGTAGTTCGGCCCGCCCACGGGCAGGCAGACGAGAGGCCGCGTCATCTCGACCAGCACCTCGGTGCCGGAGTTGTCGGTGTAGGTGTGCTCGGCGAATTGCGTCGTGTACACGATCAGTTCGCTGCCTCCTGCCCTTGCCTTGTTGACGCTGGTGGGGACCGTGTTGCCGCCACCGGCAAAGAAGACAAACTGGTATTGGAAGCCGGCGACATTGCCGTTGCGGACGTTGCCGCCAAGGAAACAGCTTCGATCCAGCTTGTAGACAAACCCGCTCCCGCCCGAGTACTCGAGCCACCTCCAGGCCTGCCAGCCGGAGATCACTTGCCCATTGGTCGGTCCAGGTGCCGAGGTGTATCCGTCTCCGTTGATCGCGACGACGACGTCCGAACGCTGTCCCCAAGATTCGCCCCAGTAGTTGATGGTGTCGTCATAGCGGGTCGCCATGCCCGGGACAGTCTCGCGGCCAGTGCGCAGTTGGCCTGTCGCGATGGTACTGTCGATGATGCAGTTCTCGTTGCTGCGGTCCATCCGGGTGACAAAGAGCTTATTGGGATTGCCGTCGGGCATGGTGATCGCGTAGGCCCGGTAGTCGATACCCGGGGCCACCGAGGTCCACTGGCCAAACGATGACAACGGCCAGACGGCGCACGAACACAATACCAACAGCCAGAGGCGTGCGGGCTTCATCGATCTGCTCTCCTGATTGAACCTCAAGACCTTTGGAGTACAAGCTGCGAACGGCCACTTCCTCCGGTCCCTCCGTAATATCGTCCTTCACCTGCATAGTCTACAGAACAGGGCATTTTTGGTCAACAGAAAACCGGGCGAAAACTGCTTCCGCCCACGATGCGCTCAGTGAGTCTTCCGTGTCCGTTGGCCTTATCTGGCTGTGCTCAGGATGAATCCAGGTCTTCTCGGCTAGTCCTCTGGTTTGGTGGCCTGTTTCGCTTTCTCGATCAGTTCCAGGAGAGATACCAGCTTGGGCTTGGGCGGGGCCAGAAACGCCTCGATCTGCTCGTCGGTATAGTGCTGCTTGAGATAGGAGAGGACATCGAAACTCCCCTGCCAGCAATCCACGATCAGTCGGCAGGGCCGGCCCTCGGGCAGAAGGCGGCAGTAACCGAAGCGGATTTCATGTCCGAGCAACCGGCAACGACGTTCCAGGTGGTCGGGAGACTGATCATCGGTGTCCGTCATCACTCCCTCCGCAAAACAGAGGGGCTGGGGATCAGGGCTTCGGAACCGGCCAATCACGGCGTCGGTCCCGCTTCCCCAGTCCCCAACCCCAAGTTCCCAAGTTGAACGGCTCGGAGGCCGCCGATTACCACTTTCCGGTCTTGGCCACCTGAGGCTTGGGCAGGTCCTTGATGGCTGCCAGGGACTTCTGCATCTCACCCTCGGGCAGCGGGAAATCCTCAAGCTGGCCGCGGAAGTATTTGTCATAACCGACCAGGTCCATCAAGCCGTGGCCGCTCCAGTTCATGAGAATGACCTTCTCCTTGCCCTCTTCCTTGGCCTTGCGGGCCTCGTCGATAACACAGGCGATTGCATGGCTGGTCTCCGGGGCCGAAATAAAGCCTTCCGTCCGGGCCCACAGCACCGCGGCTTCGTAGCACTCAAGCTGGTGATACGCACGAGGGGTAAGAAGCCCTTCGACGATCGCCTGGCTGACCAGAGGTGCGAGGCCATGGTACCTGAGCCCGCCCGCGTGGATGGCGGGCGGCACGAACGTATGACCGAGCGTGTGCATGGGCAACAACGGGGTCATACGCGCAGTGTCGCCGTGATCGTAGGCGAACGGTCCGCGGGTCATGGTCGGACAACTGGTCGGTTCCACGGGAATAACATCGATGTTCGCACCGGCAATCTTGTCACAGACGAACGGGAAGGACAGACCGGCGAAATTGCTGCCGCCGCCGGCACAGCCGATGACGGTGTCAACCTTCTTCTCACCGACCTTTGCGAGTTGTTTCTTGGCCTCCAGACCAATGATCGTCTGGTGGAGCATGACGTGGTTGAGGACGCTGCCCAGCGAGTAGCGCGTCTGGCCCGAGGAATCAGCGACTGCTGCTTCGATCGCCTCACTAATCGCAATTCCGAGGCTGCCGGGACAGTCCGGATCTCGTGCCAGAACATCACGCCCGGCCTTGGTCTCGTTACTGGGGCTGGGCACACACCGACCGCCCCACGCCTCCATCATGAGTCGGCGGAACGGCTTCTGTTCGAAGCTGCACTTGACCATGAAGACCTTGCACTCGATGCCCAAAAGGCTGCAGGCGAACGCCAGGGCGCTGCCCCATTGCCCGGCGCCGGTCTCCGTGGTCAGACGCTTAATGCCGAACTGCTTGTTGTACCAAGCCTGCGGAACGGCAGTATTGGGTTTGTGACTACCGGGTGGACTGACGCCCTCGTTCTTGTAGTAGATTCTGGCGGGGGTGCCGAGGGCTTTTTCCAGACGCCTGGCGCGATACAAAGGGCTCGGTCGCCACAGATACAGAATCTCCAGGACCTCTTCGGGGATATCGATCCACCGCTGCTGGCTGACCTCCTGCTCGATGAGATTCATAGGAAAGACCGGAGCCAGCATGTCCGGGGAAATGGGCTTGCCACCAGGCCCTAATGGCGGCTGCATCGGGCTCGGCAGGTCCGCCGCCAGGTTGTACCATTGCCGTGGAATCTCGTTTTCGTCCAGAAACACCTTTGTACTCATGTCGTCACCTTTCTTGCAGACAGCGTCTTCCTTGCCACGACTACACCCAAGATCCGTTTCGGGTAGAGTCTGATTTGAGACAGTCAGGAGAGATCAGCCACCAAGCCAAAACCGGCCAGCGGAAAAGATCCATCCTCCCCCCCCGGCAGCATCCTGCGCCACACGCGTTTGTATGCTAGCGGGCGGACTAATCACATGTCGATATGGCATTTTTATACCATACCCAAGAGCCACTGCAAGTCTTCAGCCGTTCGGTCCGTGGCCGGTATCTCCTGGCTTCATGATGGATGGAAAACATCCACCAAGAGACGAATTCGGCGGCTGAGACAACAGATGCTCACGCGAGACACGGGCGACTACTCAATGACAGCGACTCAGATCAATCCCGCCTTCTCGTCCAGATCAAACATGATGTTCATGTTCTGGATTGCTTGGCCGGCGGCACCTTTGATCAGGTTGTCGATGGCCGAGATCACGATAATCCGTGACTTCACCACGCGGGCGCTGATATCGCAGAAGTTGGTGTGGGCGACTAGCGATGTTCGCGGCAGATCTTTTCGCAGCCGGACGAACGGCTCATTGCTGTAAGCGTCCGCGAATACTTGGTTTACATGCTCCGGCGAGACCGGTTGCAGCGGCTTGAGGTATATCGTCGAGAGGATGCCCCGTTCCAGTGGCAAAAGGTGCGGGGTGAAGATCACCGAAGACTTGCCGGTTCGAACGTAGGCGTCCAGGGTCCGCTCGATCTCGACCATGTGCCGGTGCGTGCCGACGCCATAGGCTTCGAAGGTCTCGTTTCGCTCAGGGAAGTGGTGTTCCGGCTTGGGTTCACGCCCGGCCCCGCTCATACCGCTGGCGGAATCAACGATGACCTCGTGCGGGTCGATCAGACCCGCTTTGAGCAACGGTATGACACCTAGTGCGGCCGAGGTCGGATAACAACCGGGGTTGGCGAGCAGCCGGGCCCCGCGGATCTTGTCGCGGTAGAACTCGGGCAATCCGTAAACGGCGTGGGCCAGGTTCTCCAGATCGGTGTGCTTCTTGTTGTACCATTGCTCGTAGTCGGCCGGTTCCTTGAGCCGATAGTCGGCGGAGAAGTCGATGACCCGGAGCCCCGCCTGCAGCAGTGTGGGCACGAACTGCGTGGACACCGCGTGGGGCAAGCAAAGCATGACCACATCCGCGCGCCCGGCCAGCGATGCGGGCTCGATCTCCTCGACCGGCAACTCGATCCGGCCGACGAATTCCGGAAACACCTCGTGAATGTGCGACCGCCACATCCAGTCCTTCCGTCCAAACAGAGCGACGATCTCAACCTGCGAATGGCGGAGCAGCCAGCGAATGGCCTCGCGAGAGGTGTAGGCTGTGGCTCCGATGATCGCTACGCGAATCTTCTGGTTTGGCATGGTACTGTTCCCGTACTACACGTCTCCGATTCCGGTGCCGAATAAACATGGCCTCAAAACCCGAATGACAAGAACGCGTTGTCAGTGGTCAGTCATCAGTCGCGCTTGCGAGCGCCAACTGATTACTTCTGACGACTACTTCAAGGTTTCTTTCGTCATTGGTCATTAGCACCTGTGGTCGGCATAGCAAACGACCCCGGCAACGTATCGCCGGGGCCGTTGGATTTCCAGGTGTCGAGGAAGCGTTTATCGCTTCGAGAACTGGAACCTGCGGCGGGCGCCGCGCTGCCCGTATTTCTTGCGTTCCTTCATACGGCTGTCGCGGGTCAGGTAGCCGCCATTGCGGAGGGCTCCGTCGAACTGGCTGTTGGCCAGTTTGACCGCCCGAGCAACCCCCAGGACCACCGCTCCGGCCTGACCGGTCGGGCCACCGCCGGTGGTGTTGACGAAAACGTCAACCTTGCCGAGCAGGTCGGCCGCCTTCAACGGGGCCAAGCAGTCCTGCCGGTCGCGCTCCTCTTTGAAGTACTGCTCCATCGGGTGCTTGTTCACCTCGAACTTGCCGGTACCCGGACGGATCCGGACGCGGGCCACGGCCTTCTTCCGACGGCCGGTGCCCCAAAAGTACTTCTTTTTCGGATCCGGCTCGGGGATGGTCGCCGAACCTGTTGCTTGTGCCGCTTTGTCTTTGCCTTCTTCGCTCATCGATGCAAGCATCCGTCTGTAAACCGCTCGACCCGCCTCACTGGCGGCCGATGATCAATCCTCACAAATTCACGACCTGGTCAGTTCCAGAGTCTTGGGTTGCTGGGCAGCGTGCGGGTGTTCGTTGCCGCGGTAGATCTTGAGCCGCCTGAGCATCCCAGTGGCCAGCCTGTTCTTGGGCAGCATACGTCGGACCGCCAGTCGGAGGACCCGATCGGGGTGGGTCTTCATCAACTTGGCGATCGGGATGATCTTGTGCCCGCCGGGATAGTAGGTGTAGTAGTCGTAAGTCTCTTGTTCCATCTTACGGCCGGTCAATCTGACCTTCTCCGCGTTGACGACTACCACGAAGTCACCCGAAAGGACGTGCGGCGTGTAAGTCGGCTTGTGCTTGCCCATCAGAATGGTGGCCAATTCGGCGGCCAAGCGCCCCAGGACCTTGCCATCGGCGTTCACCAGGTGCCACTCTCCGCCGGCGTCACCCGTCTTGGCGACATAACTCTTCATTGCTGCGGTATACATGCGTACGAACCACTCCCTAACCGGACCTTGGGGCTCCCTGCCGACCTATTTCCCATCTTGAGGGCAGAGCCCCATAGTTTAGTCGATCGTACGCGCAGGTCAAGGCAGGCTTTCCCCTACCCTGGTCGCGGCCACACAGATCTACGGGGAACGGGGACTCGGGGCTGGGGGCTGACGCCAGCGATGGCAAGTCGAGCAGGATTGGGGACTCCGGGTCGGGGCCTGGCGTCGGTTGCTGTCGGCGCTCTGCCATACCCAGCCCCGATTGTGCAGCCCGAAAGACCGTAGCCTTAGTGCAGACAACGGCTTGCGCGCGACATTCGAGGTGGAGGTTCAGCTCACCTTTGAGCCCGGCTCGATGTCTGCGTCGGGCTGAAGCAGGATAACCCGCGAATGATCCGGACTGCTGGCGGCCAGGAGCATGCCGTTGCTCTCCTGCCCTCTCATCATCCGGGGCGCCAAGTTGACGACGACAATGATATTCCGGCCCACCAGGGAGGCCGGGTCGTAGTGTCCCCTGAGGCCGGCACAAATCTGCCGCTGTTCAGACCCCAAGTCGACCTTGAGGACCACCAGCTTGTTGGCATTGGGATGGTCGGAGGCTTCGAGCACCTTGGCCACCCGCATATCCACCTTGGCAAAATCCTCAAACTGAATCACGCTCGGTTGATCGCTCATCTTCCTGGCTCCCGAAACGCCGCCGACGCAACAGTCCGGCAGGCAAACTCATAGGACAGGCGGGAGTGTACCGCTCGGCCACGTCAGCGTCGAGGGGTCCGTGACAGTCTCGGCGGGGAGACACTACGCCTTTTTCAGAACCGCGACCGTGAGGGAGCGGCCCGCGTGTGGTATTGGCTGCTTTGCGGCCTGGCCTGTCCTTGACCGACCTGGAAGGGTCGGTCAAGGGCCCCTCGCT
>CAZTQK010000212.1:0-10585 GCA_964615635.1 uncultured Planctomycetales bacterium
GTCGGGTGCGACAGAAGTGGGGTTTGACCCATCGCAGCCGAATACATGGGCTGATGGGTGGGCATATCTCAATGATCCTGGAGAGTCGAACTGGCTTGTTCCGATTCCCCGGGGGGGGCGTTTGAGGGCGAATGTGCCCGTGCTGATGTCTGACGCGTACTTTGGCGGCTTCCTGGGTTTTCACATTGACGGGTACAACGTCCTGTTTGCGGATCTGCACGCGAAACGTGTTGTTGACCCGCACCGCAAGATCGCTCTTGCCAACCTGACATCAGGGAGGAGCTATGTCGCGAGTGGCGGTATGAATGGGACGATCGGCATGCAGTTTCAGGTGTGGGACTATTTCTCGCGGAACCCGTGAAGCCTCGATCCCTATGGGTGCCCCGGAGTGGCTTGGCATTGCGATCTGTACCATGAAACGACAGCGGGAACGGGCAGATCAGACGGGGAAGCGGTTGCGACGAGACCACAATCAGGGGCCGCGGACTATGCCAGTGGGCGCCAAGGGCGCCGGGAAAAACGATCTCAGCTTGAGGCAGGTGAATCTAAAGATCGACCTGGCAATGTCTTCAACGAGATCGCATTGATGTTCTACGTGGGGCGGATGGGATGCCCGAAAGCTTGAAGCGACAAGTGCGCCAGCGATTTGGTAAACAGAAATGGGTTTTTTTGGTTGCCTTTTGCGTTAGACGTCGATAGTCTGAATGCTGGGAATAAGGAGCAGTGGCATTTCCCCGGACGCCGACCTGCAAGTGGGGCAGGGGCACCATGAGCAGGTAGTGGTCGTGGCGAGAACTGTTGCTAACGGAGCGGAATCCAGAAGGTCAGGGCGAGTCTGATGGCCTAATTGGCCGAGCCCTTTTTTGGGAGGATGGACGACATGAGGATGCGGAGGAGCATAAGTAGTATGGTGGCTTGGGGGATCGCAGCGGCCGTCGTTGCGGTTTTGGTAGCAGCGCCGAGCGCGTGGGCGACGTATGCGTGCAGTACGTATTTCCCCGATGCCTGGCTATGTGATGACTTCGATACGTATTGCCAAGGGGGGGGCTACCCAGGCACACCGGACTGTGTTTCCGGGGCGGCCAAGAACGATTGGCTGCTTCATGGCGTCTGGCTGAATTCATCAAGGAACGAATACAACAACAATCTGTGCGGAACAACGGTCAACATACAAGAAGATACTGACGGCGGAGGGTACCTGATCGGCAGCTACCCCTATGCGTTTCGCTATCCGTGGAGCACGTCCGAGCCGTTTGGCGTCCGATACCCCTGCCAGGGGGGCGCGGTTCTCGGTCAGCAGACTTTCAGGGACTGGGAGCTTTCACCCCTGCCCCTTAGTGAACCCGGGCAGATTCTGAATTTCTCGCGGCTCGTCAAGAACAGGTTCGGCAGCCAGTTCGAGGCAGTCCATGGCACCGACGCCAACCCACTCGTTATGGAGTTCTTCTTGGGTGGCGGCACGACTGGCGGAACGTACTTCAACAGCGGCTACATTGAGTTGGCTTTCGGGGAGGAACGGGCGAACACCGATTTTGCGTTCAGCCCGGACTGCTATACGTACTGCGATCCGTACATCGACCAGGGCCCGTTCCCGATCATGTGTGCCCAGGGCAATCCCAGTCCGCCGCTGCCCGAGGCGTGTCCGCCCGCGAGTTCCGCGCCGGTGCGGGCGTCCATCGCCGTTGGCGTTCTGGCCATGCTCGATACGGACCCCTGCCACTGCGGTTCATCCATGGCGCATGGAGGGCAAGGATATCATTTAGTCGTCTACGATGGCAAGGTGTGGTGGACGCTCAAGAGCAACGCTCCCGCAGCGTCGGACGGAGAAGTGTGGGGATACAAGCCGGAGCCGAGGACGCCGATGCCGCCTCATGAGGGGGCGGGACTCGCCGAGCCCGGCGACTTCACGTTGGTCGGCGGCGAGAATTACCCCAGCCCGAGGGCGTGGCACTGGGTCAAGCTGATCGTCAAGGCTCAGACCTTTGACGTCGAACTGATCACCCTGCAGATGGCTAATCCGCCTTACCCCGACGGTTACGATGGCAACGACTGTCAATACTACGTGAGCAGTGTCATGACGGGGATTCCTCGGCAATACAAGTTCACGACGGGAACCGGCACCACGGGAACGGGCGCGTTTGACACGGTCCGCATGGGCGTCGGTGCCGGGTGCCCGCTGGCCTCAAACACCGACTGGGAAACGTGCGCTCCGCTGGACCCGGCCAACCCAACGGTCATCGGGTGCAGGTGCCTGGATTCGGACCAACTGCAGGCCGGCAGCGTGTTCTTCAACGATTTCCGCCTGTCCGGTGGGGAGGGATTCAGCCTTATTGGGGCCTGCTGTCTGCCGGATGGGACTTGCGTCAGCGCGACGATGAATGAGTGTGCTGCGCAGGGGGGTGCTTACCGCGGGCCCAGCACAACCTGCGGCGATGGATCGATCTGCCTCGGGGCCTGCTGCAGGAGCGAGGTGCTCGGCTGTGCGGACACGAAGCGGAATGAGTGTCCAGCCCCCTTCATATACATGGGCGAGGGCACGAGCTGTTCCAGCGTGATCTGTCCGTGCAGCGACCCGTTTGCGGACGCGGATCTTGACGGCGATGTGGACCAGACAGACTTCGCGGTTCTACAGGCCTGTTTCCTTGGGTCCGGTGTGGCGGTCAGCGGTACCTGCGCGTGCTTTGACCGGACTGACTCTGTAGGCACCGGTCCGCCGGATGGCTTCGTGGATCAGAACGACGTGGCGAGGTTTGAAATGTGTGCCAGCGGGCCGGGTATTCCGCTGGACCCCGACTGCGACAATTAGTGATGTCGGCGGTTGGCTGATCGAAATCGAGTTGGATCTTCCTCCGACCGGCTCGCTTGGATGAGAAGGTGTCCTCCAGCCTTCGGGTTGGCGGGCACTTTTTTTGCGCGCCTGCGGCCGTTCCGATTTCGACTCGACTGGGTTGGAGCCCTCAGTGCAATGCAGGGCCTGTCAAGGGGTTTCGCCGGCTGTTCCTGATTTGCTTGTGGTTGGGGTGGCGGGCGGAGTCCGAGGCGGGCTTTCGGGATGCGTGGGCTATGACCGGTGGTCTGGTCGGCTTTTCCGGATTGCGTTACCATCCCTGCAGTTGTTTAACCGCTCTTGGTTGACAGGCCGACGAACCGCATGCAGGGGGACCCTATGTTCCAAGTCAACATGTGGACTTATCCGTGGGACCTGGTGGATGAGGGGATCGACCGGGCTCTCGATCGGCTCAAGGGTGAGGCCGGGGTGACGGGGGTTTCGCTGGCGGTGGCTTACCATAGCATCGAGCAACTCCGGCCGCATCCGGATGTGACCCCTCGAACCTTCCGCTCGCCCGGCGGGGCTCAGTTTCAGCCCAAACCGGAGTTGTATGCGGCGACCCGAATCCGGCCGGTGGTGGCGCCCTGGCTGAAAAAGAGCAATCCACTGGCGGCCGTCTCCGAGGCCTGTGACAAGCTTGGCCTGAAGCTACGGGCCTGGACCGTCTGCTGCCACGGATCGGCCACGGTCGCCAAGTACCCGGCCCTTGCCATGAAGGACGTTTTCGGTGACCCTTCAGCCAACTGGCTTTGCCCGGTCAATCCGGATGTTCGGGAGTACCTTCGGGCGCTGGTCGAGGATCTGACCACGCACTACCTCTTCGACACAATCGAACTGGAGCGGCCCTCGTTTCCCGAGAAGCTGCATTCGCACGCTCACTACAAGACCGGTGTCGTGCTCGGACCGGTGGGGGAGTTCCTCTACAACCTCTGCTTCTGCGAATCCTGTCGCCAGGCGGCCAAACGCGATGGCGTGGATGTCGAGGCGGCGGCTTCGGCGGCTATGGAGGGTCTCACCACGATTCTTTCCGATCGAGATATGGAAGCGTCGTCGCGAGAATCGTTTCTGTCTGAGAACCCGGATCTGGCGGCGTTCGTGGAGTGGCGGTGTGGGCAAGTCACGTCACTGGTTGCCATGCTCAAACAGATCGCGCGGTGTCGGGTCGTGGTTCACCGTGTCGGCGACCGGTATATGACGGCCGCGGATTGGCGAGCCGTGGCCGGGGCCTGTGACGGCCTGCTGGCCCCGTGCTCCTACGCAGGCGACGACGCGATGAAGAAACTCGTACAGGGGGTGTGCGACGACACCGGCGACATGTCCGGCGTGGAACTTTCATTCAATGCCTGCTCGCCGCAGTGTCCCAGCGCCGAAACTTTTGTCAGTGCCGTCGCCGGCGCCGCCAAACTGGGTGTCCGCTCGGTTGACGTCTACAACTACGGCCTGCTGCCGATCGAGCGGATGGAATGGGTTCGTCGGGCGTCCCGCTATGCCCAGCGAGAAGCGGGGGAGTAGTCAACAGTCACCGCGAGCCAAGGAACACAACGGAATGGGGCCCGGAGCGGCAGACGACAAAAGCACAGGTCCATCGGCAAAGCCCAGGACCTCACCACTTCCTCAGGTGCTGGCCGTCCCGGATGCGCGGAAGTGGCAGCGACTCGCGGTTCTCGCCGGTCTTATCCTGATCGGCACATTTTTCGTGCCTTTGGGGAGTCTGATCGACCGGTGGTCTCACGACACGCCGGCCCGTTTCCTGACACAGGTCATCCGGCACGCGGATGGGATATTGAGCGAGCTTCACAATGCCCGGGAACTGGCGAAGCTGACCTTCCGTTTCACGCTCGCCGTCTTACCCCAGATCTGGGGAACGCTCATCGTGCTGATCAGCGTCATGTCGTTGCGAGACCGACAACGGCTGAGACACGTACCACAGGCAATCGGCATTCTGCTGGCCGTCCCCATTGCGGCCGGCTGGGCGGTGTGCGTTGTCTATCTGATGTCGAGTCTCCTGAGGAACCCTCGCTGGGATGTGACGAATCTGTGTTGGCTGGCGTTGCTCATAACGGCGTTTCTCATCCCGGTCGGCGGATTCGTGTACGCACTGCTGGCCTATCGTCGTCGCGGGTGGTCCCACCTGTACCACGGCTTTGTCGGGGCAGGTTCGCTTGTGGCCATGCTGCTGGCCTTCCACTTGTTTGCGATACTGGACGGAGGGCTGGGACCTCATTTCGGCCTGACCGGCCTGACGATCACCTCGGTGGCCTGCTGCCTGCTGCTGTTCTCACGGATTGGCGAAGCCCGGGCTCTCACCGGCCTGACCTGGCGGTGGACGCTCTGGTACCTGCTGACACTTCGCCTGCACAAGGCATCGCGGCCGGTCGGTCTGTGTCCGAAGTGCGGGTACTACCTGTACGGACTGCGCGAGCAGCGTTGTCCCGAGTGCGGCCGGCCGTTCAGCTTTGAAGAGGTCGAAGCGACGCCGGAAACGCTTGGTTTTGCAGGTGAGCCATCCGTTTTCTATGGTTCTCTTTCAGAACCGCGACCGTAAGGGAGCGGCTCCCCTGTGGCTTGGCAGCTTCGTGGTCTAGCCCCTCGCTCGCGCTCAGGGTTCTGAAAGGAAGGCCCTCGCTTGCGGTCGCCACGGCGAGCCAGGCTCGGGGTTCCGAAAGAGCCGTCCGGGGGGTGTCGCGCCCCGAGTGACGGCTCTGCGCCGGGACCCGGATTGACAGCCTCTTTCCGGCCGGTTAGGCAATGGGGTTCGAGAGCAGGCAGAGTCGCCCGGAGTATCGCGAACATGAGTGTTCCCGCTGTCGCGGATTACGCAGCCCGTTTCAAGTCGTGCGGACAGAACGTTCGCATTGCGACAGATGCCTGTTTCGAGCACCCCGAGGTTGTGGAGATCGGCGACAACGTGACCTTCATGCGCGGCTTTCACATGCTCGGGCGGCCGCGGGTGTGCCGGATCGGATCGGATGTGACGTTCTATCCCAACTGCTTCATCCAGGGTTCGGCCGGGCGGTTCATGATTGGCGATCATGTGGAGTTCTTTCCGGGAACGTACATCTCGCTGGGCGACTGGGAATCGAGCTTAGTTGAGATCGGGCACCACTGACATTTCGCCCCGAATTGTGTGCTGTACGGATGGGGTGGGCTGACTATTTCGCCGTACTGCAACATCGCAGCTCACACAGTCTTCGCGACCGTCGGCCACCACGATGAAATCACCGACAAGCCCATGTCGCTGACAGGCGAGAAAGCCGGGCCGATCACTCTGGAGGAAGACGTGTGGATTGCGGCCAACGTGACGATTGCAGCCAACACGCGAATAGCCCGCGGTTGCGTCATCGGGGCTAACGCGGTCGTCACAAGGGATACCAAGCCGATGGGTCTGTACGTCGGCGTGCCTGCCAGGCGGCTGCGGGACCGCTGACCGCTTCGGCCAGACGTGGCCTACAATGCTGAGGGGATCGAGATTGTGGAGAAGATATCGATGAGAATCATCACATGCACGATGACGGGGAGCCTGTTCGTTCTGATGGGGTGCTCGACGGCGAACTCAGCGGCCAAGCTGTCAGCCGGCCTGGCCGAGGTGGACATCACTCCTCCGGTCGGCTATCGACTCAGCGGCTACTTCATCGAGCGGCAGAGCACCGGCGTGCATGACCCGCTGAAAGCCAAGGCCCTGGTGCTCCGTCAAGGGGACGTGACGGCGGCGTTCGTTTTCTGTGACCTGATCGCCGTGCCGCGAAGTGTCTCAGAGCCGGCACGAAAGCTCGTGGCCGCCAAGGCGGGGATCCCGGCCGCCAACGTCGTCATCACCGGTACCCACACGCACACAGGTCCGCTGTTCTATGGAACCCTGCGCAACTACTTCCACGAGCAGGCGGTGGCCAGGAATGGCAAAGACGCGTGTGAAGCCGTCGATTATCCGGCCCAACTGGTCGAGAAGATCGGACAGGTGGTCTTGAAGGCCGCGGAATCAATGTCCCCTGTTGCTCTTGAGGTGGCAGCGACTGAGCAGGATCCGCCCCTGTCTTTCAATCGACGCTTCCACATGAAGGACGGCAGCGTGCGATTCAACCCCGGGCAGAAGAACCCGAACGTCGTCCGAGTGGCCGGGCCGATCGACCCTCAGGTCGGCATGGTGTTGCTCAAGGCGCCTGAGGACCGGAAGCTCACGGCCTGCCTGACTGTGTTCGCCCTGCATCTGGATACTACCGGCGGCACGCTGTATTCAGCCGATTATCCCTTCCACCTCGAAAAGACGTTGCGTGTCTCGTTGGGCAACGATCTGATGTCCTTTTTCGGCACGGGGACTTGCGGCGACGTTAACCACATCGACGTAACGGTCGAAGGGCGGCGGAAGGCCGAGGAGATCGGTGAGTTGCTGGCTAAGACCGTGATCGCTCAGGTACCCAAGGCACGGCCGGTCGAGCCGGCTCCGCTGGCGGTGAAGAGCAGGACGGTAGAGGCGTTGAAACAACAGTACAGTGAAGAGCAGAGGGCCCAAGCGGCCAAGGATGTGGCGCTGGTTGGCACCGGCAAGCTGCCTTTCCTTAAGGAGGTCGAGGCCTGCAAGATCGTCGACCTGGCGAGGTATCCGGGGACGACAATACCGCTTGAGGTGCAGGCATTTCGGCTTGGCCGTGATTTGGCCGTCGTCACTCTGCCGGGCGAGGTGTTCGTCGAGTTCGGCTTGGCGATCAAGAAAGCCTCGCCGTTTGAGACCACACTCGTGGTCGAACTGGCCAACGATGTTCCCGCCTATATTCCCACGCGCAAGGCCTTTGGCGAAGGCAGTTACGAAACGGTAAACTCTCGTATCCAGCCCGGCGGAGGCGAGGCGATGGCCGACGCGGCCATCGAGATCCTGAAAGAATTGGCTCAGTAGTCTCAGGCAGACCGCCCGATTGTGGTCCGGGTGTTTGCCGTTGTTTCATCATCCACACGGAGTGTTCCATGATAGAAAGGACTGACTTTTTCAATCTGGTGTTGACGTGTGTTTTCGCTGCGAGCATGACCACGTCTGCGGTGGGGTCGGAGTCGGTGGAGGGAATGATGACCACGGCCGGCGTCACCGGCCGGAAGGATACACCGCGCGGCTGGAACGAAGAGAAGGTGTACGTCGGTCAATTGGACGTCGGCTTCGGGGCGGGCGCCCGGACCGCCCACACCCCCGTCGGCTGGTTCTCGATTTCCACCAAGGAGCAACCATCGGGTTTTCCGGCCGGCGAATACGCTTTGTTCACGTTGTGCTATGACAGCATCCCCGCCTTCAGTTGCGATACGGGGCTGCGAATCCCCGACGGCCCGGGCAAGGTGGAGAAAGCTAAGCTCGAGACGCCGGCCCACTACTCGGTCATGTACGGCAGCAAAGGTTACGAGGCGTGGGGCAAGTCGCCATTTATCGGTGGCGATGATTTCTACCAGACGTTCGTGGCAACGACGCCGCACGTAACCCGGATTGCGACCAAGCTGGCCGACAAGTCCGGCGATCACCAGATCCTGAACCTCAACTATGCCGTGTATCAAACCAATGACGGCCCACCTTCGACGTGGAAGAGGATCTCACCGGTTCGCAGCCGCTTTCTGTCCAGCGGGACCGACCCGATCATTCACATTTTCCATGTCCCCTTCCGCAGCAACGAAGTGACGCTCGTTCCCGGCGGGACCTATGCCGTCAGGCTCTGGCGCGACCCCAGTTCGCAGTCCGAGCGGTTTGCCCTCGTCGCCCGGACAGACAAGGGTGACGGCTACGCCAAAGGACATCTTTTCGTCGGCGATGAGCCGCGCAAGGACCTCGACGCCTATGCCTACATCAGTGGCGGTGAGGCTGGGACGGTCGTCAACCACGCTCCGGTGGGGGATCTTGAGCTCAAGGATTTGGCGGGGTCGGCCAAGCGACATGGCCAGACATTCAAGGCTACGGGCACCAGTCTGGCTGGCGTTGACACGCTCTACGCCACGGGTGAAGCCAGCCCGCCCTCGTTGCCGGTGATCTTTCAGGCGTATGACAAGCCTGGCGGCAAGCCGATCGGCAAAGCGAAGACCTGCTATGGCCTTTCACTGGCTTTCCAGGGTCGTGTGGCCGCCGTCTGGAAAAGGGGCGATGTCCCGCTGACCCCCGGCCGTGTGTACTACATCGAATGGACCTCTCCCGGATCCAATGTCTGGAGGCTGAACGAGGACCTGCCGGGCGAGGCCTATGTTGACGGTGTCGCGAAACCCAACTGGGACCTCGCCATGTCAATCGCCGAATACGCCGCCGAAGAGTCGGCCACAAAGCCGGCGAAGTGAGCGAGCGACACACATTTGGTGGGGGCGCATTGGCGGTCGGCAGGGTGCGGGCGAGAGAGCGGGTCAGGCACCTTTTTGCGGGCTCTTCTGGGTGACCAGGTGCCAGCCAGGCTCGCTGAGCTTCTCCACGTCATTCTGCGAACCGCATCGGGCAAAAAGGAGCCAGACCCCGGCCTGCCGGCCATCGGTGCCCTTTTTCGCACGCCGGGGCCAGGTATTGACGACACAGCGACTCTACTCGAAGACGTTCTCCTCGTGGTCCCGCTCCACCTCGTGGTCGCGATGGTGGTTCTGGGGTTGGGGTGGGGGCATGTGCTTTGCTCGGTGTGCATGTGATGGACTGGCGGCCTCGGCCATGTCCAGCGCCCGGATCGCACCGCCGCGTTTGTCGAAGCAGGAGAAGACGAACTGGTCAAGCCCGATGTTGCTGTCGGCGCGGATGACAATGTGTCGGCCGGTTTGCCGTTCGATGTCGTGAATGGCTGCTCGCTTGCGGTTCTGGAGCTGGAAGGCCACCTCCGGCGCCACGCGGATTTCGACCGTTTCGACCAGCTCATGATGCGCTGCCAGGCGCAAGAGCCGCATGATGTCGAGCGTCATCGATTCAGGGTTCTTGACCAGTCCCGACCCGCGGCAGTGCGGGCAATCCTGGTAAATGCTCCGCTTGATCGACGGTCGCATGCGCTGGCGGGTCATTTCGATGATGCCGAACTGGCTCATGCGCAGGCACTTGGCCCGCTCTTTGTGTTTCTTGAGGGCCTCGCGAAGAGCCCGTTCGAGCGCCCGGCGGTGCTTCTCCTGCATCAGGTCGATGAAGTCGCAGACGATCAGTCCGCCGAGGTCACGCAAACGCAACTGCCTGGCAATCTCCTCGGCGGCCTCCAGGTCCGTTCGGAAGGCGGTTTCCTCAGCATCCTCGTGTTCGCGGAACCGGCCGCTGTTCACGTCAATGGCGACCATTGCTTCGGTCGAATCGATGACCAGCGATCCGCCTGACGGGAGGGGGACGTGGCGCGCGTTGATCTTGTCGATCTCCGCCTCGATGCCGTACTTGTGGAAGAGCGGTTCGGGTCCTTTGTACACCTCGACGGGAGCGCTGCTGCGTGGCATGGCAATGGCCAGGAAGTCGCGAACCTTGTCCGCGGTGGCCTCGTTATCCACGATGATTCTGCCGAAATCCGCCGAATACACGTCACGAATCGTGCGGACGACAAGGTCGGATTCCTGATAGAGCTCGCAAGGGGCCCGCTCGCTCTTGATTCTCTGAGCGACTCGTTTCCAGAGCCGCTGCAGGTACATCTGGTCTCGCTGGAGTTCCCGCTTGGTCTTGTCGAGACCGGCCGTACGCAGGATGAATCCCATGTTCTTGGGCAGGTTGAGTTCGTCGAGCAGCCTGCGCATCTTGCGGCGGGCTTCTTCGTCCTCGACTCGGCGGGAGACACCGAGCTTGTTCATTCCAGG
>CAZTQK010000213.1:0-10579 GCA_964615635.1 uncultured Planctomycetales bacterium
TCGAGGACGACATCTTCAAGATCACGCCGACCGCCATCAACGTGAACGACACCCGTGCCTTGCACGTGGCCGAGCTCACCCGCGACGCCCTTCGCAACATGGGCAAGATCGTGGCCGCGGCCCGCATCACGCTGCTCGGTGCCGCATATCGCGAGGACGTCGGCGACACGCGTTACAGCGGAAGCGAACTTGTGGTCCGCAAGCTCACCGAGATGGGGGCCGAGGTCCGCGTCCACGACCCGTATCTGCAGCACTGGTGGGAGCTGGAGGCCCAGGACACCTATCCCTCGCCCGGACACAGTTGGGCCCGCTTCTTCCGCAACCAGGAACGCCTCAAGGACCTGCGAGTCCAACAGGACTTGGCCGAGGCCCTCAAGGGAGCAGATGGCGTGATCCTTGCCGTCCGTCACAAGCCGTACCTGGATCTCTCGCCGGACGACGTGGTGCGAATGACCGGACGGCCGACATGCATCATCGACTGCTTCGGCATTCTGGACGACAACCGAATCCGCCGCTATTTCGAGCTCGGCTGCGAGGTGAAGGGCCTGGGCCGCGGCCAAGTCAAGCGGATCAAGGACGAAGTGGCCGCCCGGCGATAGATTGACCGCCGCACGCGTGACGACACAAGAAACGCCGGACCGACCATGCGAAACGCCGATCGAGGAATGGGCAGGCCTTCCCGCAAGTCAGGCCGATGGCTGGCCACCGTGCGGGGGTTTGGCCTGCTCATGATCGCCGCCGGTTGTACGCCCGCTCAGGAGTCGCCCGGTCCAGCAGATGCGGCATCCCGCCTGGTTGTTCAAGGGAACCAGATCATTTGCGATGGCTCGCCCCTGCTGCTGCGCGGACTGGCGGTCGGCGACCCGGTCATCGGCCGAGCCGACCGCACTGTGTCGGACTACGTCATCATTCGCCATGACTGGAACGCCAACATCGTGCGGCTCAGCGTGCACCCGTCCAACTGGAAACACATGGATCATGAGCAGGTGCTCTCACGCGTCGAGCGTGACGTGGATGCCGCTCTGGGCACCGGGATGTTCGTCATCATTGACTGGCACTCGATTGGTTGGCCCGACGGTGCTTACGAGCAAGTCCCCGCCGAGTGGGGAGACCCGCCCGACCTGTACGATTCGGATTTCGCCCTGGCCGAGAGCTTCTGGGAAGCGACGGCCGCTCGTTTTGGCGACGACGGCCGAATCGTCTTTGAGCTGTGGTGCGAGCCCCTGCATCCCGGCGACGAAAGCAGCGATGCACCGGGGCAGCGCGTGTCCCGGTGGGCGGAGCTCAAGCCCTATTGGGAGCAACTCCTGAAGATCGTCCGCGCCCGCAGCGACAACCTTGTGCTTGCCGCCAGCAACTACTGGGCATACAACCTTGCCGGAATCCGTGACGACCTGCTGGCCGACGACAATACCGCTTATGCCTGGCACATCTACGCCGGCACCGACGATGACCACCCCGCGAACTGGGCCGTTGCCCTGGACGATCTGGATCGGGTCAGGCCGGTGGTTGTAACCGAGTGGGGATTCGATACCAATTTCGGTGCACTCCATTATGGCACAGCAGATAGCTTCGGCCGCATGTTCGCCGACCAGTTCCTGAGCGGTCGCTCCCTCGGCTTCACCGCATGGTGCTGGCATGCCGATTGGACGCCGGCGCTCCTGCAGTCCGACTGGACCACACCAACGCCATACGGCGCCTTCGTGTTCGAGCTGCTCCACTAGCTGCACTTCGTGGGAATACTGTGGCGCCAATTCTTGATTCTCGGCCATCTGGCCTCGATGTGGCGGAGCCCTACAGCTATTGGCGATCAGGTGGAACAAGGGTGACACTCTACCCCTCCGGCGTGACCACGTCTGATGCTGTCTTTCATCTGCAATGCTGACTGTTCAGATCCTGGCAAGGCCGGGCGGCTTTCCTTCGCTCCAGCGAAGTGTAGGGTCGTCAACTATCAGATGCGACAGAGTCTCCCCATTGGGCAGGCTTTCGAGCTTGCTGAGACGCACTGAACGGCGCCGAATGGCGGCGAGCTAGGCCTTCGATTCGCGCCCGGACCAACGTTTGCGAATCGCGGCCCGCAGATCGCTGGAATTCAGCCGAAACCTACGTTTTCAATCAGTGCATCTTGCCGTTTGCCGCATTCGCCTGTGGCTGTCGGGCAATATAGAAAACTTCCGAAAAAAGCCTTGCTTTCGGTGGGATCCGGCGGATATGCTGCCGCCCGAGATGCACTCTTGGAAAGATGCATGGCGACAGCGGCCTGCGCAAGAGGGCCAGGTTGCCAGTCTCGCGCCGTTCGTGGACCGACGAAGACTTCCCTGCCGTCGCATTGCGACAACCCACCTGAAAGGAGGATGTGATGACCAGCACTATTCTAAGAGGCTTGACCCTGGCGCTACTGCTTGCGGTGTGTGTACCCCTTGGGTGCAGCCCTTCGGAGGATGCATCGCAGCGAGAGGTCCTCGGACTTGTTGAGGTGGCAGCCGATTCCGCCGTCGTGGAGATTTCAACCTCCGTCAATGGATTCAACGCAGATACCCCACCCGGCCCTTCCTTCGATATCGGTCAGGAGTTGATTCTGAGCTATATCGTGAAGAACAACGACATTACCCTGCTGACCGGCATCGTCGTCACTGATGATATCTTCGGCCTCGTGCCGTGTGCGAACACCGAACTGAAAGCCGGCGAGTCCATGACCTGCCTGATCAGAAGGACGCCTGCTGCGGGTCCATATTCGACTTTCGGACGCGTGACTGCCACAAGGGCCGACGGCAGCACGGTGGAGGCTTCTGACCCGACCAACTTCCGCGTAACCCCCTATTGCGAGGCGGGTGGTCCCTATGCGGCTGAATGCCCGGGTGACATTGCCACGATTCCGCTCAGCGGTTCGGTCGTGGATCCCCCGGCCGGTGCCACACTTACATACGCATGGACGACCGATTGTCCCGGCGGCACATTTGACGATCCGACCAGCCTGACGCCTGTGCTTACGCTGGATGCCTCGGGCGGCTGTCTGACCGCCTGCAAAGTGACTCTGACTCTCAGCGACGGCACCGCTGTTCTCTCGACCAGCGAGTCGGATGTGACCGTCTCGGACACCGCGGCTCCGACATTCACCACCGTACCTGCGGATCTGGGCTTCGAGTGCGGAGAATTTGACCTGCTGGCAGTGGAGGCTTGGCTGGCCAGTGCCGCCGCTACTGATGCCTGCGGGGACGTGACCGTGACGCATGATCTTGCCGAGATGCCGGACAGTTGCGGTGTTTCGATCACGGTAACCTGGACGGCCGCGGATGAGTGCAATAATACGGCGACGACCTCCGCCACGCTGAGTGTCGCCGCAAACGCACCTTTAGTTTTCACTACCGTTCCGGCCGATCTCGCCCTTGAATGCGGCGATCCGGGCAATGACGACGTCGTGCAGGCCTGGCTGGCCAGCGCGGTCGCCACGGGAGGCTGCGGCAATGTGACACTGGATAACGACTTTGTGGGGATGCCGGACAACTGCGGCGGTTCGGTGACGGTGACCTGGACCGCAACCGATGAGTGCGGCTTGACCGCGGAGGTGTCGGCGAGCCTGACGGTAGCGGACACCATCGCCCCCGTGATCACGCTCAACGGCGACGCGACGGTTACGGTTGAATGCCATATCGGGACGTATACCGAACTGGGAGCTTCCGTATTCGACCAATGTGACACCGCTCTGACCGAGGCCATTGTCGGAGGTGACGTGGTCGATGTGGACACGCCCGGCACCTACATCGTGACGTACGACGCTGTGGACGCCTGCGGCAATCCGGCCGCGCAGGTCACACGGACGGTTGAGGTGGTGGATACCACGCCACCGGTGGTCACGGTCGGCGAGCCTGTCAAACTCTGGCCGCCCAATCACAAATACGTCGAGTACAAGTTGTCCGACCTGATCACGGTGGAGGACGCCTGCGACGCCTCGCTGGATGTCGATCTGATGGGCAGCATTGTGTCCATCTACAGTGACGAGCCCGAGGATGTCAAGGGCAACGGCGACGGCAACACGAAGGACGATATCGTGATCGTCGGGCCGGGTTCGTTCAAGGTTCGAGCCGAGCGTCAAGGCGCCGGCAACGGCCGGATGTACGGCATCACCTTCGTGCTGGCCGACCCGGCCGGCAACGCGACGACGGCGACCGCGTTCGTGAGTGTACCGCACGATCAGTCGGGCAAGGCGGCCGTGGATGACGGCCCGGGTGCCGGATACACGGTGACGCCGTAAAGCTGGTTGCCCTGTTGTGGTGCAACGGTCCGCAACGGCTTGCCGGGGCATGTGTGAGGGAACGTGCGATTCCCTGTTTTCATGGTGACGGGGAGATGCATGGAATAAGAGGCTGACGCCACGTGCGCCGGCCTGCTATTCGTCATACGTCTTTATATGCCAAAGACTTACAGAGGCACCGTTCTCCGACCCGGGATGCCGGCAGCATGTCCGGTCGAAGATCCATGCGGGCAGAAACAGCCAAGCATGGCTCCGGCAGGAGACTTTCGCTTACATCTGCATAGGTTGGTCTGTGTGATCCGCTGAGAATATTACTTGCTTCGGATGTGCAGCTCAGTAGACTGAGCAGCTCAGAGGCGAAACAGAGGCGCGGCGGCAATCTCCGCGCCACCATCCACTCTGCAACCAGCGTGTTTCGCTGGATAGAGACGTCAGGCAGGTTCTCCCGCTGCTCCAGTGAGTTCGGTAGGGAGAAGAAGGCCGGCGGGGTGTCGACAAATCCACTCTGTCAACAAGGACATAGATCGCAAGTCAAGAGGCAGGAAAGGAGAACACGATGCGCTACGCGATGAATCGCATTCCATGGGCGGTGGCTTTGTGCGTGCTGACGAGCGGGTTGGTTGGCATTGCAGTGCCGGCAAAGGCGGAATCGCAAGTGAAGGGATTGGTCAGGGTTGCAGAAGAGGGCGTACCTGTCGCGAATGCCCGGGTGTTTCTCTATGACCTGGGCGGCCATCTTGCCGCCACGACCCAGGCGGATGCCTCCGGCAGGTACAGTTGCTCAAAAGTCGCTCCTGGCAAGTACGTGGTGGTGGCCCGGGGGCCGGGCAAACGTGCGGGATTGAGCGCGAAAGCCGACGCTTCGGCACCGCCGGAACCGAGTTCCGCGGCATCGGTCGGCGTGTCCCGTATTGAAGTCGGGGTTTCGGATGCCGACGTTGAAGAGAACTTCACACTCTCATCGTCGGGTGGCGTTATCATAGGCAAGGTCACGGAGACCGACGGCCTGACCCCGGTCCCGAACGTCCCGGTGAGCGCCTATCAACCGCTCGACGGCACCTGGGTCGCCACCGCGCTGACCTGGGAGGATGGAGTTTACTTTCTCGTCGTGCCCGAGGGCGAGTGCGTGCTCGATGCCCGGCGCCCGGCCGGGAAACTGTACGGGCCGGTCACGTACGACGGGATCGAAGGAACGATCTCGGAGGGCGACAACTTGGCCCTGGCCACCCGGGTCATGGTGAATGACATCGTCTTCGACAAGGATTTCCGGCTTCAGCAGGGCAGCATCACGGTCACCTCGCCGAACGGAGGGGAAACGTGGACCGCCGGCTCGCTGGCCACGATAACCTGGACCACGACGGCTGTTCCTCCGGATGCGCAGGTCAGGGTGCTTATTCGTGATGGAGCAGATGGTGGCGGGGCCTCGCTCAACTGGCCTGTCATCCCTCTGCGCGCGGGCGATGGACAAAGCACGCTGCCAGTGCCGACCTGGCTCGGCGACGACAGCAATTATGTAGTTGAGTTATGGCTGATGGGCGACTTCGTGCGCGTCCTCGGCTCCGATCGGAGCGACAGCCCGTTTACCATCACCGGTTCCAGCTCAACGCGCGTGCTGGAAGTCCTTTCGCCCTTCGCGGGCCAGCCGTGCTGGACCGCCGGGACAGAGCAAACGATTTCGTGGACGCCCGCCGACCTGGGATGGCTGACTGTTGTCCTCTTGGACACGCAGGGCGTTAGGGGCGTGATTGGCGGGGCCTGCGCCTCTGACGGTACAGCGGTCTACGCCATCCCGGCCAATATCGGCGACGGGAACGACTACCGAGTGTGTCTCACCGGCACGTTCTTTGGATTTGGGGTTCCGAGACCGGTGCCCGTCGGCGTCACTGGAGGCACGGATCAAGGCGTTGAATCTGCCAATTCCGGCCCCATCCCTGCCCAGCTTCAACTCTCGGGTTCGGAGGCCTTCGGGCCGTTCGCTGTGTCGCCAGAGTTTGAGATTTGCGGCTCCGCCCCGCGGCCCTCTTTGAACACCATCCAGCCTTATCCGGGGCAGAACTGGACAGCGGGAGCATTTGAAAACGTCTGTTGGGAGAGCGACGATTCAACCGCGAGTCTCGTCGCGTCGATGCTTCTCAAGAACGGCGCCAGCATTGCTTGGGGTCTTCTGTGGGCTGGTCCTGCGACAGAGGGCTGTGCCGGCAGTTCGCTGTGTCCTTACGTGCGCGATTCCGACGACTACCGGGTTTTGTCGATACTCGTGGCGGCCAACAGTGGGCTGATCGTCACCGACGAGAGCGACGGCGACTTCCGGATTACCGGGGGCCAGGAGCTCACGCTGAAGCTCGCCTCATTCAACGACGGCGGAGGGTACAGGGTGGGCCAGACGTACCCCATCACCTGGACCTGGGGGCCCCAGGATGCTGCAGGACTACAAGTATCCATCGAGCTGGCGACGTCGACGGGCGAGATTGTCGCCTACCTCGGCAACGCACCGGTCGAGGCCGGGAGCTTCGATTGGGAGATCTGCCCCTACCTTGAAGAGGCTGCCGATTACCTGATACAGCTCTCTTTGTACGCCGGGTCCGGTTGCCCGGCAGTCTGGGACGTCAGCGATCAGCCCTTCGCCATCACCGGCGGCCAGGTCAGCACCCTCGCGCTCACTTCGTTCAATGACGGAGGCACGTACCAGGCCGGCCAGACCTACACCATCAACTGGGACCCCGAGAATGCCGACGGACGAATGGTACACGTGCAGGTCTTCCGAAGGGAAAACTGCGGAGGCTGGGCCTGGGGTTCTTACCTCGGCGAAGCCCCGGCCGAGTCAGGCGAGTTCTCATGGACGATCTGGCCCTGCATCGAGCCCGCATCCGATTACATGCTTCAGATCACAATGTACGACCAGGGATGCCCGACCGTTTCTGACGACAGTGAAATGCCATTCGAGATCGTCGGCGGTTCCGGGCTGGTGGCACCGGATTTCGACGGCGACTGCGATGTGGACACGGACGACTATCAATACCTCGAACACTGTGCCTCCGCCCCCGGGATACCGCAGTTCGATCCAGGCTGCATGGATGCAAGACTCGACGATGACGATGATGTGGACCAGGCTGACTTCAGCGTCTTTCAGCGATGCTATAGCGGTGAGAACGTGCCGCCCACGCCGGGCTGTGATTACTGCGTTTTGGCGGTGGATGCCGGTTCGGATCAAGAGGCCTGTGTCGGCGCTGCAGTCCAGCTCAAGGCGAACGCCACCTGCGGGGTGCCGCCCTTCGCCTATTCATGGACGCAGACAGCGGGCCCGCCTGTTGCGATCGCGGACCCCACAGTGGCAACCGTCAGCGTGACATTCAGCGAGGCCGATGTGTACACCTTTGTTGTGACGGTCACCGACGCCGAGGGTACCAACGCCACCGATTCCGTCAGCGTGCAGGTCAACCAATGTCCGTGAGAGGACACGCGGCATGACCAGACAGTTCAAGTTACGGGGATCGTGCGCAGCTATGATCACAGTCTTAACGCAGACCGGCTGCGCCACATCGCTGGCCACTTTCTTCGAGGTCCTGCCAGTGCGCGTCGCCAACCGCGGGTTGGACGTCCAGACGGAGTTCGGACGCCCTTTCGCAACTCGCGGCCATCGGGTCTTGCGCATGGATGTTTTCCACGCAGCGCAAGCGGTCGGGCCCGCTCCTACCGTTGTACTGGTTTACGGCGGCTTCTGGCTCTACGGCGAGCGGTGGTACATGCACGACTGGTCAGCCGATCTGGCTGCCCAGGGTTACACGGCGGTCAGTATTGACTACCGGCTGATCGGGCAAGGAGGGCGTTACCCCGAACCGGTCATGGATGTGCTGGCCGCGATTGCCCATCTGCGACGACACGCTGAACAGTTGAACGTCGATCCCGAGCGGCTCGCGTTGTTTGGTGTTTCAGCGGGAGCCCATCTCGCCCTGTTGGTCGGCATGGCCGGCGACGTGAGCATATTCGACTCGACATGGCCGGCTGGCGAATCGGCAAGTGTGAGGGCTGTCGTCGAGATCTACGGGCCGACCGATTTCACTGTTGATCCGGCCTCGGTGGCTCCCTGGCAGTTGCGTCTTGTGAGCCTGTTTCTTGGCCACGATCAGGCCGATGCACCCGATCTGTATCGAGCGGCTTCGGCACTGACCTATGTCCGGACCGATGGCCCCCCCGTATTCATACTGCACGGCACGCGCGACCCGATCGTGCCGGTCACGCAAGCACGGGCGTTAAGAGATGTTCTGGAAGGGGCCGGCCAACCTTATGAGTATTACGAAATGAAAGACGCGGGACACTTCTGGGGTTCCATGTGGGCCAGCCGATTCGCCCAGCACCACCGCGAGGATATGCTGCGGTTTCTCCAGGAGCATCTGTAATCAAGGCCTGAAGACAAGCCTGCTGAGGCCTGCCGCCCGCTACTCTCGATTCGCGATGCGCTGCCAGCCATTCCAGGAGGGCTATGCTTGACCCCATGCCAGCACTCATCGCGCCGGTCAGTTAAAGCCGCCCACGGGCTCGATGAGGGTGACGGTCATTTGGTCCAGCTCGCCGCCGAAAAGGCCCTGGATCTCCGCGCCGCATTCCTCCTGGCAGGCCTCGAACGCACCGCAGGGGTCGTCAACCAGGCACGCATAGCAAGCCCGGTTGGCAAGCCGCAGCACTTGCAGGCCGGCCGGACACACGCTCATGATCTGATCCTTCTGTTCGTCCGTCAGGTCCGCTCCGGGGCAATTGACCAGCTCTTCGCAGACTCCACGTGTCTGCGGGGCGCAGCCGGCAACCGTCAGGAACCCCGCCACCAACGTCGCAACAATTGCGATTCTGGTTCCTGCCATAAGTCTACACCTCCATATCATGCCATTGAACATTAGTCAGAAACGCCCGACTTGCCAATCGCTTTTGCACGGTACCAGTGATCTTGGAACAACCGACAACCAACACACCACACCGTCGACTCGCGGAGGTTCCAAACACAAAAAAGACCTGTTCAGGCCGCCGACATCGGCAGCCCGCTGGTCCAGCCGGATGCATGCAGGGCTGCATGCTCAAGCGAGGATGGCTGAGCCAAGGCAATCCTATCGGGCGAAGGGGCAGATCTCAAGGACATTCTGCCGGGTGGCCCATTTTTCGCTCCTGCGAAGGGTGGCGTCGTCGATGATCAGACGCAAGAGAGTCTTCTCCTTGAGCGGGCCTTCGAGCAGACCCAGGGGACAGAACACAGCGGTCCACGACATTCGGATTTCGACCTTCGTCATTGACTGGTCATTGGGGTTTCGGCATTGGTCATTCAGCTCCCCGCTCCGGCTTGTACAACCAGCCCCGCATCTCTACAATCTGCCCCCCGGTAAGCGAGCAGACCCGGCGTTCCGGGTCCTCGGCCACCCCCAGACAGGACATCAGGAGCACCGTGTATGAGGATCTCGCAGCGCGTGCAGGAACTTGAAGAATCCGCGACCCTGGCAGTCAGCGCGAAAGCCACGGCCATGAAGAAGCAGGGGATCAACGTCGTCGGCTTCGGGGCTGGAGAGCCCGATTTCCCAACGCCGGCAAACATCCGCAACGCCTGCAAGGCCGCCCTGGACGCCGGCCACACGAAATACGCCAGCCCGGCATCGGGCATCCCGGCCGCCAAGGAGGCCGTGTGCTCCAAGTTCAAGCGAGAAAACAACTTAGAGTACAAGCCGTCGCAAGTCATGATCACCGTCGGCGGCAAGGAAGCCCTTTACCTGGCCAGCATGACTCTGCTCGACCCGGGCGACGAGGCCATCCTGCCGGCCCCGTACTGGGTCAGCTATCCAGAACAGATCAAGCTCTGCGGGGCCAAGCCGGTCATCATCGAGGGCAAGGAGTCCAACAACTTCAAGGTCACCCCCGACCAGATCGCCAAGGCCATCACCCCCAAGACGCGGGTGCTCATCTTCAACTCGCCCAGCAACCCCGGCGGGTTCACCTATGCGCCCGATGAGGTCCGGGCGATCGCCAAGCTCGTGGCCGACAAGGACATCATCGTCTTCAGCGACGAGATGTACGACCGCCTGATCTACGGCAACCAGCGGTTCCTCAGCTTCGCGGCCTGCAGCCCGGAGAACTACGCCAAGACCCTGACCTTCAACGCCGGGTCGAAGAGCTATTCGATGACCGGCTGGCGCGTCGGTTACGTGGCTGGCCCGGAGCCGATCATCAAGGCCATGGCCAAGCTCCAAAGCCAGACCACGAGCGGTACCGCCACCTTCTGCCACCACGCCCTCGTCGAGGCTTTGAGCGGCGACCAAGCCGAGGTCGAGAAGATGCGCAAGGAGTTTGAGG
>CAZTQK010000214.1:0-10491 GCA_964615635.1 uncultured Planctomycetales bacterium
CGCGGACGATATCAGACGACGCATCACGATTCATGCAGGCTTACCGGAAGGACACCAAGAAACGAGGCCGAGAAGTCGCCTTGGCATGCACGGGAGGAACCGTTTGAGCCCGCGAGATGACAAAAACCCGAAAGCGGGGTAGAAGCGACGGGGAGGGACTCTGGTACAATGATGAAACACTGCCCGGAAGTGTGGCCGGGCAAGACCAGACGGTAGAAATCGGTTGACGGTACTCTGGCCGCCAAGCCCAGACGGGTCCGTTTGTGTCGGCGGCGGGATCGAAAAGACCATGTTCAGGGGGGCTCCGTGACGGTCTTCTCGGTGCGTAGCTGGTGGTATCACCTGATCAGCCGAACATCCGCCCAGTTGGCCTGATCGCCGATGTCGAGGTCGTCGCCGCACTCAATGATGAGTTGAATCTGGCGGGCCCCTTCGATCGTCGCGAGCAGTGGGCGGGGGGCGTCGTTGCCCGTGACCGGGCCGCTGTTGAACACCTCCTTGCCGTCGGCCAGCACGCGGAAAATGACGTTGCCCTGACTGCCCACCGCATCGTCGATGCCGATGGTTGCGGCCACCTGGCGGAAGCCCTTGGGCACGTCGTAGGTGAGTACCGAACGGGAATGCATGCCGATGCCACGATCGAACGATTGGCCGCCGATGCGGATCGGACGATTGGCAACTGAGCGATTCACGCGATAGGGCCATCGGGTTGCACCGAACGGCTCAAACTCGTACTTGGCCGGGGTGAGATCGCTCAGGAACAGCACGCGGTCGGATCGAAAGCGGATTTCGCTCATCTGCTCGATCGGCAGACTCAGCACGGTACCCATGCTCAGCCGCAAACGCAGCGAATCTGCTTCGATGCCCGCGATCTGGCCTGCCCATGTGCAACCATCACGCAGCGAGCAGAGTGCCTGAGCGGGAGGCGGCGTCGACCGGCCGACTGCCATGACCACGGCGAAGGCCTCTTGGACTGCGAATGAAACGGATCGATCCCGCCAGCGGAAAGAGCCGCCGTCGGCGCCAAGGGACTCCAGGGCCCCTCTCAGGGTGGTGACGCGATCGTTTCGGAACAAGAGAAGCTGATCCTCGTCCGGCTTCCTGTCGGCCCATGCCTGGTCGAAAGCATCCTGCAGAGCCTGGTTCTGGGCGCCAAACTGACAGATCGCGGCCAGAGAAGCGACCGGCACGGCCAGCAAATTAGTCCAGCGTGTCTCCAGTTCGAGCCGGTCCGAATTGCCGCCCAGCAGCCGAGCCGAAATACGACTGCCATCCTTGAGGTGGACGAACAGCGGCAGGGATTGCGGCTGCGAGGCCGGAGCAGTTTGCGAGGTCTGCCATCTCAGCGACAGCAGCTCATCAAGTCGGAGCACCTTCGTCGACCCGCCGGCTTCGATGCGAATCTGGCCCTCCCCGCCCGGACCTGACCACCGGCCCTCGATTGTCTGCCCATCGATGGTGACGCCCCGGACCGCCGGTGCGGGCGGAACCGTTGCGGAAAGAAATGCGACCAGAAGAACGGTCATTCAATTGCTCCAGATTGCGCAGTCACCGGCAAGACAGACGAGGGGGGCGGGCGAGTACGTGTTTAGCGTGCAAGACAGCGGGTCAGGCACTTTTTGCCGTCTTTTTCGCGCCGCCGAGCCCCCGCCTGACTGAGCCAACCACTCCAGATTGCACGGCGAACCACATTTGGGCAAAAAGAGCCAGACCCCAGCACGCTAAACACGTACGCGGGCGAAGCCCGCCCTACGCTGCCTCGCTACGATTCCCAATTCTCAGTTCTCCATTCTCAATTCCTCAGCGTTGCGAAGCGCAACGCTGAGATTACTCTTCCTTGGCCAGCTGCTTGTAATACTGCTCGACGAGCTGTCGGTACTGGCTGGGGAAGTCCTTTCCGATCGATTGCAGAATACGTTCTCGCTCCTCCGGGCGCATGTTGCCCCACGCCTCACCCGGCCGTGCGGTTTCTGATCTCAGTTCGCCGGGGCCGCCTGCTCTGGGGTCGGCGGTGGACTGCTGGGCGGGCGTGACCGGTTTGCCGCCGGCGACCATGGTCTTGCGGCACAACCGACAGCCCTTGCCGCCGCAAGCCTTGCACTGCCCCTGTTGCTGCTGTTTTTCCTGTTCCTCGCTCTGTTTGATGAGCCGGTCGAGAATCTCAATCGCCTGACGCTGGTTCTGCTGCGTGATTGCATCGGCCTTTCCGGTATCGAGACGTTGGCCGGCCTTTAACATCAATGATGAGACGTCGCGCAGGTCCTCGGAAGGCCGCGTGGCGGGGGCCGAGGGGCGGGAGGCGAGGGGTGAAGGGTGCGAGGAGGGCATGTCGGCTGATGCGGTTCGCAGACACAGAATGAATGCGAGAAGGATGAGGGATGAAGGATGAAGGATGAGGAACAAGGTGCGGCGACTGACGAAGGACGCACTAAGAGCGTCCCGCTTAGCCCGGAATCCCTTCCGGGCCTGTCCTGCAAAGTGTTCGCCGCGAGGCAAGGCCGCCTCGTCTGGCGAAATGCATTCCGTATTCGGTGAGAATGAGGATGGGAATCCTCCACGCGAAGGGCCCCAGAAGGGATTCTGGGGCCAGCGAACGCCAAGCACGTGCGAAGCTGTGGGCCGCCCCCCATTCGCAATTCCGCATTTTCCATTCATCATTCCTGCTCCGTCCATTTCTCATGTATCTGTCTGGCCAGGTCGGCCAGGTTGTTTTGCTGCTGGCTCAGTTTGCGGAGCTCATCCTGTTGATCGGATGAAGTAGCCGGATTCTTCTCGATTGATTCGCCGGCGGTGGTTGTTCGCTCGTTCAGCCGTTGCTGGCAGCTTCGCAGCAACTTCAACTCGGCCGACGGGGCCACGAGGGGCGGGTTGCCGCCCTGGCCGCCGCCTCCGCCCGATCCGCCGCCGGACGGCGGGTTCGCGGCCGCCTGCTTCAGCGAATCGATCAACTGGCTGAGCGTCTCGGCAATCGCGGCTTCAATACGTTGCGTGTCAGTGCCGGTGTCCTTCTTCTGAAGCCTGGCGGCCACGCGTTCCATGTCGTCGCGGACCTGTCCCATCACTTGCGGAAAGACCACGGTTGTGCCGTCGGCCTTGAGCAGCCGCAGCACCTGGCTCGTCTGGTCGGCGAGGGTCATCTCGTCGTTGCTCAAGCCGGTGAGAGTCAGTTCGTCCGCATGGGACCACTCCGCGCGTCCTTTCTTGTCGAGCGCCTGCGTGTCGCGATTGATCACCAATTGCCTGTCGAGCATGGCCTGCAGCAACGCCTGCAGTTGCCGCTGGGTCTGTTCCCGCTGTTCCTGCTTGAGCTGCTCGATCGCTTGTTCCAGGCTTTCGATGGCCTGCTGAAGATCGTCCTGAGCCTGCTTCTGGCTCTCGCCGCCCTGTTGGTTCTTCTGCTGCCCAAGCTGCTGAGACGCCGCTTTCATGTGCTGTGCCCCGCGTTCGATGTGCTCGCTGCCGGGGTCCGGCGGTCTGGCCGGCTGGGTCTCGGTCTTCCGGCCGGACATCTTCTCTCCAAGTTGGGCTGTCTTCTCGCCGAGCTGCTTCTGGGGTTCAGCGGCTTCGGCGACCGCATCGAGTTTCTGTTGCTCTTCGAGAAGTTGACGTACCTGCTCTTTCAGGGCCTCCAATCGTGCGATGTCCTCCCGGCGCTGACGGTCGCGGTCCGGATCTTCGAGCAACACCCTGAGTACGTTCTCCAGGTCGCGCACGATCTCGATCTGCTTGTCGGACGCGCCGGCAAGGTCTTCGTCGCTCAACAATCGGATCGTCGCATCCATGTTGCGGCGGATCAGCAGTTCGCGGGCTCTCTTGAGTGCGGTTTCCAGCTTAGCGGCCTGTTCGGGCTCGCGATCCGAAAGCTGTTCGATAAGCCGGAACATGCGGTCTTCGAGTTGGATCATGCGGTCGCGGACGATCTGCTGCTTGGTGGCCAGGGGGCTGGCGGTTGCATCGGTTTGGACGGTCGATAGAGGCTCAGCGGCCGCCGCCAGCGCAGCGGGCAGCAGAATACAGAACAACGGGGCCAGCAGGCGCCCCAATGCCCAATGCCCAAGCCCCAATGACCAGTGAAATCCGAATGACGAAGCCCGAATGGGCGAAGCAGCCGCGGGCCACGGGCATTCGTGCATTCGTGCTTGGTCATTCATTGGGCATTGGGGCTTGGACATTGGTCATTTCCTACTTCGCCGGTTCCGACGCCGGGGCGGTTCCCAGAATGTCCCGCTCCAGCGTCGTTTCCGTTTCCTTGCCGACGTTGCGCTGCATATTGAGGACGTCGCGGAGCAGAATAACGGCCTCTTCGAGCTTCTCCCATTCTAGCATCCGGGCCAGGATGTTGTTCATCTCATCGCGGATGGCTGACTGGGTGTCGCGGGCCTCGCGGACCAACTGGTCATCGTCCTCGCCTGCCAGCCGGTCGATCGTCTCCGCAACGGCCGGCATCTGCTCTCGGGACAGGCCGCGAAGCGGCTGGGCCACACCTCGACCGAGTCGCTCTTCCACGGCCGGGCTGGAGAGGGCATTGACCCGCATCTCGGACAACACCTGCTCGAACTGCTTGGCCACCGTGGCGACCTGGCTGGCCTGATCACGCTGACGGCGGGCCAACTGACGCAGGCGCTGGTTGCGCTGCCGACGGTCGGCCTCAATGGCGGCCGGCTCCAGCGCTGACAGCAAGTCGGAGTAGAGCTCCTCCTGCCGTCGCAGGTAGCGCTCGAAATCCTGTCGATACTCGTGCTGTCGGCGGTTGAGTTCGGCGGCGAGCTCCTCTCGACTGACGATGCGGAACACGGCCGGCGTCGATTTGCCCACGTTCGGTCCGGACACGTCATCGAAGTCAGTCGCCTCCGCCCAGATGCTCAACCGGTCGCCCTTGGCCAACCCATGATCGGCGACCGACCACTCGATCAAGCGGTTGAAGGTCTTGGAGAACCGCTCGAAGCCCGACACCGGCTCCACATTACCCTGATCTTCCGACTTGCCGGAACTGAAGACGACGCCGGCGCTCGCCAGACCGTAGGTGTCACTGAACTCCATGTCGATCGGCAATACGGCCTGCGGAGTGATCATCTCGCCGGCACCTTGAATCCTCATCTTGACGACGGGAGCCTGATCCGGATCGACCCGTACGACAAATCGCGTCAGCGGCACGCGCGGGCTGATGTTTGTCAGACCAGTCGTGCCGGTCAGCTCGAAGTGGTATGCGGCGGACGCCGTCGGGCGATCGGCCGCACTGAGCTCCCGTTCACCCAGGCGCTGTGCCGGGCCAAGTGCGGCCTGCTTGCCGCCGATGTCGCGGGCCAGGATCGCCGAGGCAATCGGCTGGTCGGTGGCGATGCTCAAGCGGATCTCGCTGCCGAGCAACACCTCGGCGACGGTTTGCCCTTCTCGCAACTCGTATGAGTCAAGCCGTGTGTAGGCCGGCGGGGCAATCCCGATTCGAGCGCGGGTGATACTGGGACGATCGATCACCTCGATGGTGAAAGGATCTGTCTGAGCGTCGCCCCCGACGATCCGGCAAGTCACGGTCTCCGTCAGGTGCTCGAAGGTGTGTGTGAATCTCACCGGCTGACCGCGAACCTCCGGCATCTGAGCCTGGCCGCGGAGGCTGTCCGTGCCGTGGTAGTGAATGTAGGCCTGTCGCGGAGCCTCGTAGCCCGGTGCAACGCTGGCCGAGATGACCGCGTCATCTCCACGCGGCACAACCAGCTTGCCGTCGGTAAGCCCCTCGACAACCAGACGGTTTCTCAAAGGCCATTCAACGCTTCTCAGTAGAACATTTCGCTCGAACCACAGTCCCATGGTCGCCGGAGCCAGCAACAACAGAGCCGCCATGCCGACAAGGCCCGCCAAGCCCAACGTTGCCTGCCGAAGCGCTCGCCGATGATTGAGCGAGTCGGTGAATCGCAGTTGCGATGTCGCGTTGTCGGCCTGCTCGATGACCTTGTCGATGAGTGCGGCCGATCCGCGGGTCGCCGCCGGCGGGCTGGGTGCGAACTCGGCCGCAACAATCAGCCGGCCGCCCAAGTGTGGGTGTCGTCGCTCGATGATCGTTGCCAGGTCGGTCTTGGCGAGGATCACGGTCAACGGTCGGATCATGAATCGCCAGATCAACCAGCAGAGAATAGCCAGAACCGAGATCGCCTGAACCCACCGCATGCTCGCGTCGAGCCGGAAGGTGTGGTCGACAGCCAGTGTGATCAGCACGGCCGCGAGCATGGCCGGGATCACGACGGCCAGGCCGTCAGCGAGAAGATACAGGCGAATGCGCCTCGCGAGCGCATCAAACCGAGGAAGCGTGCGACGCTGAAATCGCAGTCGAACGGACTCAGTAGTGCTTGCCGACATCTCGCGGTCGCCTCTACAGCAGATTGAAGGCCTTACGCAAGGCCCACTCCGTACTCAGCAGCGTCACCAGCACAAACAAGGTCCACCAGCGGTCCCACAACGGCGTTGGCCGGCCTGTGGTGACCATGCTGACCGACTTGGCTGGGATCAAGGATGGCAGTCGGTCGATTTCGTCAAGATACAGCGATCTCCCGCCGGCCGAGCCTGCGGCGAGGTTCTCAAGAGAATCGCGGTCCAGTGCCGTTCGGCGGAATTCCAGATCGGAGCGCCCGACGCGCAATTCGCCCCGAATCGTCGTGCTCGCGCCGCCTTCGCCGGCCAAGTCGATCTGTAACTCATGGATTCCGGTCTGCGTGGGGGTCAGTTCTCCCCGATACCAGCCGGGTCGATCGGGCTGAGCCTTGAGAACCAGCGTTTGGCCGGGCGCAGCTTCCGTCTGGACGGTCATCTCAACCGTGTCCCGGCTGAGCGGCGAGAACTTCGAGTCCAACAACCTGGCCTCGACGCCAACCGCTTCACCTACCGTGCATTGGTCTTTCTTGAGCTGAATCAGCCCCCGTTTCTGGCCGCCGAGCAGCTTGCCTTCGACGAGGTGGCGGATCAAGGTGATCCAGAACCGGTTGAAGTATCGGTCACCGAAACGTCGCCAACGCCACGTGTCGCTCCAGGCCATGAAAGCGGTGCGTCCTGCCCCCACGAACTGGGTGGCCAGCAGCACGTGCTGCCCGCCGGCGCTGCGCATCTGCGGGTTGGAATGGCGCAGCAGCACGGTGGCCACCGGTTTTTCGCGGCTGACCGGATAGTGCCAGTAGACGCCGGGCAGGCGTGCCCAGGTCTGGGCGTTCTCCTCCGGCCGGTCGCCGAGATTCAGCAGCGGATGTCCGCTGACCTGCGGCGGGACGACCAGCGGCCAAGCGGTCTGTTGGAAGTAACCCAGTTCGTTGATGATCAGGTCGGCCTGACCGGCGTCAATCACAACCGGCAGCAGATCAAGCAGCGGCTCGGCGGCCGTCTCGCGGGCCAGTTTTGAGGTGTTTTTGCGACCGGCCACAAAGGCAAGACCGGTGCCTGCCTGGCTGACCAGCGTTTCAACCGTCCGGCTCCATGCGGCGTCGATGTCGCCCGGCCGCGGGTCCATCAGGATGATGCAGTCATAGACAGCCAGTTCCTCCTGCTTGCGCGGCAGGTGATCGATGACCGTTCCGCCGTCACGGACAGCGTCTTCGTCGGCCGACTGGAGCCAGCAACTCACGTCGACCGTCGCGTCGCGCGTCAGCAGACGCGAGAGATAGGTGTACTCCCAACTCGGAGACCCGGCCACCAGCAGGACGCGCATTCTGTTCTCAAGAGCCCGCACGCTCGTCTCTCGTTGATTGTCCTCGGCAATGATGTCGCCGTCGACGGGTTGGATTCTCACGGCCAGTCGCGCCTGGGTGGCGCGGGTGAGTTGGTGGTCGAATGTGATCGGCTCGATACGATCATCGGGCCCGACCGCGACCGTGCGCGCCGCGATAATGCTCGGCGCAGGCACGTCGGGCAGACGTTGCAGCAACTCGATGGTCAGCGAATGACCGGCAAGACCTTGGGCGGTGATGCGGGCCGTGATCTTGAAGGGGTCGTTGATGAAGATGCTCGGCGGAGCCTCGATCGCGGCGACCGTGGCGTTGATCGGCGGGGCGGGATCTCCGACGCCGATGGTGTGGATGGGGATCCTCTTGGATCGGGCGTATTCGGCGACGGCCTCGACCGCCTCGCCCGTGTTGAACTGTCCGTCGGACAGAACCACGACGGCCGAAACCGGCCGCCCGCCTTGTGATTCCACCGCCTGCCGAACAGCGGCGCCGATATCGGTGGCCGGCGCGGACGCTGGCACGAAGGCCGCGATTCGGCCGTCGGCGGGCTGAGTGGCGGCGGTGTACCGGCCAACGAGGTCGAGTCCATCGCCGAACCGGTAACAGAGAACCGGGTTGTTCTGCACCAGTTCGCGGATCAGTCGACCGTCATCGCGCTCCAGGACGGTCCCAACGATGTCAGCCCGCCTCGAAGACTTCAGATCACCGGCGCGGCTGTTGCCGAGCGCCTGCCAAACGCGTTGTTGCTCGGCCTCGTCGGGGTAACGGTCGTGGAGCGACATGCTGGCCGAACCGTCGATGAGCAACAGTGTTGGTGCCTCTATCTCACGTCGAGTGTAGGTGGCGATCACCGGTTGCAGCCAGATCATCGCCAACGCTGCCAATACGGCGCAGCGCAGGACAGCCAAGATGACTCGGATCCTCATGGAGGCGCCAGCCCGCTGTTCCCGACGGTAGAGATGTACGGTTGCCCACAGGATCAAGCCGAGGAGAACCATCGCCGCGATGGCGTGCCAGCCCTGCGGCAGACCGGCGAATTCCAGCCGCCGTTCGAGGGTCTCGGTCGCCAGGTCGGCCAGCAGCGTCACGGGTGATGCCTCCGAACGAGAGCGGACCACTGACGATTTGCCCCGAACCAGCAGGCCAACAGTTGTTCCGTTATCAGCGTGAGTACCAGCAGGACCAGCAATGTCGGCCACAGCTCCTTGCGGGCCGTACCGGCCGTGTCGTAGCTCAGATCCTCCCCCCTGACATACTCAACAGGCCATCCCGCCACGGCCTGCTGCAGTTCATCGCGACGCATCCGACGCAGATCGCTCTCGTTGGTGTCCAGACTCACTGCCACCGGCTCGGAAACGTGGCTGCCCGATTGTTCGGTGAGGTCGATCTGGTAGAAGCCGGGCTGCTCGGTCTGTGCCCAACGGACCGTCATGGCGCCTGACACCGTGTCGGATCCTGCGGGCACGGTGACGGCCGGCTGTTCGGGATAGGCGGGCGATTTGATGGTGGCCACCGGTTGATGACGTCCGGGCTCCAGGGGCAGGGTCAAAGGTTGCCCGACAAGCTGCGTCGTTTTCTGACTCGGCCGGCGAGCAAGATATTGAGTCATCTCCATCGCGAAAACGACGAAGATCGGGTGGTCCGGCAGATTGTTCCATTCCTTGTCCGCGCTGCTGGCGATCAACCAGACGTGCCCGGCCTGGTAATCCCTCTGAAGGATCAACGGGCTCCTGTCGACGTCGTCCAATTGCAGCAGTGTGACAACGGCTTGAGCCGGGCTGGTTGTCGGCGGCTGTGTTGCCGGCGCCGGTGCGACGGCCGCCGGGAAATATGCCCACACCAACGCTCCCTCGAAGCAGGTCGGCATCAGGTTGGCAAACGGCCGCAGTGCAGGATGATTGGCGTTCATCTCGCCGATGCGAAAGCCTGGGCTTTCGTTCGGAGCAGCCACGGGTTCACTCAACCTGCCGGGCAGCAGGCCCGTGCCGTCACCGAACAGGACCCGGTTGTAGGCTTCGACGTCGACCTGATCGCCGAGGAAGACTGCCAGGCCGCCGCCTGATGCGACATACGACTCCAGTCTGGCCGCCGCGTTTTCGGTGACGCGGCCTACGTTGGCGAGGATGACGGCATGGAAACTGGCCAGATCGGTCTGTTCAAGCTCATCCTCTGCCACCACGGCGATCTCGTTGCCGCTGAACTGTGGGCCCCGCGGACGAAGCGCGACCGACAGAAGGAAGGCCTCGTCCTGATAGGGGTCGGATGATGGCTCGCCGTTGACGAGCAACACGCGGAGCGACTTGGCCACCGATACCACGCTGAAACGACGGTTGTCGACCGGAAGCGAGTCTGCCTGAAGCTCGACGGTGAGCGCGGCCGAGCCGACCTGCGGGAAGACGACCTCGACGGGCACCTCGATCGACTGACCGGCCGGGATGGCTGGGACAGGGACGGCCGGTTGACCCGCCTCGCCGACGAAAACCTGCATGCTGCGGGCATGCGATTCGCTGCGACCGAAATTGGCCACGCGAGCGATCAAACGCGTGCCGATTCCCGCAACGGCTTGGGCTTGGCGGGTCTCGACGCCGGTCACCGCGAGATTGTCGATGTTTTCGGAGCCGACATCGACCAGGACGATCTTGAGCGAGCGGTCGGTGCGGTCCCAGCCGGCCAGGGGTTCCAGTGCCCCTTTCTGCCGGGGCCGGGTGCCACTGGCGGCTTGCCCGCCGGTGCCTGGCTGATCCTGGGTGCCACTGGCGGTCTGCCCGCCAGCGTCTGACTGATGCTG
>CAZTQK010000215.1:0-10473 GCA_964615635.1 uncultured Planctomycetales bacterium
CGGTCGCGGTTCTGAAAAAGCCATAGCGTCTCCCCGCCTAAACTGTCACGGACCCACGGCAACCTGCCCGCCGCTCAAAAGAAAAACGGCATGCCATTCACTCACTCGCGCACGCTCTGCAGTTCGCCGAACTCGTCCGCGAATGCCACATCAAACCGTCGTGCGCGTCGTGAATCGCATGCCGTTGTCAGTTCTATATCCGATGCCCGGTACCCCGGACACCAACCCGCCAGGAGCCCCCGCCCTACGGGGCGGGTTACCCCCCAGCCAATCTCACTATATGCCGCCCCCGCCGGGGCGTCAACGGGGCCCGAAGGCCTTTCAGGTATATCGGCAAAGCCTGTCCTGAGGCTTACTTGGCATCTGCGACGCTCGAACCGCCAAGTCCTTGTGCCAGCAAGGGGATAACTCGATCGGAAGCCGGCGGGCAGGCCCGGTCTCCAGGATCGACGGTCTGGCGCCTCATGGCCAAGAGGCCAGACCCGCTCAGTCAGCACAGGCCCCGTTGGCTGGTACCCCCGGACCGCTGAGACACCCAACGAAGATGTCCAGATCCCGCTCGTCGACATCGGGGTCGTCATCCAATCGAGCATCCTGACAAGCCGACTTGTCCTGGGATACCCCCGCCCCGCTGAGGCATGACTGGAAATGGCCAAAGTCCTTCTGGTCCACATCTCCGTCACGGTCGGAATCACCGGGAATAAATGGAGGACATCCATGCTGGTCAACACCGGCTCCCACTATGGTATCCGGGCAGTCGTCGCATTCGTCGCCAACCTGATCACTATCCGCGTCAGCCTGACTGCTGTTGCTGGTACTTGGGCAGTTGTCCTGTTCATTGGGCACGCCATCACCGTCCCGGTCCGGATCGCAGACATCCCCTACCCCGTCTTCATCGCCGTCTGTCTGATCCGGGTTGGACATGTCAGGACAACTGTCGCATGTGTCGCCCACTTCGTCCCCGTCTTCGTCCTCCTGATCGGAGTTGGCCAAGGACGGACAGTTGTCGAGCACGTTGATAACCCCATCCGAGTCAGAGTCCCCATCCACGTCATCGAGAATACCGGACAGAACCCAACTCGGATCCTCCTCTTCGACCACGGCCGAATCAACTCCGAGCCAGCCGTGATTGGCGCCACCGCTATCGTCCTTGAGTAGCTGCTCCGAGCAGCCGCCCTCAAATCTCCAGTAGCCGACCAAGCCGGCATCGCCACCGGATGGCACAGCGTAGCGTCCCTCTTTGATCTCCGCCGGAGAGCGAGGCACTGACCACAAACGCACCTCGTCAATTGAGCCCGCCAGGAAATACTCAACGGAATGACGACAGCCAACAATCATCGGGCACACACAGGTGACGTCAATCAAGTGCGTCGTTGTCGCTTGGGCTTGTTCGATACCATCGATGTACAACCGAATCTGAAGCCCGTCGCGTACCCCGGCAACGTGATGCCAGCGGCCGTCAGCCCAACCTGGAGTCGACCGAACCTCCGTCTCGTCGTGCGTCTGCTCAGGTTCTTCGATTGCGAAGGCCACTCGGCCGGAGTCCATCACCTGCACCAAAAAGCCAACTTCGCCAGGCGCTTCCGCCGCGCGCTTGTCAAGAATGAAGCCGGTGGCGGTTGTCTGGAACCACGCTTCAATCGTGAAGTCGTTCGTACCGAAATGGTAGGCTGCGTGGTCAGGGATCATCACCCGATCATCGACGCCGTCAAACCGCAGGGCCATGTCGGGGCTGTGGTTGTCACAGGCATCGCCTCGCCCGTCAGAATCGCGGTCACACTGATCCGTGTTGGCCATTCCGCGACAGTTGTCACACTCGTCGCCAATACCATCCTCGTCGGTATCGTGCTGATCCGGATCATAGACCGTTGGACATACATCCAAATCGCCACAGAGGCCATCTCCGTCCCGATCATCGAAAATGCTTTGAGGGCACGGATCACAGGCATCGCCCGCTTCGTCACCATCGGAATCGACTTGGTCCGTGTTGGGCGTGTCAAGACAGTTGTCGCAGGCGTCGCCGACCTGGTCACCGTCTGCGTCGGTCTGATCCAGATTCGGGTTTGCCGGGCAGTTGTCGCAGGCGTCGGCAACACCGTCAGCGTCGCTATCGGCCTGATCGGGGTTGGGATCATCAGGGCAGTTGTCGCAAACGTCGCCAACGCCATCACCATCGCGATCCACTTGGTCGGGGTTGGGCGCACCGGGACAGTTGTCACAGACGTCGCCGACGCTGTCGCCATCCGATGCCTGCTGGTCGCTATTGGCTACATCGAGGCAATTGTCGCAGGCGTCGCCGTGGCCGTCGAAGTCAGCATCCTCCTGAGTCGCGTCGGCCAGATTCGGACAGACATCGCAAACGTCGCCATGACCGTCGCCGTCGCCGTCTTCCTGGCCGGAATTTGGGTCGGATGGACAGTTGTCGTCAACTCTGGGCACGCCATCGTTGTCATCGTCAGCCTGTGCATTGAACTCGTGTGCCCCCATGTCCACGATTGGCAGAGAGGTGTCGCCGGCGTTGCCCGTGTCGGCCGTGGCGGGATCATCGAAGAATCTCGCCTGGCCGAAGAAATCGCTGGGAAGCGGTTCCAACACAGACCCGTTACCATCCACATCCAGGCCATCTAATGGGGCAGCGGTGTTGTCACCAGCATCAATGCAGGGCGATCCTTGTCGCAGGTGCGGATCACCGGGAGCGGCGAACAGCGGATCGCTGTCGATGTTGCCCGTGCCCCAGACAAACGTGTCGGGCGCGGCCTGATATACCGCAGCGAGGCCGCCCTGGATGTCACTGTAGTCGGCCCTGACCTCGGGTATGGAGGTACCCGAGTTCCATACTGAAATCTCCGGTCCTTGCGGGGATGTATTGGCCCAGAGGATGCTGTTGCGAATGGTGACATCGCTGCCCGATTTTGCGTACACACCACCTCCCGCGCGAGAGGCGGTGTTGCGAGTGAGACTGCTATTCGCAAGAGCACCCTTGTTGGCCATGATTCCGCCCCCGTAGGATGCAGTGTTTCCGTAAATGAAGCATCCTTCCACCAAGGACGAGCCGTCCGCATATATCCCACCCCCGTTCTCTGCTGCGTTGCGCGAGACGACACAATTGACGATGCGATCGTCGTAACGCAACCTGCAACCGCCGCCGCGAGATGCTGAGTTGCCAGAGATCAGGCAGCCCGCGGCTCTCGAGTTGTATGTGCCGCCACCCTCAGCAGCGGAATTGTTGCTCACGGTGCAGTCATGCAGAATTCCGCCATAGACCCCGCCTCCGTAGTACGGTCGATACGGCGCCACTGTGCAGGAGTTTCCGCTGATCCGACAACCTCGAATGACCATTTGCGGAGCAGCATAGACTCCTCCGCCGGACGCACCAGCAGTATTGCCAATCACATCGCAGTTGATCAGCGTGGCCGGACAATCCGATTCACAGCAGACTGCACCACCGGACCAGCCCGCCGTATTCGCAATGAGAATGCACTGTCGGATCGTCGGACGGCTGCCGTCGACGCAATAGATGGCTCCGCCGTACCCACTGGAATCCAATGTCAACGAGGGGACATTTCCGTTTCGGATAGTCAGGCCTTCAATGATCGCTTCGGGGCCCTCACCAGAATAGAAGTGGAAGCCGCGTCCATCGAATTCACAATCGATGATGCAGTTCGCCGGACCGTTTTCGCTTCGGACCGTCACCGATTTGCCGCGGTAGTTCAGATTTTTGTTGCCACTGCCGGCATAGACACCATCAGCCAACAGAATCACGTCATGCTCGATGGCCGCATTGATCGCCGCCTGGATGGTGGGATACTCAGACGGCACGCGGCGGACACCCGATAGGTGCAGGTGAACAGGGACCACCACAGGACTGTTGGCTGCCCCGCCGGCCGAGAGGATGGCCTGACACTCATGATCACCCAGCGAAAGCCCCGTCTTGTCAATCCGGAAGACGACTTCGTTTAATTCTCCCTGCGACTCACCCTGAGCAGGTACAATTTCGAGCCACGGACAACTCTCATCCGCCGACCACTGCAGTACGCCACCACCGGCGTTGCAAACCTGCAGTGCGTGGTCCTCTGTGGGCAAGGGGGTTTGAGTTGAGTCTACGAACAGCTCCACTGGGTCAACCGCCAGACGGGGAACAACCGGATTGAACTCAAAAGCCCCGATATCGACGTGGGCGATCCCGTCGCCATTGCCGTCGATCAGGCGGCTAATGCCGTCAGCGTCGGTGGTCGGCAGTCCGCCCGGCGGCGTATCCGTGCCGGCATCGATGCACGGAGACGTGCGAACGAGGTGGAGGTCGCCAGTTGGCAGGGCCAGCATGGGATCGGCATCCAGGCTGCTCGCCCCCCAGCTCAGAGCGCACTGCGGGCCGACATGGATCCCTTGCGGGCCGCCCATGACATCGCAATTGATGACACTCAGGCTGCAACCCACGAGGCCATGCGGCATTACACACAGAGACGGACCCAGCGACGCGGCATTTCCCCATATAATGGAGTTGACAACAGCAGGCGAACCAGTCCATGTGATATAGAAGCCCCCGCCATAGCCACCGGCGTGGTTCCCGACGATCGTGGATTGCTCAGGTGCATTCGGAGAATCCAGGTAGAGGCCTCCCCCGTCGCCCTGGGCCCGGTTGTCGCTGATGATACAATTCCGCACGACCGCACCGTAGCCGCCATATACACCCCCGCCGTTCTCGCCGGCCAGGTTTCTCCGCAACACACAATTCAAAAGGCCCACCGCGCCATAACTAGCGTATACTCCGCCACCTTGCCGTGTCGCCTCATTTGCCTCGAACAGGCAATTCGTAGGCGTCGAGCGCCCATTCCAGGAGTACAAGCCTCCGCCGTCGCGGGCCTGGTTGCCCCTGAAGCAGCAATCAGAAATCGTCTGTGTTCCGGTGATGTACATTCCGCCGCCGTGCGAAGAACCCGAGTTGCCGCTGATCACACAACGTCTCACGGTGGCCCCGGTCCCATCGCAGCAGATTCCACCCCCATTCGACTGCGCATCATTGTCTCGAATCTCACAGTCCTCGATCACGGCGGCCGAATCCGCGGCAGAGTAGACTCCACCCCCTTTACTGCTGCTGGAGTTGTCTGCAATGAGGCAATGCGTGACTATTGGCTGACACCCGACTGCGCAATAAACGCCGCCGCCGGCCTTGGCCGAATTGTCTCTGATCACACAGTTGAGAATGGTTGGACTGCCGCTTTCGATCAAGATCCCGCCGCCGTTCGGCTGTGCCGCATCGTCGGCCGCCGAACCTTTCGTAATCACGACACCATCAAGAACGGCTGTGGAGTCCACTGCCGATGCGGTAACAACATGACGAGCAAGGTACCAACTGGAGCCGTACAGATCGCCGCTCAGAATAGTGGCGTTCAAGGCCGGATTTCGCGCGTCCCGCTGAGTCTCAGTGCCCGCAAAGCCACCCAGGAGCGCAACACCGCTGAGTAATCGAAACGTGCTCGCTCGACCGTCTGGTACAGGGCCTGGTCTGTAGGTGCCCTCGGCAATCCAGATCTCGGTGACAAGCCCGCCCGAACCAGCCGCAGCCGCCAAAGCATCCTGCAAGGACGCATAGGCGCTCGCCCATGTCTGACCATCGCCTCCGGCCGGGGCATCGTCATCCACGTAGAGAATCGACTGTCCCCAGGCCGACGCGGCCATCAGCAGTAGCCCGACCGCCAGCCCGGCCACATGCCGTGAGTTGAAACGTCCTCGCATGAGCCAGCCCCCCTTGCCGAATTCCTTATTCACTTTGCCCAAACCACATCCACGCCCTCCCTGCCCGGCTCAGATAGGCTCGCAGGTTCGCTGAGACTGGTGGAGCCGTTCTCACGAGGCCCGCCTCACGTGAACCGCATGCGGGACCTGTGTCACCCACGCGCTGTCTCACGCGGCCGTGCGTTGCCGCCGACATCCCGCCAGGAAACTCATTCCCAGCACCAGCAAGGTCAACGCAGCCGGTTCCGGAATGACAAACGTCAGACCGGCCAGACCATCTGCCAGCCCCGTCGAGCCAACCTCGGTCAGCTCGCCTGTCGTTGGATCCAGAGTGTAGAGCTTGTCCGTCCCGCCACTCCCGCCATCGGCAACGTAGAAGATACCGGTGGCCGGGTCGACCGCCATCCCCGCGACCGCTCCGAGCCCGACGCTTAGACTCTGGCTGCCAAGCAGAGCTCCCGTAGTCTTGTCGATTCGCAACACTCTGCCCAAGCTTGTTTCGACGGCATAGAACGAGCCGTCTGCGGCAAAAGCGAGAGCGGACAGATCACCGGGCAGCGCCGTCGGGATGATGGTCGCGGCACCTGTCCGCACATCGAGGGTGAAGAGCTGGCGCTCCCCGCTGATGAGGTTGTAGCATCCGTAGAGCACGCCACTGGTCGGATCAAAGGCTAAGTCGCCTTCCGAGATCGCGGTCAAGCCGGTCGGACCTACCACCTGTGAGGCACCCGTGGACACGTCAATCGTCAACAGGGAGCCGGGGCTGACCGAGGCGGCGCTATTGGTCAAGCCATAGAGCACTCCCCTCGACGAGCAGGCGATCCCGACAACATGCCGAATCCCCACGAGCCGCGGGTTGCCGGCCGCCCCCGTGGCCGTGTTGAGATCGTATAGGACAGACTGCTGGGTGGTGCCGAAACTGATTCCAGCCAAAGAAGTCGCCAGCACCGGTGTTGTTCCGAATGGGAGTGTCGACAGATACACCCACGCTGGCAGAACGCCAAGCAGACGGCTGAACATGATCTCTCTCCCCTTCCCTCTCGATGAGGGTTTCGATTGCATGGACTCGGTCATATGAACGTCCCGCTCGGATTAGATCGGCAGGGTGCTAAAGACCGGTCGTGGCTCTACATGTATTCAGGCTAGCAGCGTTATAGGCCGATGTCAAGGAGAAAAAAACGAGCCGGAAGGTGGCAAAGCCGTGCTAATGGCGGCGGCCAAGACCCGCGACATCGCCGCTACACGCCCATCGCGGCATGACAGGTCAGTATTTCCCCCGACTCGGCTTCTGCGCGTCTGTACACTTGCCCCAACATCACCAAAACACCGCATACAGTACCAGGGTCGCCAGGACGACCAGAGCGCCCCAGACCTTCACGTCGCCCTTGCTCTCCAGGTTCATCTTGGGGTTTACCGGCAGGTCGACCGGCCGGGGCATGGGCATGGCCAGCCGCATGATGGTCAGCACAACGAGCACCACCGCAAAGCAAATCGCCATACGGTTGAGGAAGGCCAGGCCCGCCAACTGCTTGGCGAAAGCGAGGTCCCCAATGTTCGGGATCCTGTCCGCCCACTTGATGAGTGCATACAAGATCGGGTTCAGAAGCAGGCCGACCGTGCCGCAGGCCCGCGGGGCCCTGTGCACCAGCACGCCGAACAGGAAGATCGCCAGGATACCCGGCGAGATGAAGCCCTGGAACTCCTGGATGAAGGTGAAGATGCCGCCGAATTTCGGGTTGTCCAGGCTGGGAGCGATGAGCATCGCGATCAGCACGAACGCGACCACGCAGATGCGACCGGTGGTGACCAACTGGAACTGCGTGGCGTCCTTCTTCAGCTTGCGGAAGATGTCCATCGCGAAGATGGTCGACGACGAATTCAGCATCGAGGCCAGCGAACTGACCACCGCGCCGAAGATGGCCGCAAGCACGAAACCCTTCAGCCCGTTGCCCGACGGCAGCAACTGGCGGATCAGGGTCGGAAACGCGGCATCGTAGTCATACCCGACGAGTTTGGTCGCCTTGCGGATCTTCTTCTCATCGGCCTTCCGGAGCAGGTCATCATTTGCCGCCGTCAGCGCTTCCGGGACGGCTTCAGGCGCGGCAGAAGAAGCAAGACCGACAACGGCCGCATTGTGGTTGTAGACCTGTGCGGCCAATTCGGGCTTGAGGTTGGCGAAGTTGGCCGTGAATGGGAACACCACCTGCTCTCCGGCAAGGAGAGCCTTCATGGCCGGCTCGTTCTTACGAACACCCTCTTCGGCCAGTTGCTTGTTGAACAGATTGAATGCCAGGATTCCGGGGATAACCACGACGAACGGGACGAGCAGCTTCAGGAACGCCGCGAAGACGACACCTCGCTGTCCCTCCGAAAGCGATTTCGACCCGAGCGTCCGCTGGGTAATGTACTGGTTGAGACCCCAGTAGAAGAAGTTCGGAATCCACAGGCCGACGACCAGGGCCGTCCAGGGAACGGCCGGGTCTGTCGCGGGCTTGACCATGTGCAGCTTGCCGACACTCCAGTCACCTGCGTTCAGCATTCGCAGCCGCTCGAAGACTCCGGCGCCGGCGAGGTCTTCGGGCCTGACGGGGACCGTCGCAGTCGCGGCCAGAGCCGCCGGATCGGCACTGCCCAGCGTCTTCATCGCCAGGTACGCGATGACCGCCCCGCCGGCAATGAGCGCCGAGCCCTGGATCAGATCGGCCCAGGCGCAGGCCTTCAGCCCGCCGGCGAACACGTAGACCGCCGCGAGCGTGCCGATGATCCAGCAGCCGACTCTGATGCTGCCCAGGTCAAGGCCGAAGATTGACTGGCCCTGGAAGTTGACCGTGATGACTTTGGCACCCGAGTAGATGACCGAGGCCGTCGGAACGCCGACCAGGATCACCAGCGTCGAAATGGCCATTACCGTGCGGGCGAAGGTGTTGTAACGGTACTCGAGGAACTCGGGGATGGTATAGATGCCGCTCTTGAGGAACTTCGGCAGGAACAAGAACGCAACCACGACGAGGGTGATGGCCGCCATCCATTCGTAACTGGCGATAGCCATGCCCAGCCAGTCGGCCGCCTGACCGCTCATCCCTACAAACTGCTCGGTCGAGATGTTGGCGGCAATCAGCGAAAACCCGACGAGCCACCACGTCAACCCGCGGCCGGCCAGGAAGTAGTTCTGGGCACCGTGCTCGCTGTGGGTCTCTTCGCCGCGACTTTTCCAGAGACCGATGGCGATGACCACGACCACGAAAGCAACAAAAACAAGGATGTCGGCAAGACCCATGGGGGTACTCCTGTGTAATCTGCAGAGCCATGCTCACTGCACGCTGAGGGCCTATCTCGACTGGATGGCGCGGACAGCTTATCCGCCCATTCACTGCCGGACAAGCCACCAGTGCCACCCAACCGTCTCACGGGCCCGTGACAGTTTAGGCGGAGAGACGCTATGGCTCTTTCAGAACCGCGACCGTAAGGGAGCGGCCCCCGTATGGTGTTGGCAGCTCTGCGGCCTGGCCTGTCCTTGACCGACCTGGAAGGGTCGGTCAAGGGCCCCTCGCTCACGCTCGGGGTCCTGAAAGAGCCGCCTAAACTGTCACGCACCCCCGTCTCACTCACTTCGTCGAAAACTTGTAGACCGTCGTCTGCCGGTAAGTCTCTCCAGGCTTGAGGATCGTGGACGGGAATTCCGGCTTGTTCGGCGAGTCCGGATAGTGCTCCGCCTCCAGGCAGAAGCCGTAGCGGAACTTGTACGCCTTGCCCCCCTTGCCGACGTTGGAACCGTCGAGAAAGTTGCCGGAGTAGAACTGCACGGCCGGCTCGGTGGTGTGCATCTCCATCACCCGGCCGCTGGTCGGCTCGGTCACCCGGGCGCACAGCGTCAGTTCGCCGGGCGTTTTCTGGTTCAGCACCCAGCAATGATCCCATCCGTTGCCGAATTTGACCTGCTCGTCGTCGGCGTTGATGTTCTTGCCGATCGGCGTGGGCTTGGTGAAATCGAACGGCGTGCCCTTGACCGGCCGCAGCTCGCCGGTGGGGATCAGCGTCTTGTCGACCGGCAGGAAACGGTCGGCGTTGAGCATCATCACATGGCTAAGATTGTCGCCACTGCCGGCTCCCGCCAGGTTGAAGTAGCTGTGGTTGGTCAGGTTCACCGGCGTGGCCTTGTCGGTCGTCGCCTCGTACTCGATCTTCAGCTCGTTGGCGTTGGTCAACCGGTACGTCACCGTACACTTGAGGGTGCCGGGGTAGCCCTCCTCGCCATCCTTGCTCGTGTGGGAAAGCTTGAGGCCAACGGTCTCGCTGCACTGCACCGGCTCCGCCTCCCAGACCGCCTTGTCGAAGCCCTTGAGGCCCCCGTGCAGATGGTTGGCATTCATGTTGTTGATTGCGAGCGTGTATTCCTTCCCGTCCAGGGTGAATCTGCCCTTGGCGATGCGGTTGCCGTAGCGGCCGACCAGGGCCCCGAAGAACGGGTGCCCCTTCAAATAACCGGCCAGCGAATCAAACCCCAGCACGACGTCATCAAACTTGCCGTTCTTGTCCGGAACCATCAGCCGGACCACAATGCCGCCATAGGTGGTGATATCCGCCCGCATCCCGTTGGCGTTGGTCAACCGATAAAGGTCCACCTTCGTTCCATCAAGCGTCGTACCCCAGTTCTCCTTCTCCACTTTCATTTCGCACTTGCCCTGCGGCATATCACTCTGCCCCTTGGGTCCGTCCTGCTGCGAGCACGCGCCGGCC
>CAZTQK010000216.1:0-10454 GCA_964615635.1 uncultured Planctomycetales bacterium
CTGCGGGGCATGGGGCAGACGGCCGGCGAAGGCGGCCACGGGCACGCCCGGGCAACCGATCTGCACATCAACCCTGGCCGCCCCCCGGACTACCGCATTGCCCGTGTGATTCGCAGCGTAGCCACGGCCCCCCTGAGCCAGCCGGATGTCGTCCACCTGTCCAACGGGATCATGAACAAGGCCCAGCAGGAGCGGTTCAATCGCAACCACTGCATTGACCTCTCCTACCATGTCGACCGAAACCGATTCCGCATCAACATCGTTGAGAGCTTCATTGGCCGGAGCATTTCCATCCGTCGGTTTGAGGAAATCAAGGACTTCGAGCAGTACAACCTGCCGTCCAATTACATAGACATCTGTGAAAACGCGCGCGGTTTCGTGATCATGTCGGGCTCGACCGGCAGTGGCAAGACCACCTCTATCGCGGCGATGCTCGACCACGTCAACCGTAATTTCCATCGCAAGATCGTGACCATCGAGGACCCGATCGAATATGTCTACACACCGAAGAAATCGATCGTGGTGCAGATCGAGATCGGCGAGGACGGCATCCCCAACGAAGACACCGCCCTGCGCAACCTAGTCCGCATGGACCCCGACGCGGGCTTGGCGGGTGAGATGCGTGACCGACAATCGCTGGAAGCGGCCCTCAAGACCGCCCAGGCCGGTCACCTGATCTTCGGCACGCTGCACTGCGAGGGCGTGGGGCAGGCATTCGACCGTGTCCTGGCTTACTACGACACCATCGAGCAACAGCGCATTCTGGGAACGCTGGCCGACAACCTCGCGGCCATCATCAATCAGCGGCTTCTGCCGTGCATCAAACCGGGCATCGACGTTGTGCCGGCCTACGAGATCTTCCGCCCCAATCAGTTGACCCGGCGGTACATCCGCGAACGACGGTACACGGAAGCGGTGGCCGAGATGGAGAAGCAGGCGATGAAAGAGATCGGCTGCGTGACCTACGTCGATTCCCTCCATAGGCTCGTGACCGAGGAATGGATTGACTACCACACCGCCCTCGAGCACTCGGGCGACCAGGCCGAGAAACTCAAGGCCCGGCTGAAGGGCATTGATATGAAGTGACGGGCAAGGTCCCGGTCGACCCGCATCCACCACCGGCGAGCCACTGGGGGATCGTCAAGGTGTACGCTGGGCGACCACGGCCGGTACGACGAGCACCTACCCGAGATGACACTCTATCCGCCCGCCTTTCGCTTGGCGGCAATCCATTCTCGCAGTCGGGGTTCGGGCCACGTGTTGAGGACACGGTCCGCCGTCGCCCAGCCTCGCCGAGCGGTCTGAACGCCCAGTGACATTTGATCGAGCTGTTCGGTCGAGTGGGCGTCGGTGTTGATCGCGAAGTGGCAACCGGCATCGATTGCCTGCCGAATGTGGACGTCCTTCAGGTCAAGCCGCTGCCACGAGGCGCTGATCTCCAGGGCACAGCCCGTCCGCGCGGCGGCGGCGAAGATCGCGTCCCAATCCAGGTCCATCGCGTCGCGCCGGCCGATCAGGCGCCCCGATGGATGCCCGAGGCAACAGATGAACGGATTCTCCATCGCCGCGATCGAACGCCGCGTCAGGCTGGCGCGATCCTGCTGCTGGGCTGAGTGGATGCTGGCGATCACCCAGTCGAGTTGAGCGAGGATATCGTCGGAATAGTCGAGCTTCCCGTTGGCCAGGATGTCGCACTCGATCCCCGCCAGGAGCGTGATGCCCTTGACGCGTTTGCCCGCGGCGCGGATGTCCTCAATGTGCCGCAGCAGGCGGGTTTCATCAAGGCCGTTGGCGATCACCGAGCTCTTTGAGTGGTCGCAGAAAGCCAAGTAGCTGTAACCGCGGGCACGGGCCGCCTCAGCCATCTCCTCGATGGTGCTTCGCCCGTCACTAGCGGTCGAGTGGATGTGCATGTCGCCTTTGATATCTTCGGGCGATACGAGTCGAGGCACCTCGCCTCTGCACTCGATCTCACCGCGATCCTCGCGCAATTCGGGTGGTACCGGCCGCAGGTCGAGCTTCTCGTAGATCTCCGCCTCTTCCCTTCCAGCAATCGGGCGGTCTCCTTCGAAGAGGCCGTACTCGTTCAGCTTCCAGCCCCTCTTGTCCGCAAGCTCGCGAAGCCGAACGTTGTGTTCCTTCGACCCGGTGAAGTATTGCAGCGCCGCCCCGAACGATTCCTTCGGCACCACGCGAAGATCGACCTGGATTTCGCCGCGGATCGGACCGGCCACCAGCACCGAACCCTTCGTCTCGCCGGCTGCACGCACGCCGGTCACTTCGGGCAGTTCGGTGAACGACTTGACGACCTTCTCGCCGTCCTCGGCGATGCACAAGAGATCGATATCCCCCACTGTTTCGCAACCTCGTCGTGCCGAGCCGGCGATCTCGACCCGTCTGACACCCCTGAATTCTCGCACGGCATCCCTCAACCCCTCGGCGAGCGGCAACACGGCACCCAACGGCGTGCGGCCGGCCGAGCGCTTCAGGAACGCCAGCCCCTCGGCGATCTTCTCCACGCTTTTCTTGCCGAATCCGGGCAACTTCTCCGCCCGGCCGTCGGCGATGACCGCTTCCAGATCGGCCATGCTGCCGACGCCCAACTCGCGATGCAGGGCTTGCACCTTCTTGGGGCCCAGACCCGGCACGGTGAGCAGCTCCGGCAAGCCTCTCGGGATCGACTCCAGCAATTCCTGGTGAACGTCAATCTTGCCGGTCGTCAGGTATTGCATGATTCGCTCGGCCGTCCCTTTGCCGACGCCGGCTATCTTCTTCAGCTCACCGCGGTTGGCCACGTCGGCCACGTCCTCGGCCAAATCCTCGATTGAGCGGGCCGCTTTTCGGTAGGAATTCACGCGAAACGGGTCCCCGCCGGTCAGCTCCAGCAGGTCTGCAATCTCGTCAAAGATAGCTGCTATTTCCGGGTTGATCATGCTCTTGTCCCATGGTCCCGCGGACCCGCGCCCATGCCTCCGGGCGAACGCGTGATTGACACCCCCTCCCCGGCGATCCATATTATAGCCGTTTCGGACGACGGACGGGGAGTCGCCATACAGGTGAGAATTGAATGGGCCTGACCCTCACGCAATTGACCGAGTTCTTCGCTTCTCATCATATTCCCTGCGAAGTGGATGGAGACAGCTCCGTGGTTGTTTCCTCCGTGGCCACTCTCGAGGACGCCTGCGACGGGCAGCTCAGCTTCCTGTCGAACCCGAGATACGAGAAAGAACTGGGGGTGACGAAGGCTTCGGCCGTCCTGGTTCGCCCTGACGCAAAGGTGTCACGCAAGATGAACCTGTTGCGGACACCGGACCCCTACGCTGCGGTGACGGCGGCCATCGTCCGGATCCACGGCTATCGGCAGCACCCGCAATGGGGGCGCTCAGCACAGGCCCACATCCACGCTTCGGCGGTCATCGGTGAAGGGCCGAACATCGCCGCGGGTGCCCACATTGATGAGGACGTGCGAATCGGGCGTAACGCCACTATCTATCCCGGTGTTTACATCGCCCGAGGCTGTCAGATCGGCGATGACGTCGTGCTTATGCCCAATGTCGTGGTCTATGAGGATTGCATACTCGGCAATCGCGTCACTGTCCATGCGGGATCGATCGTCGGCGAGGACGGCCTGGGCTACGCCCCCGTTAACGACAAGTGGCTTAAGATCCCGCAAGTCGGCAATGTGATCATCGGCGACGACGTGGAAATCGGGGCCAACTGCACCATCGACCGGGCCACGCTCGGCAGTTCAGTCATTGGCAGCGGTACCAAGTTCAGCAACCTGATCGCAATTGGGCATGGAACCAAGATCGGCGAGGATTGCCTCTTCGTTGCTCAGGTGGGCATTGCCGGTTCGGTCAGCGTCGGCCGTCATGTGACCATGGCCGGGCAGGCTGGCGTCGTCGGGCACATCGGCATCGGCGACAACGCGGTCATCGGAGCCAAAGCCGGCGTCACCAACGACGTGGAGCCGGGCCTGACCATGTTGGGGCAGCCCGCCGTCCCGATCAACGAGTGCAAACGGCAGGTGGCGATTGTTCAGCGGCTCCCCCAACTCAAGAACGAAATCAAGCGCCTGCGGCGAGACCTGGATCAACTCATGAAGCAGGTCGGCGGAGGATGAACGAGCACCTGGACAACCCATTGGGAATCATCGCCGGCGCGGGGCGGTTTCCGTTTCTCGTTGCCGACGGGGCCCGCCGAGCCGGGCGACCGGTCGTGATCGTCGCGCTCAGAGGCTTGGCCAACCCGGATCTGCGAGCCCTGGCGGATCGGTTTCACTGGTCGGGGATCGTCAGGCTCGGTCGATGGATCCGCCTGTTCCGCAGGTCGGGCGTTCACGAAGCGATCATGGCCGGGTCGGTGCGAAAGTCGGAGATGTACGGGCGGTTCCGCATGTTGCGATACCTGCCCGACTGGACCAGCATTCGGCTGTGGTTCTTCGAGGTGGCCGACCGGCGGAATGACACCATTCTCCGTGCGACCGCCGAGCATATGCAGCGGGAGGGCATCACCTTGACCGATTCCGTGCAATACTGCCGCGAGCACCTGCCTGCCCCCGGCCTGCTCACCAAGAACTGGCCATCGAAGGTCCTGGAGAAGGACATTGAGTTCGGCTGGCACATTGCCAAAGAAATGGGCCGACTGGACATCGGACAAGCCATCGCCGTCAAGGAGCAGGAGGTCATCGCCGTCGAGGCAATTGAAGGCACCGATCGCATGATCGAGCGAGCGGGCCAGCTCTGCAGCCACGGAGGCTGGACGCTGATCAAGGTGGCCAAACCCAACCAGGATCTTCGCTTCGACGTGCCCACCGTCGGACCGGACACGATCGAGAACTTGCATCGCCACGGCGCCAAAGCGCTGGTTTTCGAGGCCGGAATCACCCTGGCCGTTGACGCAGACAAGATGATCGCCCTGGCAGACCGATATGGCATCGTCGTTGTTGCCCACGAGCCGGGCAACGTAGGTCAAGCACAGCAGACCTCGTAGGCCGCTTCTCTGAGTCCGATTTCCAGCTTGCACGAGGAGGGTCGCAGTCCCAGACCGCTCCCAGAGGGATGGGTAAGCCCGCCTCAACAGAGGGCGGCGTACATGAGGATCGTCAAGACGATGATCTTCGTCTTGCGGGCGAGGAACGTGTATAGCATCGTGGCGTACATCTCTTCTGCCTCCACCGGCCTCGCTCTCGATTCCGGGCCGGTCTGACGGTATGGAGGAGCAACCGCCATTCCGAGGTGTGCCAGACCGTTTCGCCTGATTGGCGAGTTGTAAACTTTTTTTTTTCAATAGCTTATATGCCGAACCGAGGGGCTGTTAGAATAGGCAAGCTTTGTGGGTTGCGCGGCCTGTTGGAATGCCTCGTCAGCCCCCGGTTCCGAGCTGGGAGTGCCTTCGCGCAAGTCTTTGCACACCTTGGACTAAGGCCTATGATGCCGGCCGCCGACGCCCACGGCGGGTACGCCGGGTGTCTGACCTTTGGCAACACAGTTATCGCTCTTGCTGGTTTGGAGGACGGGTATGCACAGCCCGGACGAGTTGATTGCCTTGCTCAAGGAGGAAATTCGCCAGAGACGCGAGGAGGGCTGCCGTGTGATTGGGTCTGAGCGCGGGATCAGCCAGGCCGGCAAGAATCCTGACAAGCTCAACGCTGTCTATGATGACCTCATGGCCCTGAAACCGGCAGCCCGGGTGACTAGGCACGAGCCGAGCGACTTGGCGGGGATTCGACGGCTGCGGCCGCGCGGGCCTCGGCGGATCAAGTCGCCAACATCGGTTGCCCGGCTTCGCGATCGGCTGCGGGGGGCGTTCCTGGGACGTTGCGCCGGCTGCCTGTTGGGCAAGCCGGTGGAAAACTGGCATCGCGACCGGATCTTCAAGGCGTTGAAGAACAGCGGTCGTTTCCCGCTGAGTAACTACGTCGAGTCGACCACCATCCGGGCTGGCGGCAAGCCGGTGCACCCGGCGGGAGTGACCTACTGCACCCGCGGCCATTTCGACCACATGGAACGCGATGACGATACCGACTACACCATACTCGGTGTTCACCTCCTCAAGACCTATGGTCCGAAGCTCACCACGGCCAACATCGCCCACGAATGGCAGATGCGCTTGCCTTACTTCATGACCTACACCGCCGAACGGATGGCGTATCGCAATCTGGTCAACGGTCTGCCGCTCGATCAGGTGCCGATCTATCGCAACCCGTTCCGCGAGTGGATCGGGGCCCAGATTCGTGCCGACGGCTTCGGCTATTGCGCGGCCGGGATGCCGCAACTGGCGGCCGAATTCGCCCACCGCGACGCAGTGCTTTCTCACGTGAAAAACGGGATCTATGGAGAGATGTTGTTCGCGGCCATGATCGCCGCGGCGGCGGTTTGCGATGATCTGCACGAGGTGATCGAGATCGGTCTGTCGGAGATTCCGGCCTCCTGCCGGCTGGCAGTGGCAGTGCGCGATATCATCGAATGGGCCGGCAGAAACCGCAACTGGCAGGACACGCTGGACGCTATCCACAACACATACGGCCACTATCACCCGGTACACACGATCAACAATGCCTGCCTGATTGTCATGGGTCTGCTGCATGGGCGGATGGACTTCGGTAAGACGATCTGCATGACGGTGATGGGCGGCTGGGACACCGATTGTACCGGCGCCTCGGCCGGGTCGGTCCTCGGGGCCATGTTGGGGGCCGACCGCCTGCCTTCCAAATGGATCCGGCCGCTGAACAACCGCCTTGAATCAATCGTGATTGGATACAACGACGTGAAAATCACCGATATCGCGGATGCAGCGCTGAAGGTGAACAGGAAGATCAGGGTTCAGGAAAGGATGAAGGCGGAAGGATGAAGGATGAAATCCGGCCACATGATGGCACGGGCCAGCCGCCGCCGACGCTGGAATACGCCAAGGCTGACGCTTCGAGCAACCCTCGTTTGATATGGTGGCCGTCGGCGGTCTCGATCGTACTCATTCTTGTCTTTGTCCCAACGTTCGGCCATGCAGATCAGTTCAGTTCCCTTTACGCAGATGCCTTCATCGTGACGGTGCCGGCATTCGGGCTTGCCTGTTATGGATGGATCGGCAACAAGCACAAGAATCTGCTGTGGCGCACGCTCCTGATCCTCGTGGTCATTCACGCGTTCTTGCCGCTGTTCAAGAACATTACCGATGTCCTGCGGCGATGGCTTTGGATGTGACGTGATTTCGGACCCATCACCATGCGCCGGTTCCGGTGTGTGGGCCAATTCCGCCCACCTCTCTCCTCTTAAGGTTTTCTGCACTGTCGGCTCGCCGCGAGTGATCAACGCCGATCTCAATCCGCGCAAGCCGGGTCGGCGGGGATCCCCGGGCCGGTCAGGCAGGACCTGAAGATCGCGATGTCGTCCTGGTCCACGTCGTCGTCGTTGTCGAGCTTCGCGTCTTGGCATGCCGTGTTGGCCTGCGGAACACCTGGGCCGCTCAGACAGGCCTGCAGGAGGCCGAAGTCCGTTTGATCCACGTCGCGGTCCGCGTCCAGGTCGCCCGGAGCGGAACGAGCGATCTGATAGACGTCCGGCGAGAGCAGCCAGTCGCTGATGCCGCCGCGGGCGTCGCGCACACGGCCGCGCAGTCTCTGGTTCTTTGCGGGGGCCCACGCCGGCTTGACCGTGAAACCGAAGGTCACGATACGCTGATTGCCGTTGACGTTCATGGATGCGGATTGCGGGCTGATGTACGTGTCGGAGCCCCAGTCGTTGAGCCGCCAGCCCCATCGGCCGCCACCGACGGTATCGCCCATCAGCGTCCACTCGCCGCCGTCGCGGGTGATGTCCTCGTCTGTCGCGCCCCAGGCCAGGTAACCGCGGGCGTGGTCCAATCCATAGGTGCCGTCATCCAACAAGATGCGCAGGTCAACAATATCTTCCACGCCATCAGCGTCTTCGGCGGTGATAGTCACGTTGTAGGGCGTGGCGTCATCGGCGATGACACGGGTTGCGCTGATTGTGCTGCCCGTCACGACGGGCTCAGCGTCGGGAGAATTCCAGATCTTCACGTCGTCGAAGCTGCTGTCGGTCTTGTTGACCTGCAGAAGCGTGTAGCCCTGAGAGAACCGGTGATTCGCGTCCGTGCGATCGAGAACCAGTGCATCGTTGACCCACACCTGGATGCGCCAGCCGGCCATTTGTACGCGGATGTTCTGCCACTGAGTCGCATCGGCGACGGCTCCGGCGACCTCCTGCATCGTGCCGTCGGTTTTGTTGTAGAGCGCGATCGCACCGTTGCGGCGCATGAACACCAGGTAGCCCGAGTGAGAGTGATGATGAAACCGCGAGGCGGCGTGAAACAGCAGGCCGGCCCAGTGGTTCGAATCGACAGCGTTGTTGACCCGCATTCTGAACGTGGCGTTGAAGTCTGTGTAAGTATGTTGCAGGGCGAGCGTCTCGCCGGCCCACGGGTAATCCACCCGGCTCTGGCGAAGATACTCGTTCTCGACGGCCCATTTGCCTGCCTTGATCGTCCATGGGTGTGCGATCGTTCCCGAGGAGAAGTCATCCGCGAAGAGGGGGGGCGTCGGATCCGGGACATACGGAGGGACTGGGATAATGTCATTGGGGAACCCGTTGGCCAGCGCGGAATAAGCCTCTCCGAGAGGCGAGACCACGCCCGATTTGACCAGTGCGACCGTCGCCCACTCGCCGCTGTCGCTGGAGACAAACCAGAACCACCGGCTGATCCCGGACTGCTCCAGCCGCGGCAGGTATCGCTGGGCAAACCAGATGATCCATTCTTCGCTGAGGGCCCCCATCCACTCGCCGATGGGCAGCTCGGTAATCCAGACTTCGCAGCCGGCGTACTGGCCGCCGTCCACCGTATGGCACCAGTTGATGAACGGCACCACAAAGTCGTTGATCGGCTGATCGGGGTTCTCGATCTGCGTCGGGCCGCAGTAGCTGTGGATGTTCCAGATGTCGATGGGCATCGGATACCCGTAGTTGGCCTGATAGTAGTTCATGACGTACTGATACCAACTCGTCGTGTTGGCCAGCGAACCGGCCGTGGACCCTCCGGTGATGGCCCCGATGCAGAACTTCGCCGTTGGGTCCCGCGGGTTGATGAACTCATAGTAGGTCTTGTACATGTGAGCGTACTGCTCGCGGGTGAGCCCATCTTGCGAAACCAGATCGGGTTCGTTTCCGATAATCCAGACACGGCCGGGGTTGGCGGCAATCCACGCGTCGAACTGAACCGGATCGTTGATCTGACCGGTCTGCTCGTTGTAACCCCACCAGCGAACGGGGATCCCGATGTAGTCGTAGTAGTGATTCGGCCGACACATCTGCGCGAGGGTGCCGGGGTGCAGCCCGTTCCAGTCGTAGTCCAGGCAATCGGCAGGCATCCCGAGCTTGCTCAGCCGGCCCCAACCGGCTATCCCGTATGGGTTCGGCGTCTGACCCAAGGCCGCAGGCAGCGACACACAAGACCACAGAACCGTCAACAATGCCGCTACGTTCCTCATCCAGCCTTTGCCTCCTGGATTTGTCTGCTTTCAGCCCTGCGTGGAACATCGCCGATATATCAGGACTTCATCCGCTGTGTCTTATTGTACAAGATCCAAAGCCGTAATTCGAGAACGAGCTCAGCGAGCGCAGTTGGCGGGGTCCGTGACAGACCCGGGCAAACCCGTTGTCGGCAAACGCTTGTTTCACTACCCCTTGCGAACGGCCGATAGTACTGCTCAAATGCTGCTTGCGGCCCGGCGGATAACCCTCGGGCGTCGCCTTGCCGGAGTCTCCGGCTCTTGATCGCACCTTTGACAGGGAGCCCCATCATGAACCGATTCGTCACTGGCCTGGTCATGCTCGTCGGTCTGTTTCAATCGGCCAATGCCGCTGATCGCCGACCGAACGTTCTTCTGATCGTCGGCGACGACCACCGCACTGAGGCGATCGGGGCTTACGGCAACAAGATCGTGAAAACCCCCAATCTCGATCGCTTGGCCGAATCAGGGGCCAGATTCGAGCGGGCTTACTGCAACTCGCCGATGTGTACGTCGTCGCGGCAATCGTTCCTCGTCGGCCAGTATCCTCACGCAACGGGTGTGACACTGCTGCCTCATGCATTGACCGAAGACACCATCACCCTGGCCGACCGGCTTCGCGAGGCCGGCTACCGGACCGGTGCGTTCGGCAAAATGCACTTCAACTCCGACAAGATGCACGGATTCGAGGTATACGCCAAGCCGGAGCAGTTCTGGAGGGAACACGGCCGGCGGGGCGACAAGCCCTTGCCGGACGGCATGGAGTTTCTGCCTCAGTGGAGGCCGTTCAAAGACCCGGCCCGCATTTGGCTGAACTCGTTCTACCGTCCGATGGGGCGATACGACGATGAAATGCCCGACACCTGGTATGCCCGGCAAGCCATCGAGGTCATGATGAAACACTCCGGCGAACCGTTTTTCGTCCAGGTCG
>CAZTQK010000217.1:0-10453 GCA_964615635.1 uncultured Planctomycetales bacterium
TGATGTCGAAATCGGCGATGACGCCGTCCATCAGCGGCCGGATGGCGGTGATGGTGCCAGGGGTCTTGCCGATCATCTCCTTGGCCACGTTGCCGACGGCGGTGCCGTCCTTGAGAACCCGATTGGTGCCCTTCTTGACTGCCACAACCGACGGCTCATTCAACACAACACCCTGGCCCCGGACGCACACCAACGTGTTGCAGGTACCGAGATCGATACCCATGTCCATACTAAACAAGCCGAGAAGAGAGTTCAGCACAGCCACGCCATCCTTTTAGTCTCGGTTTGCTGGCCCAGAACAGTGAAGGTGCGGTGGTTCCGCTCGCCCCCTTACACTCCCCCGCCAGCGTACCAGAAGCTTCATCGGTTTGGCAGGTATTGTAACCGTAGATACTTTTCCTGCGAAAGATCATCTTTTCGGACGCCCATGTGCCCGCTGGATTTAAGGCAGACAACGCTCGTAAACGGGTGGCGGTTTTTCGTCTCAGCCGTGTCTGACCGGCGCCTCGCCGAGATGAGACAGTAACAACGCGAGGGCGGTTCTTCATCCGCCTGCCGGGGGAATGAAGGTGCCGAAATAAGTCACCGTCTGGTACGCGACGTAGATGATCCCGACCAACAGCAGTGCAGCCGCAACAATCAAGTGAAAGGTGTAGAGGTCGTTCTGCGGCGGGACTCTCGGACCTGTGGGACTCAGTTGGGCCATAGCGGTTCCCTCTGTGCTGAGCGAGTTGCTCAGCGGGCCATCAGGCTCCGTTCGTCAATGACGGTGTCGCCGGGGCGGATCTCGCTGCCGCCCTGCATGGCGATCTTGCCCACCGCCTGGGTCGGATCGACCTTGTCAGTAATGATCAGGTCACAGATGTACTCGCTGTTACGAATGACGGCCATAACCATGCCTTCGGTGACTCCGGCAGAACTGCCCACGTCGATGCTTGCCAGCCCTTCAGTGGATCGGACTTCCGTGACCGAACCCCGAATCTCGCCGGTTTTCGTCGGGGTGCCGGCCTGGGCGGACGGCTGCACGGCCGAAGTCAATACCTCACTGGCCTTGCCGAGCTGGAGGCTCTGGCGAAGCTGATCGTTCTCCTGCCTGACAGCCGTCATCTCTTCGATCTTCTGACGCAACTGCTGTGCCAAGGTGACGCTATTGGCACTCAGTTCCTCGACGCGGTCCTGCAGGTTGAGATTGCGGGCCTGGAGATCCTGTTCGCTCTTGGTGAGTCGCGAGTTCTCTTCGCTGAGTGCCTGGTTGTGGTTGTTGATGACCTTGAGCTGTGCGGAAAGCGTCTGGGCGGAGCTTTCCCAACTGGCCCGGCTGGCGTCACACGCCTCGTTATTATGAATGAGATCATCAATTCTCTGTTCGAGTTTTGAGATGTCGTTTTCGAGCGTCCGCATGCGCAGTCGATCGGCTTCGCGCTGGGCCTGATAATGGCTGACCGCACTGGCGGCCGAGGATAGCGTGGCCCGCTCGGTCGCCACCATCGTCGTGATGGTTTCCTGGTATTGCTCCGCGAGCGTTCTCCAGTGATAGCTTTGTGCGACGAAACCGATGGTCAGTGGTGTGAAGATGAATGCAAACAAACACACCAGAACGACGAATATCTTGGTTACAGGGGTCAAAGGCCGGCTCCTACCTTCGCGTTGATGGTTCCACCAGGCCTCTCACATCCGAGGCCACGGGTAGGGAGGGATCTCGCTGCTTCCAGCGCCGTTGCCGACCGCCAAGCCGGAACGGTTGATCCCAGGCGAGCCAACGGCAAATGCCGTCAGCGTTATGACCGGACTGTGTGTGCCAGCTCCGCTAGCCGGTCCGGTCGGAGTGATCCTTACCTCCTGATCCACTACAGCCCATAGCATATCTGCACGGCAAGAGTTTGCAAGGCCCACCAGCCGGCGATGTCAAATGGGTGCGACCCGCCCCGGTTGAACCCTTCCGGGCAGGAGGGAGCCCCCCCTGGGTCGGTAGCTCGGCACCCTTTGGCGAGGAGCCCCGTCGGGCGGGGGATGGCTGGAAGGAGCCCTCGACACGGGGACTGGCCGGGTCTGCCTATCCCCAAGCCCGGCCGATCCTGGTGCTCCGGCGGGGTCTTTGGGGGCGCCGGCGGTTGAACCGAAGACGATGGGCCTTTCCGCCCTTGACCGCTCGGCTGGGCTGCGGTTGAATAGCACCGGGGACCAGAAGGACCTTCCACGGGGCCACAGGAGTCATCCATGAGCGGTCAAAAGTCTCACCGGCCAAGCTGTTGGTTAATGGCGGCGGTCGCCGTCTCGGCCTTGGCTGCACTGCCATCCTGGAGTCTCGCTGCCGCCGCTCTCCAGGGACGAACGCCGGATTCTTGGTCCGCAGCCGGCGTTCGGCAGGTCTGGCAGACTGCCGTGCCACTCAGGCACGTCGACAGCATCCGGGCTTGGCACCTGGTTGACGCTTATCTATATGCGGCCGGTTCGGATGGAGCTGTGCGGGCCTTCTCCGCTGAGACGGGACGGCACCTCTGGACACAGGCAATGGTGGAGCCCCTGTCTACCTTGTTTCCCCCAACCGTCTATCAGGATGGCGATGTTCGCGGGATGGTCTTTACAATCCGGGATCGGGCGGTTTTCCTTGACCCTGCGACTGGCTCGCAATTGCACCGTTCGCACATCGTTGAGGGCGGCGAGACCGAAATGCGCCCTGTTGGGCCGATTCACCTGTGGGCGGGACCGATCAGCTCCGTTGTCGCAATGGGCGACTGCGTCTTTCAGGCCGCCCCACGAAAGCGCGTTCGCCAGTACAGCATCTCACGCACGATTCAGACGGCCCAGGTCGGCGTCGACGCGGACATCGTCCTGGCCCCGGTGTGCCTTCCCGATCGTGATCTTCTGATTCTAGCCGATCACAACGGGACGATAGCAGGCACCGATGTAACCAGCAGAGAGACTGTTTTTGCGGTGGAACTGTATGCTCGCCCCGTCGGATGGCTCGCGGTGGACGACAATGCCGTCTATGTCGTCACCGACGCGCCCCGGTTGCACGTCTTGGATCTGTCCGACGGCAAGGAGCGGTTGGAGGGCTATCCGCGCGGTTATCTCCTCCCTGCGATGCCCGTGGGAGGGGCTGTTGTGACCAAGGACAGCATTTATGTGGCACTCGAAGGGGGCAAGCTGCAGCGGGTCGGCAAGGAGCTGAAATGGCCGAACTGGACGGCAACGGGCGTTCGGCGCTTCCTGGCCGAGTGGCCCGACAGGGTGGCTCTACTGACTGAAAAGGGCCGGATACGCTTTGTTCGTCCCGAGACGGGCGAGACATTGACTACAATTGAACCGCCGGGCCCGGGCTTTGACGGCGTGAGCAACCCCCTGAACGACGCGATCTTCCTCACGTCCGCCCGCGGCGAGGTCCGTTGCCTGAGGCCGGCCAACGCAACCCCGCTCAAAGAAGCCGATTTCCGTCGCGTCACCACCCGGCCCGCTGGAGCCCCAACCGAGGAAACGGCAGTGGCCGTCACTCCCGAGCCCGTACCTGCGGCCGAGGGCGAAACGACGTCCGAAGAGCAACCGGCCGGCGAGGAGACAGCCGTCACCCCGCCGGAGGAGACAGGTCCCAAGCTCTCGCCGATCGAGGCCCTGATCGCCGATCCACTGAAGTCGAGTAGATGAGCGGTCGGCCATCATCTGTCAGCCGGAAATGGCAAGGCCTGTCTTCGTTCATCCTTCCACCTTCATCCCTGGCTGAACCCTCCGCCACGGTTTTCACCCTCGGCCGACAACGCTATCATACGCCCCCATGAGTAACCTCAAGATCAAACGAGCCATCATCGCGGTCTATGACAAGACCGGTGTCGCCGAATTTGCCCGTGCTTTGGTCAACGAGTTCGGTATCGAGATCATCAGCACCGGGGGCACGGCCAGGCACCTCAAGGAGGCGGGCATCCCGGTGACCATGGTCGAGGAAGTCACGGGTTTCCCCGAAATGCTCGACGGCCGGGTCAAAACCCTGCACCCCATGATCCACGCGGCCATCCTGGCCGACCGCGACAACCCCGAGCACATGAAGACCCTCGAAAAGCACGGCATCAAGCCTATCGACATGGTCGTGGTCAACCTCTACCCCTTCGCAAAGACTGTCGCCGACCCCAACTGCACCTTCGAACAGGCCATCGAAATGATCGACATCGGCGGACCGTGCATGCTCCGCGCGGCCGCGAAGAACCACAAGCATGTGCTGGTGGTGCCACTATCCGCATCGTACGAAGATGTATTGGCAAACCTTCGCAAACTGAATGCAGGTGGCGGCGATGAAAGAAACATCGAAGAGTACCGCGCAGAGTGCGCACTGAACGCGTTTCTCACTACGACACGGTACGATATGGCGGTCTCGCACTGGCTTGATCCCGCGTGTGACTACGTCTCGTTGCTCCGGCGTCATTCCGCGCGGTACGGTGAGAATCCGCATCAGACCGGCACAGTTCATGTGATTCGAGGTCTGCCGGAAGCAACGCTCGTATGGGGTACGCCGGTGGGCGGTCCTGAGACAGAGCTTGAGCGTGTTTCGCGGATTTCATTCAACAACTATGTCGACGGCGATGCAGCCTTGTCACTGGTCAAAGAGTTGTCGCGGGCGAAGATGAAGAGACACGCCGTGGCGTTCATCAAGCACATGAACGCCTGCGGATGCGCGATTGGCGATGATCCGGTCGACACCTATCGCCGTGCGTATCTGGGTGATCCGATCGCCGCGGCGGGAGGGGTGCTCTGCATGAACTTCCCGGTGACGTTAGACGTCGCCAACACAGTGATGCATTCGTTTCCCAGTTGGGGCAAAGCGGCCGGGGCGGCGTTCTTCAAGCTGGATGTGTGGATCGCCCCGCACTTTGACGAGGACGCGGTCAAACTGATCACCACGCCCACGGAAAAGCGAAAATGGGGCAAGGAATGCCGGTTGCTGGCCGTCGGGGTGATGGATACGCCGCCGGATCCGAATGAACTGGACTACAAGAAGATCACCGGTGGCATGCTGGTGCAAACCCGAGACCTGCTCGGACTTAACGAAGAGCAGTGGAAGGTGGTCACGAAACGGAAACCTTCGGAATCCGAGATGGCGGATCTGCGATTCGCGTGGCTGGTGTGCAAGCACACCAAGAGCAATGCGATTACGATCTGCAAGGATGGGATGCTCCTGGGCAACGGGGCTGGGCAGATGAGCCGGGTGAAGAGCTGCGACCTGGCGATTCAGTTGGCTCGCGAGAACGGCCACGGCGACAAGCTCAGGGACGCGGTGGCGGCCGGGGATGCGTTCTTCCCGGTGCCTGACGGCCCGCAGAAGTTGATCGACGCGGGTATCACCGCGATGATCCACCCCGGCGGCGGAAACCGCGATGCCGACACGATCGCGGTGGCGGATCAGGCGAATATCGCGATGATCTTGACCGGTACCAGACACTTCAAACACTGAAAACTGGATGAACCGCCAAGGCGCCAAGACGCCAAGAAGAAAATAAAGGGAGCGGCTTGTGGGAGATGAGAACAAGAGAGATGGTGTGGTAAGTGAACCCAGCCCCGAGGTTGACCGGCTGGCGCGAGACGTGATCGGCGCTGCCATTGAGGTGCATCGTGAGCTCGGACCGGGCTACCACGAGTCCATCTATGAAGAGGCGATGGCCATTGAGCTTGAGTTGCGAGGGATGCCGTTCAAACGGCAGCTTGCGATGCCCGTGATGTACAAGGGACGCCCCGTGGGCGAACGCCGCATGGATATGCTGGTGGCGGACGATCTTGTTGTTGAGTACAAGACGGTCGAGTCGATCCTTCCGGTCCATCTGGCCCAAGTACTCTCGTACCTCAAGGTTGCCCGTCGTCGCTTGGGTCTTTTGATCAACTTCAACGTCTCGGTACTCAAGGAGGGCGTGAAACGAGTGGTTCGTTCTTGAACCATTATCTTTGTCTTCTTGGCGTCTTGGCGCCTTGGCGGTTAGTCTTTCTTTGTCAGGATTCGGGTGTCTTGCTAGAAAGCGGAGAAGATGAGCAATTCAGCTAATTTTGCGGCGATTGATCTGGGTGCTGAGAGCGGGCGAGTGATCCTCGGCACGGTGTCCGACAGCAAGCTGGAACTGTCCGATCTGCATCGTTTTCCCAACGGTCCAATTCGGACACTGGACGAACTGCACTGGGACGTCCTGCGGCTGTGGTCGGAGATGAAGCAAGGCGTGGGCATGGCCTCGCAGCGGGCATCAGGCCTGCGGGGCATCGGCATCGACACCTGGGGCGTCGACTTCGGCTTGTTCGCCCACGGCCATGCGCTGCTCGGCAACCCTTTCCACTACCGCGATGCCCGCACCAACGGCATTCTCGACAAGGCCTTTGGCATCGTGCCGCGGAAGGAAATCTTCGACCACACCGGCATCCAGTTCATGCAGTTCAACTCGGTCTTCCAGCTCCTGGCCATGAAGCTGGCGAACTCGCCGCTTCTGGACGTCGCCGAGACCTTCCTGATGATGCCCGACTTGTTCAACTTCTGGTTCACCGGCCGCAAGTGCTGCGAGTTCACCAACGCCACCACCACCCAGGCGTATGACCCGCGCGCCGGAGGCTGGGCCAAAGGGCTTATCGAGAAGTTGGGGATCCCAACAAGAATCTTCCCCGAGATCGTGCCGGCCGGTACCGTTTTGGGCCCGGTCTGCAAGGCCGTCCGCGAGGAACTCGGCATCGATCAGGTGCCGGTGATCGCTCCCGCCACGCATGACACCGGGTCGGCGGTGGCCGCAGTACCGGCGGTTGGCGAGGCCCCATGGGCGTTTCTCAGCTCGGGAACCTGGTCGTTGATGGGCATGGAAGTGACCGAGCCGATCATCAACGAGAAGTCGCTTTCCTACAACTTCACCAACGAGGGCGGGGTGGGCGGAACGTTCCGGTTCCTCAAGAACATCATGGGCCTTTGGCTGGTTCAGGAGTCGCGGCGTACCTGGCAGAAGGCCGGACAAGATTACAGCTACGCCCAGTTGACCGAAATGGCCGCCGCCGCCCGGCCGTTCCTGGCAGTGGTGAATCCCGACGACGCCTCTTTCCTGCCGCCCGGAGACATGCCGACCCGCATCGTGGAGTTCTGTCGCAAGACCGGTCAGGCGGCTCCGTCCACGCCTGGAGAGACCGTCCGGGTGTGCCTGGAGAGCTTGGCCCTGACCTATCGCCAAACCCTGGAGCGGATCGAGGCCTGCACGGCCAAGCACGCCGAGGTGATCCACATCGTGGGCGGGGGCACGCAGAACAAGCAGCTCTGCCAGTGGGCCGCTGATGCGACCGGACGGACCGTCGTGGCCGGTCCTATTGAGGCCACGGCCGCAGGCAACGTTGCCGTCCAGGCGGTCGCCACTGGCGTTCTCGATAGCTTGGCTGCGGCTCGAAAGCTCATCCGCCAGTCCTTCGAGCTCGTGACGTATCAACCCAAGGACACGGCCCGCTGGGACGAGGCCTACCAGAAGTTTCAGAAGATACGGGCTTAACCGGAGTCGCAGGCGAGCTACGGTAAAGCACCGAGGACCAGTACCCAGATCGGTATCAAAAAGTGTGGCTCCGGCGTGGCAAACCGGAGCCACTGAAGGACTTAACGCTCCCGCATGTCGCGGAGGGAGAGGAGAGAAGGCGGAAGCGTAACCCACACAAATAGACTACCTCACAGATTGCGAGAGGTCAAGGGGATTAAGCGATTTTCCTAAAGAATTCTTCTGAAATTCTGAGTGTCTCGATTTACCTATGTTCTTCTTCGTACATGGAGGACTGTCAATGGTGTCGGAAAACCGTCTGACTGTGTCCGGCTTCGGTGAAGTGATGGTCAGATTGTCTCCGGTTGGCCCTCAGGCCTTCGGCGACTCTAATACGATTCAGATAACGGCTGGCGGCTCAGAAGCCAATGTGCTGGCCAAGCTTGCCAATTACTCGCCCGAATTCAGATCGGAACTCATCACGGCTTTGAACGATGATCTGGCAGGCCGAGCCCTGGTAGCGGATTTGAGACACTACGGCGTCGGGCTGGGGCACGTCCGCTGGACGAACAACCTGCGCAACGGGGTCTATTACCTCGAACAGGGACTCGGTCCGATCGTGGCCCGGGTGGACTATGATCGGCGAGGCTCGGCCATCGCCGAACTGGCCCCGGATGAATCGCTGTTTGACGTTGTCGAGCAGAGCTCGGCCATGTTCATCAGCGGCATTACACCCGCGCTCAGCAGCAATTGCGCTGCCAACACAGAACTGGCACTCAAACGGACAAAGCAGTCCCGCGTCCCCGTGTTCTTCGACGTGAATTACCGGAAGAAACTCTGGTCGCCCGCCCAGGCACGGGAACAACTCGACGCGTACCTGCGGAACGGCTGGATCACCGGTCTGATCACAACGGAGACGGACGCCAAGACGGTCTTCGGAATCGACCTTGGCGTCGACGATGATTCGCCAATCGATGTGCTCATCGAACGCAGCCGCAAGGTGCTTGAGGCTCTCAAGGAACGCTACGGCAACAGGTGCGAGCTGTATGTTCTGACGATCCGCAAGCGAATCACCAATGAGACGGGTGTGTGGACCTCCGCGGCACTTTTGCCGGATGGCAGTTGCATCGTGGGTGACGTTTTTGACTATGTGATCCTCGATCGCCCGGGTGCGGGTGACGCGTGCAGCTCCGGCCTCGTCGCCGGTTACCTGGGAATCCAGAAGGATGGTTCGCTCAACCGGAAAGCGGATCTTGCTTCAAGGGTCAAGATGGGCCTGGATCTGGGCAACCGGTCGGCCATCGTGGCTCAGAAGACGATCGGCGATATGGGCCCGGTCTGGGATGTGGGGATGTATTTCAATCGGGTGAGTGCCAGCAAAGAAATCGCCCGGTAGGAGGGCTGAGGGGCAGGCACCGGCGGGCCGGCCCTCGGGGCCCGGTTCGGGGCAAGCCGCCGATGGCATGTGGAACCGTCGGATGCACTTGGCGACCTTCGGCCTTTCATTGACTCCGGTTCAGATGGTGAATTGCCTTGAGGTCCTCGGGTTCGGCCTGGACGGTGATGGCGTCGCCGGGCTGAAGAATCAGCTCGGCGCTGGGGAACGTCGTCGTCTGCTCGGATCGTGTGTGCGATAGAACGAACGCGTGGCGGGTCTTGCCGAGTTCGCGGACGGCTCGCCCGGCCAGCTCCGAACTGCCGTTTACTGTGACGTTGGCCACAACAAGCAGGCGATCACCCACATAGAACGAGTTGACGATCGTCGGATCACTCGAACTAGTGGCGAACAACGGGGCCGCCAGATCCGACGTGCTGAAGGTCAACGGCATGTTGAAGGAGTCCCGGAGCTTGGCGGCCAGTTCCTGGTCGAACACCCGGATGATCACGCGAATTCGCGGGTTGAGCCAGCGGGCGTCGATAGCCATTTCCAGATTGGCCAGGTCATCATTCGTGGCCAGGATGATGGACTTGGCCCTGGCGACGTTCAGGTCATCGAAGACCCCTTCCTCACGGCTGTGGCCCAGCCGTACGGGAATACCGTTCTTTCTCGCGAAGGCGAGGTTCGGACACTGCGGATCCTTCTCCAGGACTGCCACCGTCTCGCCCAGCCGCATGAGCTGCTGGAGTGTCCGCAAACCGAGCTTGCCCAGTCCGCACAGAATGACATGATCGTTAAGTGTCTTGCACATGGCTCGAACCCACTCCTCTCCGGCTTCGTCACGGCGAAGGATGTGATAGCTGAATCGCACGACGGCATCGAGAACGACCAGGAAGCCCAGCGGCGGCAACACAAAGTAGAAAACCTGCAGCAGCCAATGCTTCGGGAACTCGATCAGATGCTCAACCCACATGAGGCAGTAGGTGATGTAGAAGGCTTCCGCGTAGCTCAACTGCTTCTGGTACAGGAAGTGAAAGCAGAAGGTGCCGATGATCAGGATCAGCGCGAGAAGGCCCATGGCGGGCAGGACGCTCAGGATCGGCTTCCTGAGGTAGTACACATAGGCCCGACATCGTCGATAGGGGCAGCTCATGAGCCCGTACTATGCCGAATCGACGCTTTTCTGTAAATCCTCTTGAGTCGGACCGGCGGTTTGGGTATGAACATCCGCTATGCCGGATCTCTCTCCCTCATGCCGGAACCAGACCGCCACCGTCGTCGGGATCGACGAAGCCGGGTACGGGCCCCTTCTCGGGCCGTTGGTGGTCTCGGCCACGGCGTTTGACGTGCCCCTCGAAGCTTTGAAGCAAGCCGCCGATCCGGCCGACGGTCCGGATCTCTGGACGCTCCTCGCTGACAGTGTGACACGTAAGGCTTCCAAGCGAGATCCGCGGCTGGCAGTGGCCGACAGCAAGAAGTTGCACGGCAAGGGCGGGGGCAAGCACGGCGTTATTCTGCTGGAGCGGGCGGCGCTGGCGTTCCTGATGCAGGTGGGTGAAATGCCCGGAAGCCTTCGGGAGTTGCTGCGGGGCCTGTGCCCCCAGGTGCTTGGCCA
>CAZTQK010000218.1:0-10432 GCA_964615635.1 uncultured Planctomycetales bacterium
GTGAAACCAAATCAGGGGTAAAACGATGAGGAAATGCCAAACTCCAGTGGCCGCTCTGCGGCCTGGTCTGTCCTTGGCCGACCTGCAAAGGTCGGTCAAGGGCCCCTCGCTCACGCTCGGGGTTCTGAAAGAGCCGCCCAAATTGTCTCGCACCCCAGTCGGCCGATCCGAAATGCCGACTGGTGTATCAGCAATCGATCTGAGGTAAGATGAACCCTGGCGCGGCATGCTGCAACGCCGTGGCATTTCGAAGTGACGGTTCGCGATTGACGAGGAGGCACCCGCGATGCAAGTCGATTCACACGACATCAATCATGGGTCAGAAGGCAAGGGCAACGCCTGCTACGGTCATCCGCATGAGCGCGCGGCCGGCATCAGCCGCCGGAGTCTGCTGGGTGGCATCGGCGGGGCGGCGGCGGTTGGCGGAGTGGCGATGCTTGCTGCATCGCGAGCCCGGGCGGCCGAGGCAATTCAATCGGCCGGTTCTGGTTTGCCGGCGGGGGCTCCGCTCAAGGTCAAGCCCGCCCTGATGTACAGCATCCCACAGAGGCGGGAGAAGACCAGTTGGCGGCCGTACGGCGGCATCCTGACCGAAGATGATCTGGCCAAGGAGGTTGCCCGCGTCGAGCAGGATCTCGCGAAGCTGTCGTCGCAGGCGGAGTTCAATCTGCAGATGCAACCGCTGGCGATGGTTGCCGGCCCTGACCAAGCCAAGAGCGTCGCGAGCAGTGATGCCGACGTGATCATTCTCTTCGCGGCGGGCGGCGACCAGTCATGGCTGGAGACGATTGCCGCCTCAGGCAAGCCGGCCGTCATGTTCGTGCGGCACAAGTCCGGGCCGGTTTACCTGTACTACGAAATCGTTCATTGGCGGTGGCTTCGCAAGAACGAGGATTTGATCAAGGAAACCCGCATCGGTGTTGACGACGTCGTGGTCGATGATCCGGGCGAGGTGCTGTGGCGGCTGCGGGCCTTGCACGGCCTGAAGAACGCCAAGGGGACCAAGTGCGTGGCCATCGGCGGCCTGCAGGCCTACAGCGCTCCCGGCCGGGACAAGGGCCCTGACTACGCCAAGAAGGTGTGGGGCTTCGATATCATCACCGTGCCGGATGCCAGTGTCGGCGAGCAGCTCGCGAAGATCCGCGGCGATGCAACGGCCATGCAGGACATCGGCCGACAGGCGGACGAGTTCCTGGCCCAGCCCAACGTGGATCTGGGCATCGAGAAGCGATTCGTCGAGAACTCATTCCTCGCCCTGCGCGTCTTCAAGGAGATCATGAAGGAAAAGGGCGCCACCAACCTCGGCGTCGCCCATTGCATGGGATCGTTGATCGGCCTGCTCGACACGGCGCCCTGCCTGGTGCTGGCCATGCTGAACGACGAGGGGCTGACAGCCTTCTGCCACGCTGACTACACGCACACACCGCCGGGTGTGCTGATGCGCTGGATCTCGGGCAAGCCTTCGTTCGTCTGCAATACGCATTTCCCGCACGACGGGGTGATCACCATGGCCCACTGCGCGGCCCCGCGGCGGATGAACGGCCGGGACTACGCCCCGACGAAGATCATGACCCATTTCGAGTCGGACTACGGCACCGCCACCAAGGTGGAGTACGAAAAGGGCCAGGTCATCACCGTTATCATCCCGAACCTCAACTGCACCAAGTGGTTCGGCTTCCGGGGCAGGATCATCGACAGCCCGGCCTACGACATGTGCCGCTCGCAGATGGACGTGGCCATCGACGGCGACTGGCGCCGCATGGCCCGCGAGATGCAGGGCTTCCACGCCGTCGTCACCTACGGCGACTACCTCCGCGAGGTCGGCTACGTTCTTGGCAAGGTCGGCATCGAGTGGCATAGCTTCAGCGAGAAGGCCTGATCACCCTTGACGAGCCGTGGGGTTCATTCTGGGTCTTTGTTCGCGAGCCCGCGGTCCATCAGCCGGGCGGCTTGACTGGCACCGTGGTCGTTTCAGTAATCATTGTCCAGGTCAGCCCGAAACGCGCCAGGTACTTGCGGAGGCGGTCGGCGTCGTTGGGTTGCTTCTTGTCCTGACGTGAGATGGCGAACAACTTTCGGCCTGCATCCGACAGGCTGCGCGACTGACGGCAGACGCTGATGACGTCGGCGAGTTGCACGCGATCAAACCGGTCGATCTGCTCGGCCTTGGCTTGGCCCAACAGGTTTGCGAGGACCTCTTCCTGGTCGTTGGCCTTCGTTTCCACCAACGACCACGCCGTCGTGAGACGGGTTGTCTCCTGCTCGACGATATCGGTTGTGATCCGACCGCCCGGGGCCAGAGTTGCCATTCGCGTGATAGCCGCTCCGAGGTCGCGGAAGTTGGCCCGCCAGACGGCGATGTCGGACGCCGCGAACCGCAGGAACTGCTGGGCGGCCTCCCTGTTGAAGGAGACGCGCGTGCCGGTCCGGCGGGCGAACTGGTCCAACTCATACTGCACGTTCGGTTCGATATCTTCTCGACGCTTGCACAAGCCGGGCAGCCGGAAAGCCCATAGGTTAATGCGGGACAGAAGATCCTCGCGAAACCGGCCGTCGGTCACCCGTCGGGCAAGGTCGCGATTCGTGCCGGTGATCAGTTGGAAGTCGCTGTGCTGTTCGGTGTCCGAGCCCAGCGGCAGAAACGTCTTTTCTTCGAGTGCCCGCAGCAGCATGGCCTGCTCGTCCAGGCCGAGTTCCGCCACTTCATCCAGAAACAAGAGCCCCTTGTTGGCAGCCAGGAGCAGCCCGGGCCGATCCTGGACGGCGCCGGTGAATGCGCCTTTCTTGTGACCGAAGAGCGTGGACATGGCCGCGTCGCCTCGCAGCGTGGCGCAATTGACCTCAATGAACGCACCCTCCACCTGCCGGCGCTGTTTGCGGAGTTCGAAAATGCGTCGGGCCAGTTGCGACTTTCCGGCCCCGGTCGGTCCGGTCAGCAGGATGGGATCCGACGAATGAATCGCCACGTGCTCGATTTGTTCGATCAACCGGTTGAAGGTGCGGTTCCGTGTGTCGATGCCCGATTTGAGGAACGACAATCCTTCTTTCTGTTCGACCTGAAACCGCTGCGCGAGCCGGTCATATCTGGAGAGGTCCAGATCGATGATCCGAAACTCGCCGGGCTCGCGGCTGTGCCTTTTTCGCGGGGGGGCGGTCTGTATGAGTCTGCCCGGGATGTAATGGGACTCGTTCAGCAGGAACAAGCAGATCTGTGCCACGTGTGTTCCGGTGGTGATGTGGAGAAGGTACTCTTCCTTGTCTGTGTCGAAGAGGTATGCCCGGGCGAAATCGTGCAGAGCCCCGTACACCTCTTCGAAATCCCACGGGTCGCGGAACTCGATCAGATGCGACCGAACGGTAGTCTCCGGGGAGACCGTGGCGATATCTGCGATCAGCTTCTGGGCCAGCGGGTTGTACTTGCTTTGATGCAGCAGCTCGAAGCGGTCGATCAGCAGATCCTCGTGCTGACACAATGAGATGCTCGGTCTCCATCGCTCCCAGCGGGTTGATTCATCACCCGCGTCGAGCGTAGTTCCGAGCAGGCCGATGAGGACGTTCTTTCTTCGTTTCATATATATCAATATACCATATTATCTAAAAGGATAAATACGTCACCGCAGTTTCTTCGCCGTATTCGGACGCCGTCAGCCGCTGAGTATACCATAAGTCATTTGCAATCAGACATTTGAGATTTCAGATGCTCTCTGCCTCGCTTCTGGCACGCCGCGTGAAATAGCTCCGCCATCGTACCTGGCATGCAAGACAAGGACCTTTGGCCAGAAGGAGATGGGCGATGGCAAACAAGACGCTGTTCAAGTCGGTTTTCGGCAGGCTGCTCCCGAAGTCGGACATGGTCAACGAGGCCGGCGGGCAGGCATATGGCTTCGACGCCACGCACGCGTTGGCTCAGTTCGCCGCGACCGGGTGTTTGAACTCGACGTTCTACGCATCGGCCGATGGGCAACTGACGAATGTGCTGGAGCTGTGCGGCAAGACTGAGCCGGAGTTCATCGCCCGTACGGCCCTGTTCGCCCGGCAGAAGGGTTTCATGAAGGACATGCCCGCCCTGCTGTGCGCCGCTCTGTCGGTGAGGGGCCCGGGCCTCATGGCCGAGATCTTCGACCGGGTTATCGACAACCCGAAGATGCTGCGCAATTTCGTGCAGATCATGCGTTCGGGTGTCGTCGGCCGCAAGTCGCTGGGAACGCTGCCGAAGCGTCTGGTCCTGCAGTGGCTGGAATCGCGCAGCGATGAGCAGATCTTCTTCGGCTCGGTCGGTCAGGACCCGTCGTTGGCGGACATCGTCAAGATGGTTCACCCGAAGCCGGCGACGACCTCGCGGGCTGCGTTGTACGGCTACCTGTTGGGACGTGAGTGCAACGCCGAAACCTTGCCGGAAGTGGTCCGGACTTACGAGGCGTTCAAGCAGAACCCGGCCGAGGCAGGTGCAGTGCCGGACGTACCGTTCCAGATGCTGACCAGTCTGGAACTGAGCCGTGAACAGTGGGCGGGAATTGCCCGGAATGCTTCGTGGCAGATGACGCGGATGAACCTGAACACCTTCCTGCGTCACGGCGTTTTCGAGTTGCCGGATATGGCGAAGCTGATTGCCGACCGGTTGCGGAGCCCGGAGTTGATCGCCAAGGCGCGGGTGTTCCCGTACCAGTTGATGGTGGCGTATCTGTCGGGTTCCGAGCGTCTGCCGGCCGTGGTTCGCGAGTCGCTGCAGGATGCGATGGAGATTGCGCTGGCCAATGTGCCGGTGGTAGACGGGCAGGTGTACGTGTTCCCGGACGTCTCCGGCTCGATGCACTCGCCGGTCACCGGCTTCCGTAAGGGCTCGACGACTGCGGTGCGGTGCGTTGACGTTGCGGCTCTGGTGGCAGCGGCCGTGCTGCGGAAGAACCCGCGGACCGAGGTCATCCCGTTCGAGTGTGGCGTGGTTCGTGTGCGATTGAACCCGCGCGACTCGGTGATGACCAATGCTCAGAAGCTGGCCTCGGTCGGAGGCGGCGGAACGAACTGTTCGGCGCCGCTGCAGTACCTGAACAAGCGTCGGGCCACCGGTGACCTGGTGATCTACGTGTCGGACAACGAGTCGTGGGTTGATTCGCCGCGTCACGGTGGCTTCACGGTCAGTTCGACGGAAACGATGCGGCAGTGGGCCGAGTTCAAGCGGCGCAATCCGCAGGCCCGGATGGTCTGTATCGACATCCAGCCGTACGACTCGACCCAGGCCAAGGAGCACAAGGACATCATCAATGTCGGCGGCTTCTCGGATCAGGTATTCAATCTGATTGCAGACGTCGCCGGTGGTCAGGCCGATGCCGGCTACTGGGTCAACCAGATCGAAGCAGTGGTGTTGTGAGGATCTTGATGAATTCTCGAGAGGCCGAAGCAGCCCGGCCGGCATCGCCGGCAGCGGTTTCGTGGTGAGCGTCTCTCGATTGGCAAGCCGATGTCAACGGCCGGGGTTCGAAACCCCACAAAGGCTGACTCATCGGGGCCGGCTGAAGAAGCAGCAGACGTTCGGCTTTGCGGGTTGACGCCCCCGCCGAACGTCTGCGGCCCCGATGGGCGGGCCGACATCGGCTGAAGGAGATGCGGTAATGAACAACATGGATTGGATCGCCTTCGTTGGTGCTATCGGGCTGATCGCGGTGATCTGTCGGTTGCTGGTGAAGATCACGGTTCCGGAGTGCTATGTCGGGTTGCTGTACAGGAACGGCCGGTTTCGGCGGCGTCTGGCTCCCGGCCGGTACTACCTGCCGAGGATCGGGACGCAGTGCAGTCTCATCGATACGCGGTGGCGTGTGCTGTTGGTCGGCGGACAGGAGGTCATCACCCAGGACAACATCAGTCTGAAGTTGAGTCTGGCTGTGACCTGGCGAGTCGTGGACCCGGAGCAGTCGGTCCATGTCGTGCAGGACTCGGAGACCTCGTTGCGGACGGCCGTGCAACTGGCCCTGCGATCGGCAGTGGCGGGTCAGAAGGCCGAGCAGATCATCGAGTCGCGTGGATCGGTCGGCGGACAGATTCTGCCGGAAGTGGCTGCTCAGACGGCGTCTTTCGGTGTCGAGGTGCAGAAGGTTGACGTGCGAGACATCATGTTTCCGGGCGAGCTGAAACGCATCTTCGCCGAAGTGGTCAGGGCCCAACAGGAAGGCCGGGCGGCGCTGGAACGAGCACGCGGTGAGTCGGCAGCTTTGCGGAATCTGGCCAATGCCGCCCGACTGATCGATGAGAACCCGGCGCTGATGGAGATCCGGCTGCTGCAGACGGTCGGCGGCGAAGGCGGGAACACGCTGGTGATGGGCTGGCCGCAGGGCATGCTCCCGGCTGGTCAGCGGCGACAAAGCCCGCGAAGTGGCGGCGATGAGTTGAAATGAGGTGGTCGGGCAAAGGGCGGCGGGGCCGAATGCGGACGGGACTACATCTGAGCGATGACGATGTCTCGACCAGTCTTGTCGGTTCCGCCGCCCGATGGTGGGCCGTGGTGTAAGGGCAGCACGGCGGACTCTGACCCCGCCGGTCCAGGTTCGACCCCTGGCGGCCCAGTGAAGGCGGGACGAATGGGCCGTGGTGTAGTGGGTCGCACGCCTGGCTTTGAATCAGGAAGCCCGGGTTCGAGTCCCGGCGGCCCGGAGTGAGTGAAGATGAGGTCCTCGTGGTGAAAAGGATGATCACACGACTCTCCGAAGGTCGGGTTCCAGGTTCGAGTCCTGGCGAGGACGAGTGATGGAGATACAGGACAGTGTTCGAGGCCTTCGTGGTGAAATGGACATCATGCGACTCTACGAAAGTCGAGTTCCACGTTCGAGTCGTGGCGAAGGCATCACAAACGGGGAAGGTCGCCTAATGGGTAGGGCACGGGGCTGTGATCCCCGGCGAGTGGGTTCGAATCCCATCCTTCCCCCCAACGGAGCGTAGCGCAGATTGGGAGCGCACCTGCCTCGGGCGCAGGGGGTCGCTGGTTCAAACCCAGCCGCTCCGAGTCGAAGGACACGAGTCCGAGATTGAAGGTGCAAGATGAACGAAAGGATCTGGCGAATGCCGGCGGGAGTACATCGGAGAAGGCCTTCGGGCCGAGCGGGTTCGAATCCCGCCCCGGAAACGGGAGTCTCTCACCAAGCCTTGTCGCCGGTGCCTGATGAGGAATTGACGTGACGAATACCTGCGGGACTACATGGAACCCGGCGCCGCGAGAGCGGCGTGCAGGTTCGAATCCTGCCCGTCTCGGCCCGCCCGAGCGGTGGCGGAATACAGACGCACCGGGATAGCAAATGGTTTCGCACAACCTTGTCGTCACGCCTGCGGCTGTGTCGGAACTGGCAGACGACCGCGCCTCAGAAGCGTGGGGGCATACGCCCGTGAGGGTTCGACTCCCTCCAGCCGCATCAGACGGGGACTGGGGATTGGGGTTTGGGGATTGGAGAGGAAGTTGAATGGGTATGCGGTCGAGTTGGACAGCTTGACGGCTGGAAGTTGACTCGCGGTCGTGGCGGAATTGGCAGACGCGCCAGGTCGAGAGCCTGGTGGCACAGACCGTTGTGGGTTCGATTCCCACCGACCGCAGTGTGTGACGAATGCCGGTGGAACTACATGGAATCTGATCCCGTGGTCGTGGGTTCGAGTCCCACCAGGCCTGTTGATTGAGCGTCGGGCCTGTAGCTCAGATGGCAGAGCGCGTAACGTTTCGCCTGAACCTTGTCGTCACACTCGTGATGCGGGTGTCCTGTCAGAACCCCGAGCGTGAGCGAGGGGCCAGCGTTTGCTTCGCGGCAAATGCATGACCCGTCGCTTGCACCTGGGTCCTGAAAGACGCCCTTGGAAGGATGAGGATGATCGCAGACAATGGCGGCGAATGCTGAAGGAACTACATGGACCCAGCGGTTGCGGGTTCGAATCCCGCCACCCGCGCGAGCGGGCGTAGCTCAACGGACAGAGCACTGGGCAATGTTTCTTCGATTCTTGTCGCCGCCACTGCTGGCGGTCGGCGGCATCGGCGGGTGTTGAGGAGTGTGTTCGATGAGTGAACCTTCAGAGAACAAGAACAGACTGATTCCGACCGGTGAGGCGACGGCCATCCTGCCGGTGGCGGGGGGCAAGCTCAAGCCGGTCACGGTCATTGGAACTGAGGCGATTCGCCAGACGTTCGATGACCATACACTGCAGCAGGCCCTCAATTCCCGGATGGCTCCGGGTGTGACGGACCTGGTGCTCAATCCCGACGCCCACTGCGGCTACGGGGCGCCGATCGGTTGCGTGCTGGTCAGCCCGTCGCACATCTACCCGGTGCCGGTCGGTGTGGACATCAAGTGCTCGATGAGTCTGCTGCAGTTGGACCTGCCGGCCGAGCAGATCGAGGACCGTCGCGTGCGTCGGGCGATCATTGATGCGATCTGCGACCGCGTGCCGACCGGCGCCGGCCGTGGACAACGCAGCGTGCCCAAGTCGCGGCATGTCTCCGAAGCCCAGGGACGCCGCGCTGTCGCCGAAGGTGCCTCTGAGGCGGTCTGCGAGTCTCTCGGCATCCCCGCCCGCTGGGCTCGCCGATGCGAAGATGCTTTTCATCTTGGCCACGACGGCACCCGGGACGCCCTGTCTTCGCGCCTGGATTGGCTCCTCCATAGCGGCCAGTTCGACAACTTCCGGGACAAGATCAGCCAGCTTGGCTCATATGGAGGCGGCAACCATTTTGGCGAGTGCGAACGGGTTCAAGTGACCGACGACGGCCGGGCCAGGTTCTGCGCCCAGGTCTTCGGATTGAAGGATGGGCACGTGGCGTTTCTGTCGCACTGCGGCTCGCGCGGTTTCGGCTACACCCTGGCGCACGCCCAGTTCAAGGCCCTGCAAGCCAAGTTCGAGGCCTGGAGCATTCCGCTGCCGGGCGAAGACCGCGAACTGGTCTACGCCCCACTGGGCACGCCCGAAGCGAATGCGTACCTGGACGATATGGCCATGGGAGCGAACTTCGCGACGGTCAACCACCTGCTGATCAACGCGTTGGTACTGGAGGCGTTCCAACAGGTCTTCCCTGGCGTGACTGGTGAGTTGGTCTACTTCATCAGCCACAACATTGCCCGGCAGGAGGTGGTGGACAACAAGATGGTATGGGTTCACCGCAAGGGTGCGACTCGGGCCTTCCCGGCTCGGCACCATGCTCTCAAGGATACGCCATTCTACGAAACCGGCCATCCGATTCTGCTGCCGGGTGATCCGCAACGAGGCTCGGCCGTGATGGTCGGCGTCGAAGGCGCGGACAAGAGCTGCTACAGCGTCAACCACGGGGCTGGACGTGTCCTGGGGCGAAAGCAGGCGATTCGCGAGCTGGACCAGAAGGCGCTCGATGAATCCTTCGACGAGAAGGACATTCTGACCAACTGCCGGCAGTACCCCAAGGACGAGGCCCCGGCCGCGTACAAGGATTTCGGCGAGGTCCTTCGTTCGGTAACCGCCGCCGGTCTGGCCACCGAGGTTGCCCGGCTCAAGGCCCGGTTCGTGATCAAGGACGCGGATAAGGCCGATGACTGACGATCATCGAGATGAGGTCAAGAAAAGTGCGGATTCCATTTGACTCCGGCATTTTCATGGTGTATATAGACCGTTTACAGAGGTCTCTTGTTGAAGGTCTCTGATTGATCGAAGGTGATCCATCATGCTGATCGTGCTCAGTCAGAAATGTGATCGTCTATGCCGCAGACGGCCGGCGTCGCATCGTTAGCTACGGCTAACCCGGCGACCTGCCGGATCTGACCGCGGCACTGGGATCAGTCTCCCCAGTAGACATACGGACGATGAACCCCGCCGCGCGGGTGACGCGCGCGGTCTCAAGTTGTTCGCGCTGACAGTCCGCCGCAACGAGTCCGTTCATTTCGGCTCGCAGCGGCGAGAGTGAAGTCTCTGCGCCCTCATGTGGCGCATGAGTGATTGAGTGAATGGAGTTCACAATGGATGGCTTAGTTGAACGGCAGTTCGGCCGTATTGGTGCTCGGGTTCGGGTTCATGATCCGGAGCGGCCGCGTCATCCGGCATGGCGGTCGGATGCGGTGAATTCGCAGGGGATCCGCCTGTATGTCCGCAAGGATGGCCACGGCGAGTTCTTTGATGTGCAGGTGGATCGGCGCCTGGCCTCGGTGGAGGTCCTCGATGCCCGTCCTGCCGAGCGGCATCTTCTGTTGATGGCCCGCAATCTGGCGAGCGGCACCAAGGAGAAGTTCCTCTGCGGTCACGACGAGCGGTCGTGGTTTGTCGCGGCCGTTCCAGGCAGGAGCGTCTCGAACGTGGCGACGGCCATGGAGGCGCTCAAGCCTGTCCAGGTGCGCGTCGAGCAGGCTCGCCGAGCCGTCTCGACGAAGGACCGCAAGCGGCGCCGGAACTCGGCTTACATCCGCCAAGGCGAGTGGTTCTTCATCCCGGTTGGTGACATCGA
>CAZTQK010000219.1:0-10426 GCA_964615635.1 uncultured Planctomycetales bacterium
CCCCCCGGTCGCAGTGATCAACTCGACCAGCGGCGGGTCGCGGCGGACAACCTGCCCGATCACGGCCGCATGACGACCGAGCGGATGGCTGCGACACGCCTGCAGCAAACGGTCCGCGTCCGGCCCAGCCACCACAGCCACAACCTTGCCTTCGTTGGCAACCGTCAGCGGATCCAACCCCAGCAGTTCGGCGGTGTGCCGCGCGACAGGGGTGATGGGCATTGACTCTTCCGTCACCTCAATGGTCAGTCGCGAATCCTCGGCCAAATCGGCCAGCACACCGGCCACGCCTCCTCGCGTCGGATCGCGCAGGAACTTGATGTCGACACCGCTATTGAACATCGCATCCACCAGGCTCGCCAAGGGCGCAACGTCGCTGGTCAGTTGCGTATCGAAACCCAGCCCCTCGCGGACCGACATGATCGCCAGACTGTGCTCGGCGATCGGTCCGGTCACAATCACCGCGTCGCCCGGCACCAGGCGGTCAGCGCCGAGGCGGGCACATTCCCGCACTTCGCCGACTCCCGCGGTGGTAATGGTCAATCCGTCATCGCCGCGTCGCTCGATGACCTTCGTATCACCGGTGGCGATGACCGCGCCGGCCTCGGCGGCGGTTTCGGCGATCGATCGTATCACGCGATCGAGCAGAGCAAGCTCCAGGCCCTCCTCCATGACGATGGCAAGACTCAAGGCCTTGGGCACCGCTCCGGCAACCGCGAGATCGTTCACCGTACCGCATACCGCCAAGCGGCCGATGTCGCCGCCCGGAAATTCCAGCGGCTGGACGACAAAAGAGTCAGTCGTGAATGCGATTCGCCCTGAAACCGAGAGTATCGCGCTATCGCTCAGCGGACTGAGCAACGGGTTGGCCAGCGGGGGCAGAAAACGCTCCTGGATCAGCCGTCGCGTCAGTTCGCCGCCCCCGCCGTGGGCCAGGACGATCCGCTCCTCTCTTGATGGCTCATTCTGAGTCATGGGTCATGCTTGTCCAAAAGGTGCTGGGTGCCATGCCTACGGCTCGGCGTGGGCATGCCTTCTACCCCCGTTCCAGGATCCTCGCCCCACCGTACTTGTACCACGCCGCGCACGTGCCTTCCGAACTGACCATGCACGGCCCGACGGGCATGGTCGGCGTGCAGGCCTTGCCGAACAGACCGCAATCCGGAGGCAAAAGCTTGCCCTGGATCACCTCGCCGCATCGGCAGCCGGGCTGCTCATAATCCTCGCCGATGGTCAAGCCCAACTGGGTCACGGCATCGAACCGCTTGAATGCGGGGCGAAGCTCAAGCCCGCTGGCCGGAATCGTGCCCATGGCCCTCCAGACCGTGTCGGCCGGCTCGAACACGCCGGCCAGGCATTCGCGCGCGGCCAGGTTGCCTTGCTCGGTCGCCGCAACGCCGTAAACGTTCTCAACTCTCGACTCGCCGCGGGCAATCTGCTCCAACAGGTGCAGCAAGCCCAAGAGCATCTGCCCGGCCTCAAAGCCGGTGACCACGCAGGGCTTGCCGAATCGCTGGGCCACCGGTCGATAGGCCGCCGAGCCGATCACCACTGTCACGTGGCCGGGACAGAGAAAACCATCGATCGGAATATCACCGCTGGAAAGCAAGGCGGTCATAGCGGGAATCACCAGCTTATGACCTGCAAGTATGAAGAAGTTCCGCAGGTCGCGGCTCTGGGCATCGAGCACTGCGGCGGCCGTCGCCGGAGCCGTTGTCTCGAAGCCGACGGCCAGGAAAAGCACCTGGCGGTCGGGATGATCGGCGGCGTATTTGACCGCGTCGCGCGCCGAATACACGATCACCACCTGGGCACCGCGAGCCCGTTGCTTCTCGAGGCTGCCGGTCCTGCCCGGCACGCGGACCATGTCGCCGTAAGTGCAGACCGTGATCTCAGGCCGGATGGCGGCCTCACATGCCGCGTCGATGTATCCCTGCGAGGTCACGCAAACCGGACAGCCGGGCCCGCTCACCATACGGATGGTCGGCGGCAGGAGCGACTTGACGCCGGTCCTGAAGAGCGCGACCGTGTGCGTGCCGCAGATCTCCATGAGCTGCACCGGCCGCATGTCGCACGCGACCGCTGCGATTCGTTCCTTCAGTTCTTCGATGCTCAGATGCGACATATGAGCTCACAGCGGCAAGCCGCAAACGCTAGTTCTCGCCCGACAACTCCGGCGGCAGCTCGGCGACACCGGCGGCTTTCAGATAGGTCCACGTTTCCAAAGCCTCAGCCTCGTCCAGGACGCTCAGGGCGTAGCCGGCATGCACCAGCACCCAGTCGCCGATCTTGGCCTCCGGCGTGAACGCCAGACCAACTTCCAGACGCGTGCCCTGGAAATCGACCGTGCCGACGGCCGACATCGGAGCATCCGCACTGGGCTCGCGAATCTCCAGCACTTTTCCAGGCACCGCTAGACACATATCAGCCTTCTCCTGACGCGTTCAGCAGCGGCAGCCGCCTGTCCCAAGGCGATACCACCATCGCCTGTCGGGACCTCCCGATGCGACGACGTCTTGAAACCTCGCTCTGTGAGCCGCTCGGTCAGCAGTTCCAACAGCAGGCGATTCGCAAGGCACCCGCCACTCAGAACGGCGTGACGAATACCCGTCACGACTGCGACACTCCCAACAACATCGGCCAACATGCCGGCACAGGTTTCGTGAAATGCCCTGGCGAGGGTGCCAGTCGGCTCGCCATCGGCCAGGCGAGCCAGCATGTCCTTGACCATCGGCCGGAAATCACAGACGGCTGGCCAGTTGCCATCGTCGGGTTTCTCGATCGCGTAAGCAAGAGGAACTGCCGAGGATGCCGCTCTCGCCGCCGCCTCAAGGGCCATGGCCGCCTCGGCCTCGTATCGATTTCGGTCGCAGATGCCCAGCAGGAACGCCACCGCGTCGAACAGTCTGCCCAGGCTGGACGTCCACGGAATCTGGTGAGCAGCCGTCAAGCGCCGGTCCACGAGGCTCAGAGCCTGTTGGTCGATCCTGTCCAATAATGGCCCGACAGCCTGTCTCCAATCCTGACCGAACGTCTCCCGGAGCAAACCTGCGGCCGGCCGCCATGTATCTTTGGCTGCCTGATCACCGCCGACCAGCTTGAAGTATCGCAGATGGCCGACCCGCTCGAACTCCGCTTCGTCGCACACCAAAACCTCGCAGCCCCAGATGGCGCCGTCGGTTCCGTACCCGGTGCCATCACAGGAGACTCCAATCACGCGTCCGCTGAGGCCCGCCTCGGCCATGCAACTGACGATATGAGCGTGATGATGCTGGACTTCGGTCACCGGTAACCCGAGAGTGGCTGCATAACGCGTGGCCGCATAGTCCGGGTGCATGTCGCAGGCGACGACCCGCGGATCGACACGCAGGAGCTTCTTGAACTGCTCGATTGTGGCGGTGAAGTTGCGGAACGCGGCCGGGTTCTCCAATTCGCCGAGATGCTCGCTGAGAACCGCCTGCCCGCCGCTCAGAATGCAGACCGCGGACTTCAGTTCGCCACCGACCGCCAGCACGGGCGCGGGCGACTCGATGGGAACGCGAATCGGCGCTGGCGCCAAGCCGCGAGCCCGGCGGATCGGCACAATCACTCGCTCACCCGCCGCGCCGGACATCAACTTGGCCACCGAGTCGTCCACCCGCCGCTCGATATCGCGATCGTGCATCAGGAATGCGTCGGCAATCTGCGCCAGGCGTTCGAGAGCTTCGTCATTCCGCGAGCACAGCGGCTCGTCCGTCGGGTTGGCCGATGTCATCACCAGCGGCCCGACGTTCTCTGCCATCAGAAGATGGTGCAGCGGCGTGTACGGCAGCATGATGCCGAAGCAATCATTGCCCGGCGCGACGTTGGGGCTGATCGAGGCCTGCGGCTTCTTCGGAAGCAGCACAATCGGGCGTACCGGCCCGCTCAGCTCGACGGCCGCAACCTCGTTAACCTCGGCGATGGCTCCGGCCGCGTCGAGGCTCGCGACCATGATCGCCAGCGGCTTGGCTTCCCGCATCTTTCTCTCGCGGAGCCGGACAACGGGCTCGTCACGATCGGCCCGGCACGCCAGGTGAAACCCGCCGATCCCCTTGATCGCCACAATCGCCCCGTCTCGCAGTCGCTCGGCGCACAGGCGAATGGCATCACCCGCTATCTCACGTCCGGACGTGTCGCACAGCCACACCCGCGGCCCGCACACGGGACAGGCGTTCGGCTGGGCGTGGAAGCGGCGATTCGCCGGGTCGTCATACTCGGCCTGGCACGCCGGGCACATGACAAACCGCCGCATGGTCGTGTTCGGCCGGTCATAGGGCACCGCCTGGATGATGGAGTATCGCGGCCCGCAGTTCGTGCAGTTGATGAACGGGTATCGAAACCGCCGATCCGCCGGGTCGAACAGCTCGCGCAGGCAATCGGGACAGGTGGCCGTGTCGGGTGTGATCTCGGCGTCTTGCTGGCCGGCGGTCGAACTGTGGATAATCCGGAACGTCGTCTCGCCAACCGACGCAACCAGACTGCCGGTCAATTGTGCGATCCGGGCCAACGGCGGCAGCTCCCCCCTTAATCGCCGTTCGAACTCGTCGAGCGCCGAGGCCGGCCCTTCAACCTCGATGAACGCCCCATGGGTGTCGTTGCCCACGAAGCCCCCCAGCCGAAGATCACACGCCAGCCGACAGACAAAGGGCCGGAAGCCGACACCCTGCACCCGCCCCTGTACGGTCAACCGCCGGCGCGACCGCTCCTGCTCGACATTGCTCGATGACCCAGTCTTCACGCAAGCATTGTACGCCCCCCCACCCCCGAACCCAAGAACACGCCCTCCGTCTCCTGACGTCGGGCAGCTGTTAGCTGTTAGCTCTCAGCCCTTAGCCAGGAATCACTAGGCCCGGAATCACTTCCGGGCCGCCTCCGTTTGCGGAATCCGTCCCGCTGGCTGTCGGCTACCACGGTCTTGCGTTTGTGCGCCATACGGTTCTGTTAGACATATATTTATGTATTAAACTATGTTTGGCCTATCTTACCCAGCCTGCCCAAGTTTGGCTTTGTTTGGCGCGGAGGAGCTGTCAGGCATGCGGCAGGTCTGCGCCGCCTTTGGCGGCTCTGACCTGCCCTACCTGCTGACGGCCGATCGCTGCCTCGTTGGGTTCGTTTCGAAAAACGAGCTTTTAGCTCTTAGCCAGAAAAGCCATGGTGGGTTCGTTCTGCGCGGAGGGTCTGTTGGCTCCTGGCCGGACAGAGCCCATCTGCGGGATTCGGTTTCCAAAGAGCGTTGGGCCAGGCGGTCCGGGTTCTGGGCAGGTGTGCGCAGAGTGCGACCGCTGGGCCCGTATGAGGAGAGAACGCGCCGCACGTTCCGGCAAAGCCGGCGCGAGCGGAGCGGGGAGACTGCTGGTCTATTGGTCTGTTAGTCTGTTGGTCTGTTGGTCTGTTAGCAAGAAAAAGCCATCTGCCAAGGGCTAAAAGCCAAGAGCTCGGAGCCTGTATGGCCCGCAGACCACGCGGATCTACGCGGATGGGCAGAGCAGAAGGATTGGGGCCGAGGGGAGGGAATGTGGAACGCTGAAAAACGAAAGTGGCCCGTTCTCTCTGTCTGTTCAACATTTCGCCTTCAAAATCCGCGTCAATCTGCGTGATCTGCGGGCAATTCCGTCTTCTCTTTCATTCGTGCGATACCCGCCTCTTCTTCCGCTGATTGATGATCCGCTCGTATTCGAGCTTCGGGTAGTGACCAAAGTTGACCAGCAATCCAACCTCCGCGCTGGTTGCGGTCAGGTAGTTGAGCACCTGCGTACGGTGTTCGTCGGTCAGGGCGGAGACCGCCTTGATCTCCATAACCACCTGATCGAAGCAGAAGAAGTCGGGGACGAAGCTCTTTGTCAGCGGGTGCCCCTTGTAGGTCAGGGAAAGCTCTTTCTGAGCATCGAACCGAATGTCTTGCATCCGCAGTTCGATCTCAAGGCATTCCTGGTAAATCGGCTCCGTGAAACCGCATCCCTTCTCGTTGTAGACCTCAAAGCAGGCACCGATCAAGCGGTAGGTCTCCTCCTTCAGCGGATAGTCTGATTCCATATCAGTGAATCCTCCGGTCGTGTCTTATCCAAGCAAGCCGCGGACCAAGCGTCCATGAACCCGGCGTAACCACAACAATGTCAGACTAACCTGCAACGGTGTGGTTTCAAGCGCGGTAACACACATACGGAGAAGCAGGAGAGTGCCCGCAGATCACGCAGATGAACGCAGATAAGGAAAAAGAACAAGGTGATGCTGGAGAAACGTCAAGCCCCGATCCAGCAGCCACTTCGTCACGTCATACGACTTGACCAGCAGGACCGGCGGTTCATTGCGGGAATCCCCGCTGATGCGGCGCGTGCGCATGGCTCGAAAAAACTCGCGCGCCGCCTTCCCCTTGACACGCGACGCGACGTACGTCGCTCTTGGGCGCTTTGCGCCCGTCGCGTGTCAAGGGTTCGGCGGCGAAGAAAAAAGGGTAACAGGGCCAAAGGGCAAAGGGTAATATCGTTACGCTCTCTTCCTTCGTAAGATCCCCACGCCAGCCAGAGACCACATCACGATCGTAGCGGGCTCAGGAACCTCGGAGACACGGAACCCGACGTCGTTGAACTCGTCCGACGGGTCGATGTAGATGCGATACGACGCTCGCTGGTGATCGCCCACTTCCAGTTGCTGTTGCGGTTGACCGCCAACAAGGCCGCATCACTCGTGGCGCCATCGAGCGTGTACGCGCCTCGCTCCGTGGTCGAGGCGCCCTGGGCGCCCGTCGGCTGATTGTTGTGCAGCCAGTTCGCGAACCGCGCCGAGTCGCCCCACGAAACCCAGTTGACCGGGCGGTTCACAAAGGCGGAGTTGACCATGTACGTATAGCTGCCCGAAGAGCCGCTACGGCTGATCCCGCTGCCATACTGGGTATTCGCCATGCCCGTGTTGTACAGACCGTACGTGTCCGTCTTAGCAACCTTGTTGAGGAACTCGGCATATTGGCCGGCCGTCACCTCGTACTTACCGATGTTGTAGGTGTAGCCGACTGCACCGCAGATCCGATCCGGGCCGTAGCCACCCGCACCTTCTCCTGAAAGCTCACCCGCATTCCCCGGATTGCCCACCGGCACGGTCTCGATGTTCACCGCAACCGCCGTGCCCGCCAATCCCAAACACACCGACAGAATCACGACTCTTGTTCGCATATCGTTCTCCTCCCAACATGAGAGCCTTGGCACACCCCAGCACCGGCACGTGCGGCGCAAAGAAAAAGGGAGAGGCGCACCTTCTGCGCTCTCTCTCCCTGAACTGGCATGTCTTCAGATTGCCGCGACCGTCAAAACGTGCTTTGCCCCAACGTACCTTGCCCCACCATTATCGCGACACTAGGGATTCTCCTATACGCAGGAGGTGATGTCAAGCTGTTTTTTGCCTTCCGCCCTTTCGCTTCCGTCTCGCCGGGGCAGTGTCAACGGATCTTTTGGTGGTATCGAGGTACGCAACCGCCTGCTTGTCAAGGCTTTCTATCGCCTTCACCACCCTGTCGCGGCGGAGTTGGGCGCAGCGCTGCGTCTCGCGGGAGCCGGGCTCGTGGCCGAGGGCTGCCCCGACCTCGTCGATGGACGCCCCCGAATCCACCATCCACTGCCCGAAGGTATGCCGCAGCCGGTAGGAGCCGGTCAGGTCGATGCCCGCGTCCTTGGCCGCCCGCTTGACGATGCTCCGCAGGCCGGCGGGGGTGTACGGCTCGCTCAGCCGGCTGAGGAACACGTGGGCCAGCGCCGGACTCGACGCCCTCCTCCCCTGCATCCTCGGCAAGGCGGTTGGTCTGTTGGTTCGTTAGTCTGTTGGTCTATTGGTCTGTTAGTCTGTTGGGCAGAAGGAAGCGATCAGCGGTCAGCCCCTCGACTGCGCTCGGGACAAGCGATCGGCGGTCAGCAATCAGCAACGCGTTGCCGGCCGCTCCTTGACAGTCGCGGTTCTGAAAGAGAAGAGCGGTCAGCAGTCAGCGGTCGGCAGTCAGCCGTGCGAAAGAGGCAGGACCGCGGGGACAGCTTCGACAAGCTCAGCCCAAGAAGCCCCGCGGCTCGTTGGTGGGGTGTCCCCGTGAGAGGGTGCCGCCCTGATGGTCGCGATTCTGGAAGAAGCGGTCGCGGCTTCGCTTCTTGAGCTACGCCGTGGCAAGCATCTTTCAGCCAGGCGGCTCCGGGACATCGGACCTCCTTCCGCGTATTCGGCGTATTCAGCGGTCAATCAGCAGCTTGTCACAACGAAGTCGCCAGGGCACAAAGAGATCGCCCCTGATGCGGGAATCGCGAGCGTGAGAGATGGGGCGGTCAGAAAGGGCCGACGAGGGCGTCGGCCCTACTTCATCCGCGTTAATCTGCGTAATCTGCGGGCACGGAAAGACTCTTCGGCCCTTAGACTTCCAGACTATTCGGCTGTCCTGCTCCGCGGAGTGCGCTGTGCAGGACGAGCTAGGAAGAATCGCCCGCGCCCAGCGTACGTCCTGCGAAGCTCATCGAACGAAGCAGGGACCGACGATACGCCTCCGGTCATCATCGAGACCCCACCCTCGCCACGGCGAGGATGGGCCACCTGGCCCTTGGCGACTCTGACCTGCCCTACCTGCTGACGGCCGATCGCTGCCTCGTTGGGTTCGTTTCGAAAAACGAGCTCTTAGCTTTTAGCTCTTGGCTCTTAGCCACTCGCCTCGCTGCCTTGCTCTCCGCTCCCTTCCGGCTTCGCCAGTAGGCTACGCAGGACGAGTACGGTCGCGGTTCTGAAAGGCCGACGGCGGGCTTCTCCTGACAGCCTAAAGGTCGAATAGTCTAGCAGCCCAGTACAGAACTGCCGCGGTCTTGTCAGGCCTCGACCAACTTTGCCCTGGTTTGCGGTGGTCGCACCAGGAAGGTCACCACCGCCGCTGCGACGAGCAGGACCGCCGAGCAGTAATAGGCAAAAGTGAAGGCCTGTGTCTTGTCATAGACCTTACCGGCCAGGAGCGACAGCATGAACCCGCCCAGGCCCCAGGCGGTGAACACCAGTCCGTAGTTCACGCCGAAGTTCTTGAGGCCGTAGAAGTCCTTGGTCACCGACGGGAACAGGGCCAGATTCGCGCCGTAATTCGCTCCAATCAGTGCCGACAGGACGGCCAGGACGACCGGATTGGCCAGTGTGGTTCCCTCCTTGGTCATCGACAGGAGGATGATCGCCACGGCCTGCACGACAAAGCAGATGAAGAGGGTCGCCTTTCGTCCTATCTTGTCGGACAGCGTCCCGGCCAGAATCCGCCCGCCGCCGTTGCCCACAGCCAGGACCGCAACCAGCAGGAACCCAAGCGAGAGCGCGGCCTGATCCTGGACGATTTTCACCAGCTTGGAGATGATCATCAGGCCGGCCCCTGCTCCGCACGCATACATGAACCACAATACGTAGAACTGCCACGTCCGGAGCATCTCGCTTGGCGTGAAGTCCTCTTTCCTGTTCACAGCCGCACCCGGCCTGGCTACCGGTGTCCCAACAGGGACATAACCCTTGGGCGGCGCCTTGAGCAACTGAGCAAGGGCTACGACGAGCACCAGGAACCCCACACCCAGGACCATCATGGCCGTTCGCAAGTCGCGAGGGGGACGCGTCAGGTAGTTGCAGAGAGGGGCAGTGTAAACACTGGCTAAGCCAAAACCCGAAACCACGATGCCGGCGATCAGTCCGGTCTTGGCAGCCGGGAACCATTTCACCGCGGGCGGAGTGGCCGCGGCGTAACCGCATCCAATGCCCGCTCCCGCCAGGACCCCGAAACCGATCATGTAGCCCATCGGCTCAGTGCTGAAGCTGGCCAGAATCATGCCCACACCCACCAGGAGTCCGCCGAGCGTCGCGATAATCCTCGGCCCGATCTTATCCTGCAGCCGACCGGCCGGCACCATGACCAGGCAGAAGACAAGGCAGGCAATGGAATAGGGCCACACCTTGTCCGTTTCGGTCCAGCCCCAGTCGGCGGGAACACCTTTGCTCAGAACGCTCCACGTATACAGCACCCCAAGGGCCAGATTGATGCCGGTACCGGCCAGCGTAACCGTCCAACCGCGGTTGGCAACCGCGACGGCACACTCGGGGAGATTCGATGCGTAGCCCGCCGCCTGGGAAGAAGGGTCATTAGCAGAGTTGCTCATACACCAATCCTTTCGCGCCTGCACACCAGTATGCATGGCAGCCAAGAGCAGAAATGGTCCCATTCGCCTGGTCGACCACCGCAGAAATGATTCGAGGGCCATCGCCCCGTCGCGATGCGGCCAGGCCTATACGAAGAAAGATCGGCCGCGGGGACAGTTCATTCCCATCCCCGCGGCCCTTGAACCTTCACACTACTTGAGCGGCGTGTAGGTATCGACGAGGTTCTTGACCACCGTCGGATCGGCCAGCGTCGTGGTGTCGCCGATCT
>CAZTQK010000220.1:0-10408 GCA_964615635.1 uncultured Planctomycetales bacterium
TTTCGGGCCTGTGTTTTCCTGTAACAACGCACCCGTACCTAGTATCGAAACGCGGTGGAATTCTGCGTTCACTTAATCGTCTCTTTCACTCGTGCTCTGACTATGCTACCTTACTGGCCTCGTTAGTCAGTTGTCATAGTAAAGACGCGTATATTGTCGCAAGTGTCCGCACCTGTCAACACACAGCGAGGGTGGGAAACCCCAAAGAGGCGTGGACAGGGGCGGCCTGGGACAGGGGGGGGCGGCGAGCCTTCGCCCCCCATCTGTTGGGCCGGATGGAGCACAGACGCCGATGGATAGCAGCGGTGAGGCACGGTCGCGGAGTCGCAGCGCGCGCGGGCGTCGGCAGGGTGGGGGAGTCACACATGGCTAAGTGGGTCGTTCGTTTGTTGGTTATTGCCATTCTGGGGGTTCTTCTGTGGGTTGGCTATCGTCGACTCAAGCCGCAGCAATCCATCGAAATCCACACGGTCCAGGTTAGCCGGGGCCCCCTCGTTCTGACCGTGACGGCGACGGGGCGTCTGGCACCGACAACGCAGGTTCTGGTGGGTTGTGAGGTCTCAGGAACGGTCGGCGAGATCGCCGTGGGGCACAATGATCGCGTCCAAGAGGGGCAGGTCATCGCCCGCTTGAAACCCGAGCTTTTTCAGGCCGAAAACGAACAAGCCAACGCTGAGTTGGCCCGGGCTCAGGCCACGGTTCGGCAATTGGAGGTCCAGGAGGCCGAGGCGAAACGTCGATTGGACAGGATCCAGAAGCTGAGAGCCCAGAATGCGGCCGGCGACGAGGAGTACCAGACGTTGGAGGCCGCTTGGAAAGCGGCAATTGCGACCAAAGAGGCAGGCCTTGCAGCAGTCCGCGGCGCGCAAAACGCGGTCGAACTGACGAAATACCGTCTCGGCAAGACCGAGATCGTGTCGCCGATCAATGGAATCGTTTTGGATCGCCGCGTTGACGTGGGCCAGACGATCGCCGCTGCGTTGATGACCCCCGAGCTGTTTGTGCTGGCCGAGGACCTGTCGCGAATGGACCTTCTGGCCGACGTGAGCGAGGCGGATGTTGGCTATATCTGCCCAGGTCAGCAGGCAACCTTCACCGTCAATGCCTATCGTGACCGGGAGTTCTCCGGCACCGTTCGGCAGATCCGCAACCAGCCGCACACGATCGGAAACGTGGTGACCTATGCGGTGGTGATCGAAGTCGCGAACAACGATCTGCTCCTTCGGCCGGGAATGCCCGCTGATATCAGCCTCGAGGTTGCCCGTCAGAACGAGACCCTGAAGGTTCCCAATGCAGCGCTGCGGTTTCTGCCGCCCATCCCTCCGGACGAGATGCGCCGACTCAAGGACGCGGCCCAATGGCCGCCTCCGCCCGTGCCAATCGCGGTGGCCGGTGATACCGGGGCTACCAGCAAGCTTGATGAGGTGAGCTTCGTTCCGCCGCCGATCAAGCCTGGTCGGGGCTTACTCTGGCGCAACGTGAATGGAGTGTGGAGCATGCTTGCGGTGTGGACCAGTTACACCGACAACCGCGAGACTATCCTTTATGCGACCCCCGGAGTCGACGAGGGTGCCGAGTTCGTGACCGAGTACATCGTCTCCAGGAATGACGTCCAGAGTCAGTTCCAGAAGGCCATCCTGATGACCGCGCCGGAGAACCGCCGGTTCTGATCCGAGCATGATGAAACCGATCGTCGAACTAGTGGATGTCGATAAGGTCTACGACATGGGCGAGGTCCGGGTGGACGCCCTGTGCGGTGTGAGTCTGACCATACGCGAGGGCGAGTTCGTCGCCATCATGGGGGCCAGCGGTTCGGGCAAGAGCACGATGCTCAACGTTCTCGGCTGCCTCGATCAGCCCACGCGCGGGCGCTACATTCTTGATGGGCAGGCCGTCGACGACCTTGACGAAGAGGAACTTGCCCGTTGCCGTCGTACGAAGCTGGGCTTCGTTTTCCAGAACTTCAATCTGCTCCATCGCAGCACCGCCCTCGAGAACATCGAACTGCCGCTTGTCTACCTGGGCATCGGCGTGCGGGAACGATATCGCCGGGCGAAGGACGTTCTCGAGGTCGTGGGCCTGGCCGATCGGATCCACCACATGCCGTGGCAGCTTTCCGGAGGCCAGCAACAGCGGGTGGCGCTGGCCCGGGCGCTGGTGAGCAATCCGCGTCTGCTGCTGGCCGATGAGCCGACGGGCAACCTCGATTCGAGGACGGCGGCCGAGGTCCTCGAACTGCTCGCCCGGCTTCACCGCGAGGAGTCGTTGACGGTGATCCTGGTGACTCACGATGCCGAAATCGCCTCGCGGGCCCATCGGATCGTCATGCTGCACGACGGTGCCGTGGTTCACGATCAACCTTCGCCGTTGTGCGGCGGCCCGGCGATTCCGGCCATCAAGAGCCTCGCGGAGATCGGCGGCAGCGGCCCGGCCTCAGACAAGGCCGCAGGAGGCCGGACGTGACCGCAGTCGTCTGGATCGAGAGCTTCCGGATCGCCTTCCGCGAGATGCGCCGGCATCGCACGCGCAGCATCCTGACCATGCTGGGGGTGGTGATCGGCGTTGCGGCCATTATCGCGGTGGTCTCCATCAGCCAGGGTGCCAAGCACAGCATCCAGGGGCAGATCGCCAAGGTCGGCAGCAACATGATCCTGATCATCCCCGGCTCGACCAGCCAGGGCGGCGTACACGGCGGGTCCGGCTCGGCCAAGACCCTGACCATCGAGGACGCCGAAGCGGTCCAGCGCGAGTGCTCGGCGGTCGCCTATGCCGCACCCGTCAGCCGCCTGGTCTGCCAGGTGGTCAGCGAGCTGGCGAACTGGTCGACGCCGGTCAGCGGGACGAACGCCGACTATCTGAAGGTTCGTTCCTGGGGCGTCGAGGCCGGACGGCCGCTCGAGCCGCGGGACGTGGTCAGCGGTGCCAAGGTCTGTCTCATCGGCAAGACCACCGCCCAGAACCTCTTCGGACAGGAAGACCCCCTCGGTCAGCGCGTGCGGATCAAGGGCACGCCCATGCAGATCGTCGGCGTGCTCGAGGAGAAAGGCCAGAACCCGCTCGGCTACGATGAGGACGACTCGATCATTGTTCCTATTACCACCTGTTTTAGGTATCTTGCGGGCGACAACCACGTCCACGCCCTGGTTGTCTCGGCAACGAGCGAAAGCCAGATCCCGCTGTCGCTCAATCAGATCAGAACCGTGCTGCGCCATCGGCATCAGCTTCGCGAAACGGACCTGGATGACTTTACGGTCAAGAACATCTCCGAGGCGGCCAAGACCGCCGAAAAGGCGGCCAACATCATGACCGGCCTGCTGGTCACCATTGCCGGCATCAGCCTGCTGGTCGGCGGCATCGGGATCATGAACATCATGCTGGTCACGGTTATGGAGCGGACGCGCGAAATCGGCGTGCGCATGGCCCTGGGCGCCGCCCGGCGGATGATCATGCACCAGTTCATGATCGAGGCCGCGACGCTGGCCGGCGTCGGCGGCTTGCTGGGCACCGTCCTCGGCGTGCTCGGCAGTAATTTCATCTCCGACAAGACCAGCATCCCGGCAATGATGACGCCGTGGCTGCTGATCGGTCCGATGGGCTTCGCCGTGGTGGTCGGCATGATCTTCGGTCTCCTGCCCGCCCGCCGTGCCTCACGCCTCAATCCGGTCGAATCACTCCGCCATGAGTGAGCCCTGCTCCGCCCGCCGACATATTCCAACGAGCTGGCGGCTTTATGCAGCCGGTATTCATGGGAGGTTGACCACGGATGGACGCAGATGGACACGGATGCGGGCGGGCCGCTGACCGCGATTTCAGGACCGCGACCGTACCTGTCCGACGTAGCCTGCTGGTGAAGCCGGAAGGGAGCGGCTGTGGCGAGACCAATCAATGACCAATGGCGAAACCCGAATGACCAGTGAAACCCGAATGACGAATTGCGGGAAGCTGTCAGCTTTCAGCTGTTAGCTCTGAGGCCACGCGGGTCAGGATAGAAGGCCGCTTTTTAAAGCCACGATGCGGTTGAACGATTCATCGATTCGTTCGACGCCAATCCGGCCCAAGGCAACCAGACGGTGCAGCACGTTCAGCGTCTTCTCGATGATCGCCTCGTCGTAGTGATCCACGTTTCCGTGCAGAAGGATGTCGACTCCCGCCCCCACCGCACGTTCGATTGTCTCTTCGAACGAGTAGTACTTGCGAACGGCCCCCATGTTCAGATCGTCGGAGATCACCACACCGTCGAACCGAATCTGCTTGCGAAGCAACCCGGTGATGATCTTCCTTGACAACGTCGCGGGATGGTCAGGGTCCAAATGCCGAAGCATGATGTGGGCGGTCAGAACCACGTCGGCAAGCCGTCGGCGCACGAGCTCCCGATACGGCAGCAGCTCACCCTCCGACCATCCGTCGGTCACATCGGTCAGCCCCAGGTGCGAGTCGGCCGAAGAACTGCCGTGGCCGGGGAAATGCTTGATCGCGCACATGACGCCCCGTTGGTGATGGGCCTCGATAAACGCGGCCGCGTGGCGGATCACAACGTCGGGATCAACAGAAAAAGCCCGCCCTCTCCCTCCGATGACCGGGTTGTGTGGGTTGGTGTTCAGATCGACAACCGGGGCGAGGTTGAGGTTGATCCCGGCGTCGGCAAGCGTGGAGGCGAGCAGTGCGGCCTGCTCACGGGTGAAGGCGGGATCATTGCGTTCGCCAAGTGCTTGCGGTGAAAGAAACGCAGGAAAACCATACTTCTCCTTGATTCGGATCACCTGTCCGCCCTCGGCGTCGATCGCGACCAAGAGCGGCATGACCGCCGCCCGCTGCAACTCCGAGATGAGCTGCTTCAACTGGCCAGGCGATCGTATGTTGCCCAGAGTCACCCCCATTGGGCTTTCGTTGTCGGTGAGCCACACGCCACCAACGTGGTAGCGGCCGACGCGATCGAGGAACGCCTGGCATTCCCCGACGGTCGCTCCTCGAAACCCGACCATCAGCATCTGACCGAGTTTGACGTCAAGCGTGCACTCAGCAGCAGTCAGGTTTTTCCCGGTTATCATCTTTACAAACCAATCATGTCGGGTGACGTCAATGGGCCCGAAGAACAATCCGTCCCATGACCCCGGGGGGGCCACTCTTGTCGATCCGGAGATGCTCAGCCGGTGTCGCTCTCGCGGTCCGTGGCCATCGTATACCGGCAGTCGAGCGATCGGGTCAAATGGCAGACACGCTTGAAACCGCCCCCGGCCCCCTGGACCCGAAGGCGATCTGCTCTCATTACACGTCTCATCGTGTTCCTGGCACGAGAACCATCTTTCGGCAACGGGTGAGCGGTGAGTCGCTCGCTCGATGATCATTCCGCCAGACAAGCCGCATTTGTAAATCAATTCAGAGTAATGGTTTATGAACACCGTGTGGGGGTTGCCCTGACTGACGCCTCGATTGGAGCGCGGAACCGATCCGAAGATTGCCGAGCCGGAACTCCCTCCCAACCCGAAAGCGAGGCGTTCATTTCCAGCCTCACACGCTTGGCTAGACAGGTCTCCTGGCATTCAGCCGTCCCTACGTTGTGCCGCGTCAGGCCCATCGTCCCATAAAGGAGCGCAACATATCTCGAAACTGGCACAACTTCACTGGCCTCAAGACCTTGAAACGCCACTCCGGCGTCGGATAGAATGTCGCGCGACGGCCGGGACGACCCCGGGAACGAGGGGCAGGCCGTCCCCGCAGGTGGCCTCACTGTTTTGCCCGGATCCCTAGCTGGGAACGATTGCTGGATGCTGGCCAAAAGGATCATCCCCTGTCTCGACGTGCACGCCGGGCGGGTAGTCAAAGGCGTGAACTTCATCAATCTGCGCGACGCCGGGGACCCGGTGGAGATTGCCCGGGGATACGAGGAGGCGGGGGCGGACGAACTGGTATTCCTGGACATCACAGCCAGCCATGAGGGCCGTGACATCATACTGGACGTCGTCCGGCGCGTGGCCGAGGAATGCTTCATGCCCTTCACCGTCGGTGGCGGCATCCGGACGATCGAGGACGTCACCAAGCTGGTCCAGGCCGGGGCGGAGAAGGTCTCGATCAACACGGCCGCTGTGCTGAATCCCGACATCATCACCGAGACGGCCCGCCGTTTCGGGCGGTGCTGCACGGTGGTCAACATCGACCCCAAGCGGGTCCGGAAGGGCGGCCGTGAGGTCTGGGATGTCCACATTCACGGCGGCCGCACCCCTACCGGCCTTGAGGCCGTGGCTTGGGCCAGGCGCGTCGAGGAACTCGGGGCCGGCGAAATCGTCCTGACCTGCATGGACGCCGACGGCACCCAGGACGGTTACGACCTTGAGATCACCCGTGCGGTCTCCGAGGCGGTGACGATACCGGTAGTTGCGTCAGGCGGGGCCGGCGAGCCGAAGCACTTGGCTGACGCAGTCTCGATCGGGAAAGCGGATGCCGCCTTGGCGGCGAGCATCTTCCACTTTGGAACGTACTCGATACGAGAAACGAAACAGTACATGGCCGACCGGGGAATCCCGGTCCGGCTGTAGACAAGCAGGGAACCAAACCCGCGGAGCGTGAAAGCATGGCTGAAGAGGAGATGTACCAACGGATCAACGAACGAACGCATGTCGGCGACGAGCCCGTCGAGATCGCCCCCGCGCTGGAAGAGATCGAACCGGGCGAGCCCTTGGCACCCGCGCCGCCCAAGTCCGTGGCGGCCGAGAGGAGCAGGACAGTATCCGCCACCCCCAGGCGCGAACCGAGAATCCACAAGTACCTCAAGTACGTGGTGGACATCCAGGCGTCGGATATCCACTTCAAGAGTAATGCCCGCGTTCACGTGCGGGTCAAGGGAGATCTCAAGCCGATCAAGGGCGATCCGTTGAATCCGCAGGAAGTCGAGAACCTCTGGTTCGAAATCATGAATGAGCACCAGCGAAAACAACTGGCCGACAAAGGGGCCTCCGACTTCGCCTATCAGTTGGGCGATTCCGACCGATTCCGCGTGAATATCTTCCGGCAAAGAGGCTCATTGAGCGTCGCCGCCCGCCGGGTCAACAAGAACATCCTCAACTTTGACCAGCTTTACCTGCCCAAGTCGATCTACAAGGTCACCGAGTTCCACCAAGGCCTGGTGCTTCTGGCGGGCATTACCGGTTCGGGCAAATCGACAACCATCGCGGCCGCCCTGGACTACATCAACGCCCACCGGGCATGCCACATCGTCACCGTCGAGGACCCCATCGAATACCTCTTCTCGGACAGGAAAGCCCTGGTCAACCAGCGGGAGGTCCACGTCGACGTGCAGAGCTTCGCCGACGCCTTGAAGTACCTGATGCGCGAGGACCCGGACGTGGTACTCATCGGCGAAATGCGCGACGAGGAGACCTTCAGCGCCGCCCTGAACGCAGCCGAGACCGGCCACCTCGTCTTCGGGACCGTCCATGCATCGAGTAGCTCCCAGACCATCAACCGCATCCTGGACCTGATCCCGGAGGGGTCCCGTGACCTGGTCCGCCAGACGCTGGTGTTCAACCTCCAGGCAATCATCTGCCAGAAACTGCTGCCGTGCATCAAACCGGGTATCGCCCGTGTACCGGCAGTCGAAATCATGTTCGCCAGCCCCACGGTGCGGAAGCTGATTGACGAGAAGCGGGACGACGAGATCAGCAAGGTCATCCGGGCCAGCCAGAGCGAGGGGATGCTGGATATGAACGAGTGCCTCAAGGGGCTGGTCGAGCGTGAGTACATTGAGACGGCCGTGGCCTATGCCGCCTCGCCCAACCCACAGGAGTTGAAGATGCGTCTCAAGGGCATCAGTGCGGGTGCCGGGTCGATCCTGGGGTGATCCGTCCCGGATACGTGACGACCGGGGACCGGTAAGCTAAGATGGACGAAGATGACAGCGGTCCCCACAAGCAGCCGGGGCGGTGGGCAATCCCGGCGACGAGATGTCGTTTATACCTCCGGAGCCGCCATGCGTGTCAGCAAACGTCAAACCTCAGCCGCCTTCCTTAGCGTAGGCCTGTGCCTCATGGAACCTGCCAGCACGCTCGCCACCGATGCGTTGGCCGCACTGCCTGAACCCGGCGGTTATATGAGCTGGCTGCGTATCCTCCTGGTCCTCGTGTGCATGCTGCCCTGGTTGGCATTCTGCCAGTGGGTCGACAAGGACACCCAGTACGTCCGCCGGATGAGGCGCGACACGTGGAACGGGATTGTCCTGGGCGGCGGTGCCGTCGGGCTCATCGTGTGGATCATGCTGCCGTGGAACAGCGTCGGGCTCTTCGCCGCCGGCTTCGGACTATGGTTCCTTGCCACCGTGGGCACCTGTGCCGCCTATGTTGTCCTCCGGAACGGCCACGTGGATGCCAATGCCCGAGCCTTCACGGTCCGCCACATCAAGAGTTGGATGGGCAGCCTGGGCAAAAAGGCGGAGGCCAAGGCGACAGCGTTCGAGCGGGTCCGCATGACCCGCCACAATGGCGAGAAGGTGCCGGTACCCTCCGACCCGACGCAGACCGACGCGTTCGAAGCAACCCAGAACCTGCTTTTCGATGCCCTCTGGCGACGAGCCACCGAGGTGGAAATGCTGATCGGCACCAGCGACGTGAGACTGGCCTATCGCATCGACGGCGTTGGCACGCCTCGCACCGAGTTGCTGACTCGCGATGCCGCCACCAATGCCATCAACCTGATCAAGACCATCGGCGGCCTCGATGTGGAGGAGCGGCGCCGCCCTCAACAGGGTGAACTGACTGCAGTCATCACCGGCACGAATGCCCCGCCGACCGAGATCGAGGTCCGCACCAGCGGCACGACCCAGTATGAGAAACTCTCGCTGCGCATCGTCGGAGAAGAGAACCGGCTGCGGATGGGCGATCTGGGCATGGACGACAAGCAGTTGTCCACCCTTGAAGAGATCATCCGGAAACCCTCCGGCCTGGTCATCGTGAGCGGCCCGCACGGCAGCGGCGTGACCTCGACGTTATACGCCGCGCTCCGCAACCACGACGCATTCATGCAGAACCTGCTCACGATCGAGCGAGAGTCGCTCATGGACCTCGAGAACATCACCCAGCACATCTACGACTCGACCAAGCACGAGGCGAGCTACGCCCGCCAATTGCAGACCGTGCTTCGACGAGAGCCGGACGTGGTGATGATCAGCGATTGCCCGGACCGCGAGACGGCCCATCTGGCCGCCAAGGCCGCCTGCGACGGCAAGAAAATCTACATGGGCATTCAGGCCCGCGACACGTTCGACGCGCTCAAGAAACTGGTCAGCCTGGCCGGCGATCTGGACACGGTCGCCCAGGCCCTCGTGGTCCTCACCTCGCAACGGCTGGTTCGCAAGCTCTGCATCGCCTGCCGGCAGCCGTACAAGCCTGATCCGAGCCTGCTGAAGAAGGCCAACCTGCCGGCCGACAAGATCGACCACTTCTTCCGCCCACCGCCCGGCGGGCTGGTCGACGCCAAGGGTAATCCGATCCTGTGTACAAACTGTCAGGGCAGCGGGTACTTCGGTCGGACCGGCGTGTTCGAACTGCTGGAAATCGACGAGGGGCTTCGTGACCTGATCGCCAAAGGCCAGCCGGTATCGGCCATCAGGGCGATGGCCCGCAAGAACGGAATGCTGTACCTGCAGGAAGTCGGTCTGCAGAAAGTCATGAACGGAGTCACCAGCATGACCGAGCTGCTTCGGGTCATGCGTGATGAGGAGGCCGGTGGAAACAGTCAAGGGTCGCCTCGGGCGCCTGCGGGCCCCGGCCCGAAACCGAGAAACCCCAAAGCCGGCGGTCCCGGAAAGGAAGGGAGGTGATTCGCGATGTGGTTCTCCCTGTTTGCGACCGTCCTGATCCTCGCTGTGACTTTCTACCAGGGTCTCCAGGGCCTGTTCTCGGCTCTGATTAACTGCGTCCTGACGATTCTGGCGGCGGCGCTGGCATTCGCCTATTTCGAAGACCTCTACCAGGGGCAACTGATGTCGTATCAGCCCGACCACGGCCGGGCGATCGCCCTGATGGCCATCTTCATCGTCTCGCTTCTCGTTCTGCGAACGATCGTGGATTTGTTGATCAAGGGCAACCAGACGTTCCCCATCTATGTGGACCGCGCGGGCGGCGGCATCTTCGGCTTCATCACTGCGATGGTCATTATCGGCATGCTATCCATCGGCTTTCAAATGCTGCCGTTTGACGTGACGTTTCTCGGCTTCAGCCGCTACAGACTCGTGGAGGAATCGTCCAACAAGGAAGTAGTGACCGCCATGAGGTCGACAACTCGCAGCAAGGGCGACGAAGACAGGAACGTGGCCTATCGCATCGAGGTCGATTGGGCCCAAGTCAAGACGGCCCGCCACAACTTGTGGCTCAATCCGGACGGCTTCACCGTGGGTCTCGTTTCACACCTTTCGCGCTTC
>CAZTQK010000221.1:0-10364 GCA_964615635.1 uncultured Planctomycetales bacterium
GTAGATCAGCCGTGACCAGACGGGGACGCGCTCCAGCAGCGTATCGAGCATGACTCCGCGAAGCGAGGCATCCTCTCGCCAACGTCGGGTACCGTAAGGAACGGAAGCGCGGCTGGCCAGTGGTATGCTCATGAGGTGGGCAAAGTGCCGGGCCATCACGCGCTCCTCAATTCGCTTGTACAGTCGCATATGAGGCGGTATGCGGCGAAGCATCTTGAGAACATCTTTCCCAAGCAAGGGGTTAAGCACCTCTACCCGCGAACGCTTGTAGTGAGTGCCGGGATGAAGGTAACGCGCAAGCCTGTGTTCCAGGTAGAAGCGATCCTTTAAGTCTACCGGATGGACCTGCCCCGTCGAGGCGGTGATGTGGACGAAGTCCGCGCGCTGGCTGTCGATCATTTGCTGCCACGCATCATCACGGAAAATGTTGTGGACAGGGACCAGCACGGAGTCGAGCGGCCGCAGCCCGACGGCGGCCAAAGCCTCTTCAGGAGAATCGACCTCGCCGAGCCAGCCGAAGCACTCGTCACCACGATAGATCGCAGGTGACCATCCCGCGCGGAGCATCCGATCGAGTACATCGGGTTCTCCGATGTGGTAGGCGGCCGCGTCGGTTTCGGCTCCGAAAAGGCGAGTGAACGCAGGCAGAGAGGCATGGTCGTCATGACGCTCGATGAACCGGTGCTCCAACCCGAGAAGACCGGCCAACCGAGCGGCCACATGAGCGTCTCCATGAACATAGTCGTTCTCGCACCCCCACGTGGTGGTGCGGATGTCCCTGGCCCCGGCGTCCAGAAGAGCGCCCAGAACGAGTCGCGAGTCGAGGCCGCCGCTGAGCGTCACAACCGGCGACGGCGCAGCCCGCAGACATTGCTCGCTGCTGATCCGCACGGCTTCAACGAGGTCGTCTGCGAGCACATCGATCTGATCATCCGGATCGGCGTCAATTCCAGGTTGATACGCGAAGTACGTCTGACGTCGAACACCGGACTCGGACCAGACAATGGCTTGGCCCGGCCCGACCTGGTGTACGTCCTTGAGCCACGTGGTCTCGCCGAGATGGTGGCCGAACGAGACAAAGTTGGCCGCCGATGACAGTGCCAACTCCCATCTCATGCCGGGAAGGCGGAAAAACGCGGACAACTCGCTGGCCCAGATCAGTCGGCCCTCCCGGATTGCCCAGAACAACGGCCGAGAGGCCGTATGGTCGGCAAAAAGGCAGATGCACGGGGTTGCGGCGTCTCTGAGCACCAACGTGAAGGACCCGTGCAGGCGTTCAACGAAGCTGGGACCATCGCACTGATAGAGAGCGGTCAGCGTGTCGTGGAGAACGCCGGCATCGTGAGTAGCCGGCCCATAACCGTCGATGTCTGCAACCCACCCTTCCAGCAGGAGTGATACCGGTCCTCGATGGGCGGCAGCCGTCGCCGTGGCGAAGGTGTTGGACTGCGCAGATGCCATCATCAGACAGGGCGGCTGGCGGCAGGCGAAATCATACTGCAGCCTGTGCGCGGCACCGTCGGCCGGCATACGTGTCTGCACGTCCGGCAGTGGATCATTGAGATCGAAGCTCGCGATGCCGTACAGTCCCGGCATGTGTTCAGGTCTCCCTATGCCGCTTGAACCGAAAGACAAAAACCTGCCGGTTCCCGGGTTCCGGCCGGCACAATCACATTGCGGGACGAATAGGCCATGCCGGCCAAGGCGATGAACAGCACGTTGGCCTGCAACATACCCTCGGTTGCGAAAAGGGTGTCGGCACCCCAGCCCGCAGCCAGCCGTTGAACGACGAGAGTCAGGATCAGGACACCCGTCTCATGTCCCTGAGAAGAGCCGCTTGCATAGTTGGCTGCAGCGGCCGGCATCCCCGGTCGTGCAATGCGCCACAGCCATAGGCCCAGGAGCATCAGGCCGGGCGCGCCAAGCTCGTAAATAGTGTGCAGGAAGGCATTGTGTCCGAACATCATGGATGCGGCACCGCACCACATGAGACGCCGGTAGCCGTTGGCCCCCAGGCCGAAGACGGCCACGTGCGGATGGTCAAGGAGGTAGTTGAGAATTGCCTGATGCTCGCGGTAGCGATGCCCGCCGGTGCCGTCGCCTTGGCGGCTGTATTCGCTCAAGGCTCCAAGATAGCGCTCGAAAGTAGGTGTTTCAAGAGAGTCTGGAGTTGTCATGTAGAACATCAAGCTGGCGGCCGCGACTCCCAATGCTACGGCGCCAATTGCCATGCGACCTGTTCCCGTGAGAAAGCGCAGATGGAAACCGATGCCCACGACCAAGGCCGCGCCCATTCCCAGCACATTGGAACGCGACCATGTGCCGACAAGAGCCATGCACATGACGATCGCCAGCGGCAACCACACATACGAGCCTCGGCGCGTTCTCGCCCATAGGACCAGCGGCACCCAGGCCCCCAATGCACAGACACTGCCGATGTTGGCGGAAGTCATGCCCAGAAACCGGCGATGTCCGGCTGCAAGGTCCGTATCCTGCGAGTCGCGCTGGGCTTCGATCGCCTCAGCCGCACGGTCTCCGAGCGTCTCGTCGGCCGCAAGGTCGACCACGCCATACTGGTGGGCCAGGCACAGGAAGGCATACGGAGCGAGAATCAGCGCCAGTCGTCGGAGTTGGCGGATCCATTCCTCCTCGGATAAACGTTGCCCGAAGAAGGCCACCACCATGACCAGAAACATCCACCATCGGGCCGTCCCGTAAGCGGCGAACTTGCCAAGGGCCGGCTCGGAGAGACAGGCGATGGCGCTGCTCGCTGTGGTCCACAGTACAAGGACGAGAAATGTGATCAGAACGCCTGTTCGACAGGCCCACCAGACCATGTCGCGGCCATCAGACAGGCCGAAGCGCAGAACAAAAACGACAAGCGCGACATCGACGCTGAATATGCTGCCGTTCGCGGAGTTGCCGAGCATGAAGAGCGGCACGCCATTGAGTCCGGAGAGAATCAATGGCACGAGGGCATTCCGCGGCCGTGGCTGCGTGATGATCCAGGCCGCCAACAGACCGGTGAAAACCAGCGCCGCCGCTCTCATCCACATGCGGCCAACCTCCTTCGTCTTGAGATGGCCTGGCGGCATGCGGTCAGGAACGATTGAGCAGCATGATCGGGAGAGAAGGCGGCCACGATCCGACGGGACGCCAGCCCCATGGGGATGATACACTCGGGGTGTGTTCCGAAGAACGCCAATCGCCGGGCCAGACCGGCGGTATCCAACGGATCGAAGGTGAAACCATTAATGCCGTCGTGGACCAGTTCGGGCCAGCATCCGTTGTAGATCGAAGACAGGATCGGCAGACCGCAAGCCATGGCCTCCGGCACGACCAGACTCCAGTTGTCTTCGAGGGTCGGAATGACGAACACGTCCGCGAGAGCGTAGTAGGGCGGCAGCGAGTCGTAGTCGACAGCACCGAGCAGGCGCACGTTCTGCAGGCCAAGCCGGTCGATCATCGCAGACAGTGAGCTTCGCTCAGGACCGGAGCCGATCAACAGAAGCGAGGCGTCCGGCAGTTCTGAACCCCAGCCGACCCGAGCCCAGGCTTCCAGCAGATGATCGAGTCCCTTGAGTTTGACCAGCCGCCCGACGTACAGGAAGACGAGTCCTGCCAGCCCGTGCCTGGATTTGAGGACTGCACGCTGGGATTCTGTGACGGCAGCGCAACACGAGGCAAGTTGGTCACCTTCTGCCGCACTGGCACCGGTGATGATCCGATCGGGCGGCATGCCCAGACGGCGTGCGTATTCGGCGGAAAGACGGCCGTTGCAGCAGATGACGTCCACAAAACGCAGGGCCATTCGCCGATAGGCCCTGCGAAACCATTGCGAGTGCCTTTCGGTGTGTTCGGTTCGCTGGTATGAGACGACCAGGGGCGTGCCGTGAAGGGTCCTATGAAAGAGGGCGGCGGCAGTCCACTTCGCAAACCCTTCGCCGATGACAACATCGGGACGCGTCGCGGCGATGGCTGAAGCGAGTCTCGGCTGATAGGGGATCTCAAGATGACGATTGGAGAAGCCGCTATCAGGCCGGCCGGCGGTGAACAACAACCGTTCGCCCGGCAGGCCGATCGCTCGCGATCCGAGCAACTGGACCACCTTCCTCTGGACACGGGGATGGGTACGGGTGGCCGAGTAGATCACCTGCAAGCCGCCGCCCAGAAGGCGATCGAGACTGGCATAGACCGGCAGGCGGTAGTCGCCGAAGGCCTGGTTGACCCACGTCACTCTCATGCGCAGTCCCTCGTGGCCTGGAGGCGGGGCCTCCACGTGTCGATGACCTGCTGATAGTAGGCCAACATCCGCGGCACGATCACATGGGTGTCGTAGGCGGTGGCTATCCGCGCCTGGGCTTTAGTTCGTAAAACCAGTGTCTCTTCAGACGGTAGCGCAAGCACGTGCATCAGACGCTCGGCGAGCAGGGGACTGTTTCCGGGCGGACAGAGAAAGCCATCCTGCCCCTCGCGGATGATTTCGGCCATTCCACCGGCCGGGCTGCCCAGCACCAGCCCTCCGCTTGCCATGGCTTCCAGACAGGCACAGGGACAGTTTTCCCACCACGACGGAAAGCAGACAACGTCGGCAGATCTGTAGTGATCACGAAGCTGTTCTCGCGGAACCTGGCCGAGCAGGGAAAGCCACGCCGCCACCGCAGGTTGCCTGCTGATCTGCCGTTGAAGTGAGCGTCCCAGGGCCCCCAGTTTCCCCGCGATGACCAGGCGGGCCTTGATCCCCTGCAGCCGCAGCAACGAGGCGGCTTCCACCAATTCCTTGATGCCCTTGGGCGCCACCACGGTTCCGGCACTGAAGACCGTAACGGTGCCGTCGGCGGCACCACGATTCGTCAGCGCGTCTCGGCGGGCCCAAAAACCCATATCGACGGTGTTGGGGATAATATCGATGGGTCGTGCCCCGAGACTGCCGTCGCACCTGACCAATAGGGCCATGGCTTCCGACGGACAACTGAGCGCATCGGCCACCCGCACGGCTTCGTATTCCTGGAAGGCCCGTCGGTACGTCAGCCATTGCCATGGCCGCCAGGCGATGCGGCGACCGCCTCTTCGGCTCGCCGGGCCGTGAATCCGCACGACCATTGGGATCCGCCTCTCTCGCCGAATCCATTCGGCCGCCTCGTTGCCGTATTCGGCGAACTCGACAATGTTGGCGCCTTGTCGCACGACCAATTCGTCCAGATAGTCGGCGACGAGTTGCCTGTATGCTCGGAAGCGAAGTACCTGGCGAAGATGACGGGTGACGGGTGTTGCCCCCGTAGGCTCAACCCCCCGAATCGCAAAATCGCCGCCGGGAAGGCGAATGATGCGAACGCCTTCGCTCAGAAGGTCGCCGGCGCGCCGTGTGTCGTCGCTGGCACATAAGACAGTGACCCTATGCCCGCGGCGCACGATCTGGCGTGCGATCTCCCAGACATAGCTGCCGATGCCTCCGCATCGCAGAGAGGGGACAAGTTCGCGACTCACGTAAACGATGTGCACGCTTCAACTCCCTGAGGAGAACACTGCCGGTTTCGCCGGATTGCGGGCGAGTACCTCGATGACCCCGCTGCCGCCCGCAAAGGAGCCGACCAGGTGCCCCGCGAGCTGCAGAGGGCGACATAGACCGGAGTCACTGCAGTAATACACGTCTCTCACATGCAGGGGCTCCAGGCCCGCCCGCACAACAAGCTGCCGCAGAGTCCGGCGAGAGAAAAACACCGTGTGATGCACGGAGAGGAACGACCTGGCTCTGGGTTTGGCCCTGCCGAGCCAACGGTGCCTGCGAGCGGCAAAGCTGTCGAACTGGTTCGGGACCTCGAGCAGAAGCAGTCCGCCGGGGATGAGCCAACGGCGGGCGCGCCTTGCCGCTGCCAGAGGATCGAGCAGGTGCTCGAAGACATTGCTGCTGAACACGACATTGAAGGACTCGGAGGCGATGTCCTGTTCTTCCATCAAGCCCGGTCTGAGCAGCAGGCCGAACCTGCTGTGGGCAACTCTGCGATTGGCCTCGCTTGGTTCTATGCCGTCGACGTCGAAGCCGCGCCGGCGGGCTTCATTGAGGAACACGCCTGTGCAGGCGCCGATTTCGAGCAGCCTGCGTCCGGCCCCGGCCCTGAGAAGAAGGGCCAGCTTCGTTCGGTATTCCGGCATCCGAGCCTCGTCTTCGTCCGCGTAGTATCGCGAGAGGATGGGATACGCTTCTGCCAGAAGCCCCGTGCCCTCGCGATAGGCGTCCTCATACTCTTCGCGAGTGGGGCGAGGATTGAGAAACCGGAATCCACAGTCGCTACATCGCGCGACGCCGTGTGAATCGGCCAGGTTCAACTGACTGGCCGCGAGATGATCATGCTCAAGATGCCGTCCGTGACACAGCAGGCATGTGGACAGGATGTCGGTCATGGGAGTGCTCCTGCGTGCTCGGCGAGCGGTGGCGGGGAGAACACGGACGACTTCGTCTCACTGTTGGCGGCTGGGAGCGCTCCTTCCCCGGCGAGATAACGGGAGAGGAAGAAGGCCCGATGCCCGAAGGCCCCTGCCACGCCCAACAGGGTGCTCAGCGCTGCTCCCCATGCGCCGAAACGCCATGTCAGCAGGGATCCGAGGCAGAGAGACAGCGGCAGTGAATACAACAGGGCTTTGAAACCGACATCGCTGCGTTGTACGGCGTGTACGGCTTGATTCACCGGCACGCTGATCAGGCCCAGGGATGAGCTCAAACAGCAGATGACCAGCGGCCCCGTCAGTCCTCGATAGGATGAAGAGTAGAGGGTGGCCAGAAGCCATTCCCCGGCGAGTAACGCGCCAACCACACAGCAAACGGCTGCCGGCACCAGCACGCTCAGTGAGCCGACAACCATGCGTCGCAGACGCCGCGGGTTGCCGGCCGCATGGGACATCTTCGGCAAGAAGAAGGCGGACAGGCCCCGGCTTGCGTATCCGATCATGCCCGAGACCCCGTCGCAGGCGCCCAGCAGTGCCAACTCCGCCGACCCCCATGTGGCGGCCAGGATCCAGGGGATCATCTGGCGGGCAACCATGAACACGGCGTCGGTGGCCGCCATCCACTTGCCCACCCGGAAGTTGGCAACGAAATCGCGGCTGATGCGAGGCAGGCAGAAGCGAATTCTACGATGGGCCACAACGAGGGCGATGACGGAAGGGCCGGTCCAACAGGCAGCACAGACCAGAAAAGCCCTTGAGACCGACAGACGGCCGCCCGCGTAATCGCACGCCAGCACTGCCAGCGTGGCGAGGTTGGCGAGCAAGCCAATCGCGAGCGAACGCCAGACGTGAAGCTCCGCCAACAGGACAGTACGGACCAGGTCGAGCGTCAGCCGTCCGAGAATCGCAGTCGTGAGCGGGAGACAAAGCAGGGAGACTGGTCCCGCGCTTCCCCATGCGGCGAGGACCGTCCTGGCGATGACAGCCGACGCGAAGAGCAACGAGCACATCGCCAGATGATGCAGGATCAGGTTGCCGAGATACGTCGGTTTGCGAGATTGCTCAATGTGCGGGCTTAGGACGGTGTAAGGAAGCGAGATCAGGCCTCGCTGGAAGCCGAGTATGGTCACCATCAGGGTCATTCCGAACACATAGTGACCAAAACCGGTGCGGTCCGCCGCGCATGCTCGTGCGATCAGCACACCGGTCAGGAAGGTCGCCAGACTGGCACAACCCTGGTCCACCAGAACAACCGCGCCTTGGCGAAGGCTGGTTGATCTGAGCCGGCCAGCAGCCTGTTCGAATGCGCCAAAAACGTCCGCCCGAACCTTGTCGGGAACGGCGGGAAGGGCGTCAGCAGCGAGGTCTACGCTGGTTGGGTATGTGTCCGACAATCCGTTGACCCCGACGAAGCGTTAACAGTATGCGTCCGAAACCCACGCGGGGGCGAACGGACACAGCTTCTTCTCAGTCAGTCCCTGCAAATCCGGAAAGCACCAGCCGCTCGTCATCCATCGATGCGTCCTCCCCGGGCAAGTCCCGGTTCAGACACTCGCCTCGTAGGTGAGACGGGCCTGACATGCACAAGGACGCGTGGTCACAAGTGGTAAAACCTGTTGGCGGGTACTCATCGATGAGCCGGGCAAAGTACTGCACCCGACAGCCGGCCGATTCGAAGGCCCCGTCGACTGGCGCATCGATTTCCAAGACTGCCGGCAGCCCTCCGGCGGTCAGGCGAAGCAGCAGCGTGGTCCGCAGTTTCTGCTCGTCGTTGAGATCGTGCGCCCGCCACTCCCTGCGAAGCGGGCTGGCGCCGGCATCGTCCGCTGAGATGCAAATCCGTGAGAGTCGCATTTCACCTGCGGAGGCGCACAGCGCAGCCCACCACTGATCGAAAGTCACGATGCTCTCGAATCGAAGACGCGATCGCTCAAAAGCCTGGCGGTCCTGGGTTGCGCGGTGAGCGATGACGCGACTGCGATGCATGGCAATCACGTTCTCCTGCAGCGGCATGGCGCCAATTGCCTTGAGCAACTGGACAACAAACAGAACAACGCACAGGAATACGATGATCGTTCCTACGCCTTGCGAGATGAGCATCAGCAGCCCAAAGCCACAGGCCGTCAGCGTGACGCCATAGAGCACAATACATACGCCGCGATGACTGAGCCCCAGGTCCATCAGCCGGTGATGTATGTGGCCGCGGTCCGAGGAAAAGACGGATCGCCGCTCCACCCGTCGACGGAAGATACAGTGAAGAGTGTCCAGAATCGGAAGAACAAGCGCCAGGGCCGGCAGGGCGAGGTCGATGGCACGCCCTGTGGTGGCAACACTCCGAACACTGGCCCCCGCCAACAGAAACCCGATGGCCATGGCACCGCAGTCACCAAGGAAGATCCTCGCCGGATGGAAGTTGAATAGCAGAAAGCCGCCGAGGGACCCCGCCAGAGCCACCATCACCAGAGCAAGAGCCGGCTGATTACCGGTGAACGCGAGACAGGCGATAACCAGTGCCGCAATCGCCGCAATCCCTGCCGCAAGCCCGTCCAGGCCATCGATGAGGTTCACCGCATTGGTGACTCCTGCGATCCAGAGAACCGTGATCGGCCACCCGAGCAGCCCGAGGTGAACGGTCGTCTGGCTGTCGAGGCTGACGGCTTCGATGCGAATCCCGAATGCGTATGCGGCTGAAGCCGCCGCGACCTGAACAAGCAACTTGTGAGCGGCCGGCACATTACGAATGTCGTCAATTACTCCGGCGACGAAAACCGTCATCGCACCGAGGGCCAGAGCGATCCACTGGGGCCAGTTGTCCCTCATGCTCCAGGTGATCGAGGAGCCTGCGGCGGCCAGACCGAGGAGGGCGACCATTGTGCCCAGGAAAACAGCGACACCGCCAAGACGGGGAACCGAACCGCGATGAGCTTTGCGCAGACCGGGCCTGTCGAGGATGTTCGTCGCGTGGGCAAGGCGGATGACCGCTGGGGTCGCCAGGGCGGTGACCCCCATGGCCACGAAAAGGGCGAGTAGGTAAACCGTCATATCACTCGTGCTTCCAATCGATTCCAGCCCGTCCTCGGTTATGGACCGCAATCGGCCTTGTCGGCCGGTTACTACCAGCGGCCGCTGAATCGCCAGGCGAGGATCACTTGCCGGCGAATACCGCAATAGAGCACTGAGGACGGGGGCGGAACCTTATCCTTCTCGCACGCATTCAGCATGACGGACCCACCTGCGTCACGGTCCGAGAATGTGGCGAATCTGCAGTCGACGATAACGGATGCGGTCCCCCGTTTCGTGTGAGACAGGCCCAGCTCGCGTGAGCATGGGGTGATTGCCTTATCTCAACCTGTACAGAAGTCGGCAGGAGGCAAGCCCCACTTCAGCATGCCGCCCAAAAATAGGCTTCGTACGCTAACACACTGCTAAGTAAATTGCGGTGCAGCACAGTCACATGTGCGGCTGGAGAGTCCGAAAACAGTGTTCTACCCTGTTTGCCCAGTGATCGCTGGATAGTCATCTGGTGGTCCCAGCGCGTCCTGACTTCAGGATGACTCCGGCGATCGTCGCCCCTGCCTGCCGCAGGGCGTGTTGCGTTCGCGCCACAACACCGCGGCCGGTGCGGCCGGATCGCAGCACCAGCAGAGTTCTGTCGCAGCTTGCCGCAAGCCCGCGGACGTCCGCCGCTGCCAGGGCAGGCGGCGAATCGACAAGAATGTAGTCATAGGCCACGGCGAGCAGTTCAAACAACCGCAAACAGGCGCCGTTGCCGATGGCCTGCGCCACGACGGCCGGGTTTGCGCCGATAGGCAGCACATCAAGGCCTGGTACTTGGGTTGGGTTGATCGCTCCCGAAATCGCGATATCAGCACTCACCCATTAGCCCCCGCTTGTCAAGCGAAAGAACTCCCTTGGCGAAT
>CAZTQK010000222.1:0-10330 GCA_964615635.1 uncultured Planctomycetales bacterium
AGGTACGGCTGCTGAGCGAAGAACCATTGCCGGCTTCGGCGAAGTTCCAGGCGCTGACCGATCCCATCTGTCAGCCGCTGAAGGTCCACGTGATGTTCGGCAAGCCCGCCGAGCTGCGGATCGGCGTCGATGAGGATGATGTCGGCACGATCGAGGTCTTCAACGGAGCCGTGATGTCCGCCGGCTCGCTGGGTATGGCCAAGGTCGGGCGCGATCGTGACTGGACCCTGCCGGGCGGTTCCGAAGGCGGCCTCGAACTCGACCTTGTGATGGCCGTAGACCCGGTCGATCCAATCTACGACCGCACAATCGTTACGCTCCGTTCGCGGCAACGGCCCTTCTCATTCGCAGCCGACGAGGTGGCCCGAGGCGATAGAATTCTGGTCGATGATCTTGGCGTGCTGGTCGTGCGGGCCGATGCCCCAATCACCTTGGAGGGGTACCGCCAGGCCCGCAAGGAGTTCCCCGGCCGCACGGTCTATGACCGTGTCTCTGACGAGTCCGAGCAGACCTGGCAGCGCGCCTGGAACGACATGCCGCTCAAACGTCCGCTTTATTTCGTGCACGGTCTGCCCGGCAACCGCAATGCCATGCACCAGTTGCCCAACGGCAGTCTGCGGATCACCGGGCGTCACAAGTGGTTCGATGTGCCGAAAAGCCCGAAAGACACGGATCGAAAGCTGTGGGAAGGGGAACTGCTCCACGTTGGCTTCGGTCTGCCGCAGGGCGACTTCGAGGCCAAGCGTGATCTCAGGGAGGGTCATCTGCCCTTGCTCAGAACCTGGTGGCAGGACGGCGACGTTCATTACGAGCAATGCACCATTCTTGACAAACTCGACGGGAATCTGGCGACGGTCGCGATCGATGATCCTACGGTGTTGCTCGTTCGTATCCGGATGGTCAACACCAGCAGGGACGCCGGCGGCAAGGCCCGCCTGTTGTTTGGCACAAGCGGCAAGAAGCCCGAAACACTGATAATGAAAGGTGGCCGGCTGTTTGCCAGGGATGGCGAGAAGGAACGGTTTCGTTTCCTGATGATCAGCGGAGGAAGGGGTACCACCTCGCAGGAAGGACCATGTGTTCGCTGGGCGATGGAACTCGGCCCCGGCCAGGCCCACGACGTCTACTGCATGGTGCCGTCGATCACACTGACTGACGAGGCTGAGATTGCCGCTCTGAACAAGAAGTCCTTCGATGCCGACAGCAAACGGATCTGTGAATACTGGCGGGCGATAACGGCCCGCGGCACGCAGATCGAGACGCCCGAGCCCGCCATCAACGACTTCTACAAGGCCCACGTCCGACACCTGTTGGTCAACTGCTACAAGGAGACGGACTCCGACCGCCTGCACGCTCACGTGGGTACCTTCAGCTATGGCGTTTTCCCGGATGAATCCTGCATGATGATCAGTGACTTGGATCGCCGCGGCTATCCCGATGAAGCTCGGCGATGCCTCGACTCCTTCCTGCACTACCAGGGAACGGTCCAGATGCCGGGCAACTTCAAATCCACGGAGGGACTGTTCTACGGTTCGGGAGGTCATGATACCGGCGGTTACAACAAGAGCCACGGCTGGGTGATGTGGAACATGGCCGAGCACTGGAAAAACACGCGAGACCGGGCCTGGATGGAAAAGGCCGCGCCCAAGTTGATCGCCTCGTGTGATTGGGTGACTGGGGAACGCAAGGCGACGATGAAAGCAAACGCCGACGGTTCCAGACCCATCGAGTACGGATGGCTGCCGACCGGCTCGCTCGAGGACGTGACCGACTACTGGTACTGGATGGTCACCAACGCCTGCACGGTCTGGGGCTTCGATGCGTTGTCGGCGGCTCTGGCAGACTTCGGCCATCCCGATGCCGCTCGACTCCAGGCGGATGCGAAGGCCTACCACGAGGACTTCATGCGAGCGATGGAGGAAGCCCGAATTCGCTGTCCGGTGGTTCGGCTGCGGGACGGCACCTACGTGCCGAAGTACCCCTCCCGGCTGTACGAGCGCGGGCGCTGCCATGGTTGGCTGCGAGAGACACTCGAGGGCTCCATTCACCTGCTGATTACGGGATTGATCGAACCCAACTCGCCAGAAGCCGGCTGGATCATCAAGGACTTCGAGGACAACCTGTATGTCTCAGACACCTACGGTTATTCCATCCCGGCCTTCAACAGCTTCTGGTTCTCGCGAGGCGGGTTTTCGATGCAGGCCAATCTGCTCGGCGGTCCGCTGACCTACCTGTATCGGGATGAGATCAAGCACTACCTGCGGACGTACTTCAACAGCCTCGCTTCGGCGTACTACCCCGAGATCCGGATGTGCAACGAGCACTCGTTGCCGGAGTTGGGCTACCCGGCCGGCGATCACTTCAAGTCTTCCGACGAGGCCCAGTCCACCTACTGGCTGCGGCTCATGTTTGTTCACGAGGATGGCGAGAACCTGATTCTGGGGCAGGCAATCCCACGGTACTGGCTGGCGGACGGCAAGAGCGTGGGCATCGAAAGGGCGGCCTCCCACTTCGGGCCGCTCTCGTTTCGGATGACGTCCGAGGCCGGGCAGGGGCGAATCAAGGCCTTGGTCGATCCTCCCACGCGGAACCGGCCAAAGGAGGTCTACCTGCGGTTCCGCCATCCCGATGCCAAGCCGATCAAATCGGTGACCGTCAACGGGCAGGCGTACGGCAGATTCGACGCCGCCAAGGAATGGGTGATCCTTCCGGCATCTCCCGCAGGCCGGTTGGAGGTCGTTGCGTCGTATTGACCCCAGCGTTGCATACGGCAACGCCGGGGAATGCAGAATTGTGAATGGAGAATTGAGAATGGGCCGTGTTTTGCCGTCACCCATGAACCTCACCACCGGTGAACTCAGGAAACAGCGGTGATTCGGCGCAAAACGCCCGATCCAGACATGCTTCTCTGGACGCCTGCGGGGATTCTTATGCAACTGGGGGGTTGACGTGCGCGTCGATTCCAGGGGTAATAGTGCCTGACAGGCCCTCGGCCGACAGTCGAGGTCAGGTTAGGCGACCTATGTGTTTGGGGAAACGCCATTGTTACTTCGCTTGCCCCTGATCGGATTGGTTGGCGGCGTGGCCGCAGGGGTCATCGGCTGCGGCCCGGCGGCAGAGGTTCGGCTTTTCCAGCCGCAATACGCGGGGGTGGAGCAGGACATTCGTTTGCAGACCGACCACGTGTGTTGGGCACCGGGTGACGGGATGGCACGCGTCTTGGCCGAGTTCCCGCTCCCAGGGGCGGTCTCTGGGCGTCCGACCTACCTTCTCTACCTCCGCGTGCCGATGGTCGCCTCGGCCGAGACCCGGCCGGCGGGCAGCCCCCAGGCGGTCCGCGGTTTTCTGATCCAGACGCAGGGTCGAAACGCCGGTCTGGAGATCCTGAAGTCGGCCAACGTTTCGCTGAAGGGCAGAAGCATGGCATCCGACGCCCCCCGTGAGCTTGAGGTCGAGCTGACCTTCGAGGGCAACACGACGCTGAAAGGCCGGCTGGACGCCAAGCGGAACGATCGCCACTTGAAGCAGTTCGAGACCCGCCGGCGGCCTGCGGACGTCCAAGCTCTCCTGGAAAGCCCAAAGTCAGGCGATATGCCCGATCGGAGAGTCCCCTGACGGCCTCTGCGTGCTCTTCAGCTATGTCACATGTCATGAGCCGCCCTCTGACGAAGGCTGGGCTTCCCTCCGGGTCTGAGTCTGCCACGGCGGACCCCAGGAAGGACTGTTTGGTTTGCCCCGCTTGACATAGGGGCGACAGCCTTGAATACTCTAGTAGACGTGAACCCTGGCGAGGGGCGTCTGCCTGCAACGCGTTTTCAGAACGAGGTCATGCCAACCGAGTTGATAACCCCCTGAGGATTGCGGTCGACAGGCGATGTCCAACGCAGTCCGCCCCGATGGCCGAGTTGATGGCTCTCGACAAGTGCAGGACACGATCCCGGGTAAGCCGCGGTGGCCCGAAGACGGCGACCGGTGGACTCCAAGGAGAAGGCAATGGCAGCCAACAGACCAGTATGGGGGATTGACCTGGGCCAGTGTGCATTGAAGGCGATCTGCCTTCGCCCCAGTGAGGATAAGGAGAAGGTCGAGGTCGTCGACCATGTGTACGTTGAGCACTCGCGCATCCTGTCTCATCCGGACGCCGATCGGCCGGCCCTCATCGCCGAGGCGATGAAGAAGTTCACCGAACAGCATGATCTGAGCAAGGAGACCCTGGTTGTGTCGGTTCCCGGCCAGCACACCCTGGCCCGCTTTACCAAGCTCCCACCGTTGGAAAACAAGCGCAAGATCCCCGAACTGGTCCATTTTGAGGCCCAGCAGCAGATTCCCTTTGACATGGAGGAAGTCATCTGGGATTACCAGGTGTTCGAGGACCCCAAAGCCGGCGAAATCGAAGTGGGCATCTTCGCAATGCGGCGGGATCTGCTCCGCGACCAACTCCAGTATCTGACCGGCATCAACCTCGAACCGGCGGTGGTCCAGTCGTCGCCCCTCGCGCTGTACAACGCTTTGCGATACGACGGCATCTGTACGGAGGAGCCCGTCTGTATCCTCGACATCGGCACCCAGAACGCCGACCTGATTGTGGTGGTTGAGGGCCGCAGCCTCTGGACGCGCAACATCCCCATCGGCGGCAACGCATTCACCGAGGTCTTGCTGAAGACCTTCAAACTGTCTTTCGGCAAGGCCGAGCGGCTCAAGCGCGATGCCCAGAAACACAAGTACGCCCGGCAGATCTTCCAGGCGATGAGACCGGTTTTCGCCGATCTGGTCGCCGAAATCCAGCGTTCGATCGGCTTTTTCACCTCCTCGCGCCGCGGTGTCCGGCTCAACAAGATCATCGCGATGGGCAACGCCTTCAAACTGCCCGGCATGGTCAAGTTCATCCAGCAGAACCTCGGCATGGACGTTGTCAGGCCGACGTCGTTCAACAGGGTGGCGGCCGGCGGCGCTCCCAATGCCTCGGCCCTGGCCGAGAACCTGCTCAGCTACGGTGTGGCGTACGGGCTGGCTCTCCAGGGGCTGGGGCTCTCGCAGATCACCAGCAATCTGCTTCCCACCGAGATCGCCAAGCAGGTTGTCTGGCGCCGCAAGACGCCGTGGTTCTACGGCGCCGCGGCGTCGCTGGCGTTGTCGGCCGCGATTGTCTGGGGCCGGAACCTCGCCGACGCCAGCGCGGTTTCCGCCGGTCGAGGCAGCGATCCGACGCCGAGCTTCCAGGTGCAGTACGACGCGAATGACACGGAGCGTCGGAATCCGATGCACGATCCCGCGGCCGCCGCAGTTCTGGGAGGCAATTTCACCGCCCAGTCACCCATCGGCAAAGCAAAGGAGATCGCCGCCGCGGCCGACCACTTCAACGAAGTCCTCAACCTGATCGCCAGCAAGAATGATGCTCGAGCTGCGCAGGCGGCGGACATGGTCAAGCTGGAGGTCAACGAAGCGGTCTGGCCGAACATCCTGTACATGATTCACGGTGCCCTGCCGCGACCGGATGCCGAGATGGCCGAAGCTCTGGAGCAGGGCCCGGAGGCGGTCAAGAAGCTGGTCCAAAGCAACCCCAAATACGAACGCTCCAAGCGCAAGGAGATCTACATTCTCAGTCTGACCTCCAACTACTCGCCGGATGTCATGACCGAATTCACGATGGCCGGCATGGACAGGTCAGCCGGGGTGACCCCGGTCGGTTCGTATACTCCGCAGGATGTCGGCGGGGCGGACACGGCGGCTGAGCCAGAGCCGGTGAACCGCGAGGGTTTTCTGGTCGACTTCGTGATTCGGTGTCCCAACGAGCAGCAATTTACCTACGTCGACACGGAATTCCTCGCGAAGCTGCGAACGGCGGTTGTCCCGCCGGTGTCCTACGTCGCAAAGGTGCGGGTGCACCAGCGCGTCCAACTCAAGGATGGCGGTGTCTCGGGGTTGGCAGGCGGCGCAGGCGGTGGTCAGTCTACGGAAATGCTGCTCGATCCCGTGACCGGCGAGTCGATGAGGGAGGACTGGGAATATGCGGGCACCATGGCAGTGGTTCTCGGGGAGAAGCCACAGTCGCCGTCGGAGGCATCACCCTCCCCGAATGCCGCCGGAGGTCAGCCGGCAGCCGAGTCGGATGAGCAGGACATGTAATCGCATTCCGACGCGGTCCTGCTCGCCCCGCCGCCGACCGGATGCAGTGCGGCGGCAGATGCCTCGGTCAGAGGCAGTGGAGACAAGAGCATGCAATGGATCAAGTCTCATCTGATGATCGTGATCGTGGGTTCCGTCTGCGTGTTGTCGCTGACCGGCCTCGTGCTCGGTTATGTGATGAGTTCGGTCGGGGCGGATCTCGAAGCCGACAGTCGGGAGTTGTCGGCGCTGCAGAGCATCAAGCGCGTGAATCCCAAGGTCATTGATATGGCCCGAAGACTGCAGAAGGATGATGAAACGCTCCTTCAGGATTACTTCCGAAAGTACCAGGAAGCCAAGCAGTATAAGCCACTGAATGACAAGGTGTTCCTGGACAGTATCACTGACTCTGAGCGCACGCTCGCGATTTTCGACTTTCAGGACAGCTATGTTCTTCAGCCCCGCAAGCTCTTCGACTTGTTGAAGGCCAAAGACCATCCTACCACTGATGAGTTCGCGGAACACGAACAGGAGACCAAGGCAAAACAGGACAGGATCGACAAAGAACTCGGTCCCGGCGGGGCACGAGCGGTCGCGCCCCCTGTCTTGCAGAATGCTGCGGCGGCTCCCAAAGGAGGGTATACCGGTACCCCAGGTTCAGACCAGGAGGCAGCCCGCAACCTGCGGATGGCCTATGCGGTTACGAGGGCAAAGGAGATCTACTGCTACGCCAGCCTGCGCGGCTCCGACAGGGAAGCCAGCCTCGATGACCGGACCGACGAGGTCAAGCCGCCGCCGCCCGGCGGCGCCAAGCCCTCCATCGACGAGCTGTGGTACGCCCAGGTGGCCCTGTGGATACAAGAAGATATCTTCCGCGCCCTCGGAGGCCTGAACGAAGAGGCGGCCGGGAATCTGCCGGAGGAAGCGCGGTGGGTCGCATATCTTCCGGTGAAACGCCTGATCAAGTTCTCGATGGGCAATTACGTACCTAAGGGGGCTGCCGGAGAGGGTGGGGGTGTCGGCGGCCTCGGCATGGGGCGGGCCGGGGTGCCGGGCGGGGGGGCAGGGTCGCCAACCACGGAGTTACTCACGGCTGGCCCGACCGCAGTTTTCACGAAACGCGCGTCGAGCGATACCGTGGACGTCGTGCGATTTCGGCTGGAGCTGGTCATCGATGCGCGACGTCTGCTCGACGTACTTGATGCCATCTCAAAAGCAGGCTTCTACACGCCTCTCATTGTAGATCTCAGTGAGGTGGTGCCGGCGCCTGAAGATTACTACATTTACGGAACGGCACCGGTGCTCCAGATGACGGTGATTTGCGAGGGCAGCTTCATGCGAAGCTCCTACGAAAGTGTCATGCCCAAATCGGTCAAGGATGCAATCGCCGAGGGCCGTGCCGGAGGCGTCGCCAAGGGTGGGGCAGGGTTCGGCGGGAGGCCAGTGCCCGGCCGCTACCCCGGCGGTGGTTACCGCACTGTCCCTCGCGGAGGTCGCGGTGATCTTCGCGATGATCCCGAGGGCCCATCACTTCGGAGGGGGCGCAGCTGAGGTCAGGTGGGCGATATGGCGATGGTTCCTTGATATACCGGGCCGGTTAAGGAGGTCCGACGATGGCAAAACAGAACGTCACTTACGTCGAACGGCATGTCGAGAAGATCGCTGCAGGGGCGGGGGGCGCGGTTCTCCTGTTCGTTCTGGTTACGAATGTGCTGATGAACCGTAATGCTGCCCAGATTGGCGGCGAGTCGGTTGGGTCGACTCAGCTCTATAACCGAGTCGTCGAGCAGGCCGAGGCCGCGAGAAGGCGGATCGATAGCACTTCCGAGGTGCCGACCGACGTCGCCAGCAAGTCGGAACAGCTTCATACGTTGTTGGTTGAGACCGCTAAGCCGCCGCCGAACACATTGCCCGTGGCCGCGACGCCGCCCAATCCGGCGCCGCCCGAAGTCACCGGAGGCATCATGGCGCCGGTGGGTGCCAAGGTGCGCCTGGCCGAGATTCTTCCTCCCACACAACCGATCCTTTCCACCGGGAAGGCGTCCGCCCGACTGTTGACGCCGCGAGTTCAACAGCCCGGCGTTACAGCCGATGCCTCAGCTGCTGATGACCTGATGGTTACGACCGATCTGCACTGGGTGACGGGGGCCGCTGTCATCGACCGCAAGGCCCAGCGGGAGAAGTTCGCCGCCGCGAAGTACCTTTCGGACCGCCAGGAGCTGATGGTCGCCGAGGTGCGCGTCGAACGTCGCGAGCAGATGCCGAACGGCCAGTGGGCTGAGCCCGTGGTGGTTCAGCCTTATGCCAGTCGCCGCATCGCGGCCCGCGCCAAACTGAAGACGCTCGCCGAGGGCGCGGATATCCGGTTGCCCGATGACGAGTCCCAGTATGCTGCCGATCTTCGTCAGATGCTGCGCAGCAGTGATGCCCAGATCGCGATCCTCAGGCCCGAGTTTCAGTCTTATCTCTCGGACCAGAACCCGATGGATGACGACACCATCGAGTGGCAGATCCCGCGAACGCTCACAGCTCGCAGTAGTGCCACGGTCGATATGACTTCACCCGACTTTGGGGTCCAGTTTGTTGCGCAGGACGAAGGGGTTCCAGGAGCGCGTCCGCCAGGCAGGCCCGGTGTCGGCCAGGCGGCAGGCGGCGAGGCCGGGGCAGGTGCCGCGGGCACTCCTGCCGCCAGGGTCCAGAGGGCCGTGAAGCAGGCCGAGGAGGCGATCGCGCAGAAGAAATGGCTGGAAGCGAAGCAGATCCTGGATGACATCATCGGGGCCACGGATGTGAACGAGATTCTGAAGAGGGACGCTCTTAACCTTCGGAAACGGCACTTGACTGATTTTGAAGAGGCCGAGAGACGGGCCAATCGCATGGATTCGACCCAGTTGGAGGATCGTCTTGGTCCCGATGACGACCCCTTGTGGTTCACCGACATCAGCGTTCAACCTGGAAAGACGTACCAGTACCGCGTCTCTGTCGTCGCGTACAATGAATATGTCGACTCGAGCAGCCGTCTCGAGAACCCCAATGACGTCGGCAAGCTCCTGCTGCAGGGACAGTGGTCCGAGTGGTCGAAAGCTGTCACGGTCCCGGCGGCGAAGCATCTGTTCCTGACGAGTGTGCCGCCGGATGGTGGGCGTGTCAGCGTCGAATTGTGGGAGTGGAAGGCCGGCGAATGGCTGAAGGCCAGGGCCGATCTGCTGCCCGGCGAGGTCGTCGCTGCGGCCAGGAATCCCAGGGACACGATCGACTACGGGGCCGTCCTGGTTTCCGCCGACCCCGCGCGTCCCTTTGTTCGCCGCAGCGGCAACCCAAAGTCGGAAACGTTCAAGTACGAACCTCAGGAAACGGGCGCGGCAGTAGTGGTCAACGCGGAGGGCCAGATCGAGGAACACTTTGTCGCCGAATCCTCAGACCGTCGACTCGAAGTCAACCGCACCATCACCGAGGAACGCAAACGTCATGAGGCCCTCAAGACACAGGGGTACCAGGTTGCCCCGGTCAGGGATCAGCTTACGCCCCGAGCTCCGCGCGATCGCGGCGATTTGGAGCGGGACCGTCCTCGGCGGTATCAAAGGGAAGAACGCGGTTCGGGAAGGCGTTGATTGGCCTAAGCTCATGATTGAGAGAAGTTTAACGCTGACCGGGTGCCAGACTGTTCGGGTTCCGGCTCAACTGCCGGATTGGCGATTTTGGGACTGGCGGACTTAAGGAGACTGCGGTAAGCTGAGCGACCTGAGCGGATTACGCTGTGGATGGGCCAAGAGGTTGGCAGAACGCCGAGGACGTGCCGGCCCCTGAAACCACCTGTGCCCCGTCGCTGCCGCGAGAGGTGTGTGAGGCCTTTATGGGGCGAGGCGAGGGCTGAAGATTTGAACCGTGGTGCGGCATCGGTTTTGCCGCAACCTGAAATGGCCAGAATCCCTCCGATGGCCGGCGATACCTGCCTGTGATGTGCGCCCTCCTGAGTGGGATGCAGAGGAGACCCAAACGTGAAAACGGCAGACAACACGATGCGGCGAATGGCGGCGTTGATGGTCGTCTTGTACGCGACGGTACCTGTGCTTGCCGCTACTTCCAGTGAACTCCTCGACAAAGCTGTCGACTTGTTCCGTGAGGGCAAGTATCAGCAGGCTCAGGAGGTGTTGTTGGAAATCGACCGCGAGCAGCTTCCCGCGGAACGTCGGGACCATCGAGACGAACTCATGGAGGAGATCAC
>CAZTQK010000223.1:0-10323 GCA_964615635.1 uncultured Planctomycetales bacterium
GCCGATTTGCAGGCTCCCGAACGCAGCCGCGGCGAGCATGGCGATGAGGATGTAGTACTTCGTCTGGTACGTCGGTCGATAGCGGTTGGAGGCCATTTGCTCGGGAGTGGTCCGCCGGTTGAAGATCCACCCGACAAAGTGGTGAAGAATGCCGAACGGGCAGATCCAGTTGCAGAAGAATCGCCCGAGCAACAGCGTGGGAATCAGGATCACCAGCGACCAGATCAATCCCTGGTAAAGCGTGTGCGTGGCCAGGCTGGTGGCGACGGCGATCAGCGGGTCGATTTCGAGGTACTTGCTGACCCAGAACTTGAGGGCCGGGGCATCATCAAGATGGGTGAACGTCGTGACGAACACGAACATCAGGAACAAGCCCATGAAGACGATCTGCGAGATGATGCGAACGGTGGTAATTCTCATAGCTCAAGGCTATAAGCTATTAGCTTTTAGCTGTTAGCTCTTAGCTGTCTTCTCCTGGGGTCGTGTCGACTGGGCGATCCGGGCCTCTCACAGCTTTGTCTCCGCGATCAGGCCCTGTCGTTCGTAATCCTGCCAGTGTCTCGCCACAAAGCGGCTGGCGTCCTGACCGAACTTCGCATACGCCAATTCGATGTACTTCAACGGCGCCTTGGCATCCTCCGGGTCCCGCCCGAGGAGGTTCTGGTAACACCATGCGTCGCACGCCACCTGATCGACGCTTGCGACGATCGTCGGGCGGCCGGTGATGCCGCCGATCTGCACGTCATCGAGCCGCCCGCCCGTCGGGCCGTTGCGCATCATGACCCGCGTCCCGTCGGCAATGATGAGCGTCGGCTTCATCATAAAGCCGAGATCGCTGATAATGTCGTGGATCGCCTGATGAAACTGATTTCGCCGCCCGCTCAGCAGGCCGTACCAGTTCTTCATGGTCATCGAGGCGGAACAGAGGTTATGGTCCTTGATCACCGGCAGGCCGATGACCTTGTCGGCCTCCTTGAGCGGTTTCCAGAAGATCGGCCAGGTGCCGAGGGCCTCGTTGCGGGCCGGTTCGGGCCGGCCCGGCCTGATCTCGACCGCCCGTTCGTGGGCGGATGAGTAGATGACTACGCTTGCCCCTTCGGCCTTGGCAGCGGCGGCGATTCCGCTCCTGGCGAAGCAGGCACCGGGGCTCTCGATCGGATTGTCGGCCACGATGATCTTGCTTGCCTTGGCTTGGCGGCAGAGTTGGATGACTGCCTGAACGACCAGCGGGTTGGTCGTGGCGCCGAGGCGCGGGTCGCGATCGAACCCCACATTCGGCTTGAGCAAGACCACATCCCCGCGGCTGACGAACCTCGTTATGCCCAGTTCGCGATCCAGCCCGGCGACGGCGGCCTCGGTCAATTCGCGAACATGCTCAAAATCGCCGATCGCTTCCGGCTTCCCATAGGCAACCGACAATCGAGGAGCCGAGACGGGGTAGTCGGGCCTTGCCTTCGCGAAGTAGTCCTTGAGCCTGATCGGCTCAGGAGCCTGGAGGCCGGCATCGCCCTTCGGATCGTGGAGACAAATCGCGGCACCTGTCGCGAGGCCGGCGACGACAGCCGTCTGACCGCCGCGAACGATCAGGTCACGGCGCGTCCATACATGCGGCGCCGTTGCCTTCTCCGGCTGTTGGTGCCGAGTTGTCTTACTCATCGCGAACCCTCAACCCTGCTCCTCGTCGGTCGGAGAACTGACCGATTTCGGTGGCGGCTCGGTCCCACCTTCCGCTTCGGCCGGAAGGCCGGCTCGAAAAGCCTCAGCCTGCCTGACCGCAAGAGCCTGATCTTCACACTCCGTCACTCCGCCGAAGAACACGCTTTTCGTGAAGGCGACGCTGAAGACGCCCAGCGACTCCCCGACCAACCTCTGCCCTTGCCCATCAGCCTCCTTAGACACCACCTTGTCGTACTTGGCCGTTGCCTCAGCAAACTTGTCGAAAAGGGTTCCGGCGGCCGTTGCGTCTTCGGCTCTGACAACAAAAAGCTGAAACGTCTTGCCTTCGACTTCGTATTCGATTCGGAACATCTGCTTGACGAAATCGTACCCCAGGCCGCTGGTGGCTTCGTATTTCAGACTGTTCGGGACGCGGCCCTCGGCCGGCAGGTATTGCTCGACCCAGAACGGCTTGTCGGTACCCGGAATCGTCGCGGCGACGGCCGTGGCAATCGCCTTGGAAACCTCCAGCTTGTCGCCACCGCCTTCCGGCGGGCCGAGCACGTTGACGTAGTACTTGTCCTTGCAGAAATAGGCACTCGTGCCGGATACGTACGCGTCACGACCCAGCGACCATGCCTGGGCCATCGGGCTTCGCTCGCCCATGTAGATGCCGAACGCGTTGACCGGCTCGCCCATGTCGTAGATGTAAACGTCGAAGGACTCCTGCGTTTGGGCGTGCGTGTACTGCCCGAAACGAAGCTCGACAAAATGGAAGGCTCGGAACATGCCTTCCTTGCCGTCGATCTTCTCGTACAGGTTGTCCGTAAACCGGTCGATCTTCGAGGGAGGCATCGCTTGGCCGCCGGGAAGCGGTGCGAAATCGGCGACACGGACGACGGCGGCAGGAGGCTTGGTGCCCGTTTCCTTGACCGACGGCTCAACAGCCTCGGTCTCGCTCCCATAGGCCAGCTGGCCGGCAGCCAATTCGGCGGCTATCTCGCGCACAGTGGCCGGCGCGGCCGGGCCGGACGCTGTGGCTCCCGTCAGCGACACCTCGGTATAGTAGCGACCGGACCAGAAGCCATAGGTTGCGGACGATTAGTGATGCCAACCTCCCCTACCGAGGGTCAACGGCTCTGCACCCGCGGGCTTCCTGGCAGCAGCGAGCTTCTCGGCGTTCGAGGCCCGGCCGACATCCACGGTTTGCAGCATCAGCCTGGAGCCCTTCGCAGAGTGAGTATAAGCGTAAAGCCAAGCGGTCCCGAGTTCGGCCGCTGCTTTAGCCAGCGGATTCGGTTCCTCCGAAGCTCGCTCAATCGTTTTGGGGTCACCCGGCAACCCTGGTGACTCTCGGATCACACTAATTCTCTCACCGGGACCGACCGCATATGCTGCGTAACAGCCGTCGCCATCATCCCACTGCCGGGGAGCCGGCAGCAGCCTGCGGGCGATCTGAATCTCCACCGGTGGAGAAACCGGCGTCATGCCAGCCTGGCTGGCGTCGAAGAGCCGATCCTCACTCGGCCCGATCAGGCCTTTCAACCGCTCCAGGAGGGACACGCGCTGGACAACTCCGGCCATGAGCCCGCCTGTCAGCAGGAAGGTAAACACAATCCCAATCAGGAGGATGAGGATGAGCAGGCCAACGGCCTTCTCCTTGAAACCTGGCTCGTGTCGTTGGTTCGTCGGCGCAGCCATGCTTGATATGCTCGTTGCTTCCCGGTGCGGCGCGATCAACAAGCGGCATAAGAGCCCCCCGGGCGGTCCTGCTCTTCTGCCAACGGGGTTGCCGAACTCACGTTTTCCAATAAGCGGCGACCTGCTATTGTTCTTGCCGTCGACATTCTGTCAAGGATACGCTCATTCCGCGTGCTGCCCGACGTAACTGAGGTTCTCGCAACGAGTTGACATCTGTGCGATGCGCCTATAGACATATCTTCGCAGACTCCGAGTCCCGCTGTGCCCGAGGTCACGACGATGTCCGCGCAGGACAGTTCAGCCACACCCAGATGCCCGCCCGAAACCGCCTGGCTGGCCTCATTCGGCCGAGCCGTTACCTGCGGCTTGGCAGATTTCGGCGATTTCTGGCTGTTTGCCGGCCAAACCATACGGTACTCGCCTCTCACGCTGCTGCGCCGCCGCGACATTCAACGATTTCTGCCTCAGTGTTACGCAATCGGAACACTGAGCGTCCCCGTTATCCTGATCACCGGCGTGTTCGTGGGCATGGTGCTGGCGGTGCAGGCCATCGAGCAGTTCATGTCCGTGGGCTTGGCCGAGCGAATGGGTGTCATCGTCAGCCTGTCGGTCGTTCGCGAATTGGGCCCGGTGCTGGCGGGTGTCATGCTTGCTGGTCGCGTCGGAGGCGCCCTGGCCGCGGAACTGGGCACGATGAACGTCACCGAGCAATTGGATGCCCTTCGATCGATGGGAACCGATCCCATCCGCGTCCTGGTTTCTCCGCGGTTTGCCGCGTGTGTGCTGCTGACACCGGTGCTGACCCTCTATTGCGATCTGATGGGCGTGGGCGGCGGGTGGTTTATCTGCGTCCCGCTCTTTGACATCCCGAACGACGTCTATTGGGACTACACGGCCGCCGCCCTTGAGAAGTGGGACGTCGCGTCGGGGCTGCTCAAGAGCGTCTTCTTCGGGGCCTGCATCGGCCTGATCTCCTGCTACAAGGGATTCAACTGCAAGCCCGGCGCCGAGGGCGTCGGCAAGGCCTGCACCGAGTCGTTCGTGCTGGGCTTCGTCGTGATTCTGATCCTCGACTTCTTCCTGGCCTTTGGCCTGAAGGGCCTGTACGAGTCGCTCTGGGGATTCAAGTCGGTATTCTGATGGAGGCAAGGCCGCCAGGGAAAGCACCATGAAACCCCGAGGTGAGCCGATTGTCGAGTTCCGCAACGTCCACAAGCGCTTCGGGCGCTTGACCGTTCTGAACGGTGTGGACCTTGCCCTGGAACGCGGAAAGACCACTGTGGTCATCGGCGAGTCGGGAACGGGCAAAAGCGTTTTGCTGAAACACATGCTGGGTCTGATTCACCCGGATAAAGGTGAAGTCCACGTCGCCGGGCAGCGGATCGACAAGCTGAAGGAGTGGGAGCTTGGACCCGTCAGAAAGCGATTCGGTTTCTTGTTCCAGATGGGAGCCCTCTTCGATTCGATGAGTGCCGGCGAAAACGTGGCCTTTCCGCTGCTGGAACACACGCACATGTCGGCCGGGGAGATTGATGCCATTGTGGCTGGAAAGCTGGGCCTGGTCGGATTGGACGGCATCCAGCCCAAGCGGCCGGCCGAGCTGTCCGGCGGTCAACGCAAGCGCGTCGCACTGGCCCGTGCGATTGCACTGGACCCCGAGATCATCCTTTACGACGAACCGACCACAGGGCTCGACCCGATCCGGGCCGACACGATCAACGATCTGATCATCAAGCTGCAGCAGGAACTCGGCGTCACCAGCGTCGTTGTCACACACGACATGACCAGTGCATTCAAGGTGGCCGATCGGATCCTGATGCTGTCACAGGGCGGGTTCATTGCCGACGGCACGGCCGACGACTTCCGGAACTCGACGGACCAGCGCGTTCGCCAGTTTGTCACCGGCGACGCAGACCTCGTCATTGAACCTGTGCCTTCCGGGGAGGCTTCGAAATGACTGATCATCGACGCAATGCGCTTGTCGGCCTGTTCGTGCTCGGAGGTCTGATCGCCTTCGGCATCGTGCTGGTCTTGTTCGGCGAGTCACGGCTCCAGTTTCTCACCAAGGGTTACACGATCACGGCTCGATTCGACACCATGTCCGGCGTTCGCGAGGGCACACAGGTGTTCCTCGCCGGTGTCCAGATCGGCAGCGTGCTGAGCGTCGAGCTAAAAGACCCTACCAACCCCACGGAAGGCGTCGTTGCCCGAATCGACGTTCGCGGCAAGTACGAGATCCCGGTTGGATGGAAGGCATTCGTCGAGTCCCCGTTAATGGGCCAGCCGGTGATCAACATCCTCCCGCCTACCGGTCGAATCCCGGTCGTCATTCCGCCGCAGAGATTCGCGTCACTGCCCAAAGACGGAAGCGGCGAGATCATGGGCGAGCAGGTCAACCCGCTCGAGAAGATCCTCAGCCCGCAGTTCATCAACACCCTGGAGAAGACAACGGCTCAGATCGGGACACTGGCCGAGGCCCTGACGCCGGCGGCGACCGCTGTGACAGAGCTGCTACAGTACCGACCGGTCCGGGTGATTGATGACCCCAACAAGCCGCCGGACGTCACGGCGAACCTCTACACGACGGTGGAAAGGTTGCACAACGTGCTCAAGCACCTCGATATGGTCTTCGGCGACCCTGAAAGCCAGTCCAACGCGCGGACGGTGCTGGCCAACCTGCGTCAGGCCAGCGAGGACGCCAAGCTCGCGATGACGGGGTTCAGAGACTTTTCCGGAAGGCTGCAGGTCGCGGCGACGCAAGCCAGCGACGTTCTGACAAACGTCAACTCGACCGTCACCGTTACGCGCGAGCACATTGACGTTCTGGGCAGAAGGCTCGCCGGCAACATCGACCAACTCTCCCGACTTCTGGATCAACTGGTGGCCTCCGGGCAGAATCTCAACGAGGGTCAGGGTGCGGTGCCGATGCTGCTGCGCGATCCGAAGTTGTACGAGGAGCTGTTGTTGACCGTGCGCCGGCTTGGCGAAGCCGCGCAGGAACTCAAGGTGCTGGTCAAGCAATGGCAGAAGGGCGGCCTGCTGGGCGGTTGACAGAGTAGACCCCAGCGTTACGTACGGCAACGCCGGCAAATGAAGAATGGTGAGTGGAGAATTGAGAATGGGCCGTGTCTTGCCGTCGCCCATGAACCTCACCACCGGTGAGCTCGGTAAACAGCCGTGATTCGGCGCAAAACGCCCGGCCGAAGCACGCGTTTCTGCGCACCTGCAGGGATTCTTATGCAACCGGGGGGTAAACCAGGGGAGGGGTCAACGTGATCGGTCTTGAAGCGATGATTGGAGACTAGCCGTCGATGCGGGTCATACGCGGTCTTGAGTTCAAGCCAATGAGCGGCGTCGTCCTGAGCATCGGCAACTTCGACGGGGTGCATCGCGGCCATCAGGCCATCCTGCAGGCTGGTCGTCAAAGAGCCCGGGCCTCCGGGACTGAGCTGGTTGCCATAACGTTCGATCCCCACCCGCTGGCGGTCCTCACGCCGGAGAGAATGCCCGCCGTTCTAACCCCGTTGTCCGAGAAACTCGCGCAGCTCGATCGGGCCGGCGCGGACGTGACGGTCGTCGCTGACAGCAGCGCAGGCCTGCTGCAGGTCAGCGCCGCCGATTTCATCGAGAATGTGATCGTCGAACGTTTTCATCCGCTGACCGTCGTGGAAGGCCCATCCTTCGGCTTTGGCCGTCACCGCGAAGGAAACGTCGAGACGCTTCAACGCGCCGGCGCACGACACGGCTTCGAGGTCCAGGTCGTGGAGCCTGTTCGAATAGCGTTGGGCGGCCATCCGGACGCCGTGATATCGAGCTCGCTTGTCCGCCAGCTTCTGGCCGCTGGGCCGGTCGATCAAGCCGCGATCTGTCTCGGGCGCCCCTACGCCCTGCTGGGCTCAGTCATCCACGGTATAGGCCGGGGAGCCGGCATGGGCTTTCCGACGGCCAACATCGATCCCGGCAATCAACTGGTTCCGGGGGACGGCGTCTATGCGGGGTTTGGTGAACTGTCCGGCCGTCGCTACCCGGCGGCCATCAGCATCGGCAGGACGCCGACCTTCGACGAACACCGACTCGTTATCGAAGCCCATCTGCTTGACTTTGAAGGGGAGACATACGGTCAGACTCTACGCATCGAGTTCCTGGAATGGCTTCGACCTCAGGTCCGCTATGACAGCGTGGCCGCCCTCTGCGAGCAAATTGCTGAGGACGTCGAACAGACTCGTCAGGTTTGCGGGCGGCTTGCGTGACGGATTGCCGCCTCAGGCGTTAGAAACCTGTCAGTTCAAGCCCCGGGCAGGGCAGAAATCGGCCGTGAATCGCCGAGAACCCATTTTTTTTGCATGCCAGCCTGTTTCTGACCTTGCATGGGGATGCCCGTCTGCTAGACTCCCGAATCTGCGGCCGGAGGCTCGGATCACCGTCCCCCTCTGGCCGGTGATGTTGATCGGGGTAAACCGGGACGGGCGGACAGGATGTTACCGGAGAAAAGCCGTGCTGGAAGATTACGAGAAGCTCAGACGCTTGGTTGAATCAGCCGCTGATGACGTTGCCAAGGCCCAAGGGGGCAACAAGGCCGCCGGAACACGGGTCCGAAAGATCATGCAAGATGTCAAGTCGGCGGCCCAGGAGCTTCGCAAGAAGGTCCTTGAGACGCGGTCGGCAGGCGAGTAGGGTCCTCGAGCTTCGGGCTCGGACTATCCGGCCTGCTTCCTTCTTGCGATCCCGGACAAGCTCCCTGATCGGCCTCCTGCCGAACACTTGGCTTGGAATCAAGCCCTCGCGTACACGTTGCGACAGGACCCGGCGAATTCATGCGGGTCTCCGTGCAGCGTGTCACGGGCGTTGCGGCGGATCACCCCTCTCACCTGCCGGGACGGGGGTTCGCAGTTGTCGCTTTTCGCTCCCGGCCTCATGAGGATGGCTATGGCCGCTACGCCTTTCACGGACCTCAGTAAGATCGACCCAAACGAGATTCTTGCCGACCGGAAGGCGGTTTACGAGCGACTCCCGCATCGCTTCGAATTCATGCAACTCGACGCCATTCTGCGAATCGACCTCGAGGCGGGGCTGGCCGTCGGACTTCGCCACGTCAGAAACGATGAGTTCTGGGTGCGGGGCCACATTCCCGGACAACCGATCATGCCCGGAGTTCTGATGCTGGAGACCGCCGCTCAAATGGCCTCGTACCTCTCGCAAGAGGTTCAACCAACAACCAAGTTCCTGGCCTTCGGCGGCCTTGAGGATGTCAAGTTCAGAATGGCCGTCACCCCGCCGGCAACCATGTACATCATCGAGAAGATCATTGAGGTGCGTCCTCGCCGAACCGTGTGCGATGCTCAAGGATTTGTCGATGGCAGATTGGTATTTGAGGCGAGAATCATCGGTATGCCGATCACTGCCCAGCCCCCTGCAGCGAACGTTCTGTGAGACCAGGCAATACAACGCCTTCAGGCGATCGAGTTTTCTCTATTCCTCCGCGGCCTCTTCGATGCTCACGTCGATCCGGATCACGCCGGAAGACTCCTCGACGAACGTGATGACCACGATGCTCTCGCCGTCACAGGGATAACGGACGTCGCCCGTCACGTTCCTCAAGGGATCGCCCTGAAGGACGGTCATTGGGGCCGCGCTGGCCAGGATTTCAGACTGGGTCTCACAAGGATCCTCGGCGGGGCCTGAGCTCGCTTCACTGAAGAACGCGATGCCGGCTGCCGGCTGATCGTCCACGCACAACGGCCGGAGGGCTTCCGGTCGCGCATCCTCCAACAGCGATTCGTCGCCCTCGATACGCTGGATGAAATCCTCACCGCCGAGACTGATGGCCCGTCCGCACCCACCGGGATCGCCAAGGCTTGATCGAGTGAACGTGATCACATCGCTCTCACTGTAGGCCTCAAGGAGGATCCCGCCCTCGCTTGTGTCGATCACGAATTGCCTGAACTTCAAGGGGAAGTAGAGATCGTTGGCGGGCCTGTCGTTCAGAGGGTCGTAGGTTCCAAACGTGAACACGGGCCGATAAGCTGTCTGGTTGACGAACTTCACCTTCAGATCAGCTCGGCTGCCTGGCGTGGTACCTCCAAGGCTCGATGTATTGAAGAGCATCGCCAGAAACTGAAGATTGCCGTCACAGGCCAGCGAACCGGCTAACAACATCCCAATGACACCATAGCTCAACCAGCGAAGCCGGAATCGAAAACGCATCACAACGCTCATGTCTGGACTCCACTCGAACCGCAGTCCTGGCTGCGTCTGATGCACACCGCCGACTGCGGGACGACAAGGCCATTATACGGCCACACCACCTGGGATTCATCGGCGGTATGACCCACGCCCCTTGAACACATCCTTCCCTTGAGGAGATAAGACTTCGGCGGCATCAGGGGAGGGCTCGTGCGTAACCAGAGACCGGGAACGAGCTCCCGGCAGGTGCTTGACAACCGTCCTGGCCGACCATACAGAGAGCCTCAGCCGACTCAATCGCCTTTCCTGAAGGATGATGGCCGCATGACCCCGAGGCAACGCGTTCTGGCCGTCCTCAACCGTCAGCCTGTCGATCGGTTGCCCGTCGACATCTGGCATACGGACGAGATTCTCCGGCTGCTCCTGGATCGCTATCAAGCAGAAGACGACTTGGATCTTTACCGGCAGATGGGCATTGACAAGATCGTCTGGGTATTCCCCATCTACAATGCGCCAAACCAGGAAGGCTCGACAGGCAGCCTGCACTTCGGCGATGCCACCCGCTCCATGTGGGGTACTCCGCTACTGGCGGTACAGGCGGGCGAGGCGCTGTACCACGAATTCGCCGCGGCCCCCCTCGCAAAGTATGAAACACCGGACTCGCTGGACAGCTACCCTTTCTGGCCCGACCCGGACTTCTTTGATTACGAGCAAATGACCGGTCTTGCCCGCCGGGCGGCGACCGACTTCGCGGTCATCGGACCCTGGGTGTCGTTTTTTGAG
>CAZTQK010000224.1:0-10304 GCA_964615635.1 uncultured Planctomycetales bacterium
CCGCCAGCGTCTGACTGCTGCTGGGTGCCACTGGCAGCTTGTCCGCCAGTGGCAATCGCTTGGGCAAGCTCGCCTGCGAGCCAGTCGATTCTCTGAAAGTCGCTGACCAGGTAGACAATCGCCCCGGCCGAACGGCGGGCATCGAGCAGTTGCCGAACGGCCGCAAGTGCCTGCGGAAGATCCGCGCGGCGGCTGGATGGCTTGCGGTCTCGCCAAGCCTGTGAGAACGCGACCGGATCGAGGCGGCCGAGGTTCGTCTCGGCGACGATAGCCTGGTCGGGTTGGGAGGTTGCTGCGATGGTCAGCGCATCACTCGGGCACTCTTCGCGCAGCCATCCAACCAGACGTTCCACTGCTGTCAGGGCCTGGTCAAAGACGCTGGTGTCCTGGTCACCTGCCCGAGAACCGGTCTCCGCTAAGCCCATGCTGAACGAATCATCAAGCAGGACGATGTAGTCGGTGCCCGCCCGCGATCCCAGCAAGCCGGCAAAGGCCTGTGGCCGCACGAAGATTCGGGCCAGCACCATGCCGATCAGCAACATGGCCAGGCAGCGAAGGGCCAGCAGAATCAGTTCCTCGATGCGGATTCGGCGGCGGTTTTGGCGGTTGGCTTCGAGCAGGAACTGTGTCGCCGCCCATCGAACGCGGCGAAAGCGACGCCGGCTGATGAGATGAATCAGAATCGGGATGGCAGCACACGCCAACCCGGTGTAAAACATCGCCGGGGTGATCATCGCCGCCAGAACTTGATTGCCCGCAATCATCGATCTTCGATTCCCAACGCCTGCTTGCTGCCCTGTGGTTGTCCTATGTTCAAAGGATGAAGGATGAGGGATGAAAGCCGAGTAGAACCACAGTCATCGCCCATCTTGTTGCTTTCATCCTTTCTCCTTCCGCCTTCATCCTTCATCTCTGAACCCTCAAGAGCCGACGAGGGTACGTGTTTAGCGTGCAAGACAGCGGGTCAGGCACTTTTTGCCGTCTTCTTGTCGCCGACGAGTCCCGCCGGACTGAGCCAACCTCTCCAAATTGCACCGCGAACCGCATTTGGGCAAAAAGAGCCAGACCCCAGCACGCTAAACACGTACCGACGAGGGCGTCGGCTCCACTGAACCCTACCTCCTCGTCTGATGCATCCTCGCCGCCAGAAACGTGGTCAGCGCCGCGTCGAGCGGATCCCGAGTGGACAGCAGCCGGTAGTCGATGCGGTTGTTGACGCAGGATGCACGAATGCGACTCACGAAATCTCCGACGACGCGCAGATACGCCGCACGCAGAGACTGCGGGTCGGTCAGCAGTTGAACTTCGGGGTCTTCTAATCCCTCAAACAGCGTGTTGTGCTCAAACGGAAACGTCAGTTCATCGTGGTCCAGCACCTGAAGCACGATCAGATCCTGACGGCCGTGACGAAGCTGTTGCAGTCCGCCGACGATCTCGTCCGCATCGGCCAACAGATCGCTGACCAGTATGATCAGCCCCCGCTGGTGAAGCTGGTCGGCGAGCTGAGCCGGAAGCATCTTCATGTCGGTCGTGTGGTCCGGCCGCTGCCGCTCGATGAGTTCGATGATCGATGATACCTGCGCGGGGTTGGATGCCGGCGGCACCTGGTCGCGGATGGCGTGGTCAAAGAGCACCAGCCCGCACGAGTCCTGCTGATTCAGCAGGAGGTAAACCAGCGAGGCCGCAACGGTGCACGCGTAGTCGAACTTCGACATGCGCAACCCCCCCCAGCCCCCCCTTGGCAAGGGCTCATTCGTTCCCCCCCTTAACAAGGGGGGGCTAGGGGGGGTCGCATGCTCCGGATACGCCATCGATTTCGAACAGTCGAGCAGAATGTGCGCCCGAAGATTCGTCTCCTCTTCATACTGCTTGATGTACAGCCGGTCGCCGCGGGCAAAAAGCCGCCAGTCGATATGTCGAATGTCATCGCCGGGGACGTACTCGCGATGAGCGGCGAACTCCACGCTGTACCCGTGGTACGGGCTGCGGTGCATGCCGGAAATGAAGCCCTCGACGACCATCCGGGCCCGCAGTTCGAGCCGGGAGATCTTCGCCAGGACCTCAGGATTCAAGTACTTTGCGTAGTCTGGCATCTTGCGTAATCGCGGACTGGTTGGGGTCGATCCGGTTCAACAACTCGTCGATGATGCGGTCGGTGGTGTAGCCTTCGGCCTCGGCGGCGTAGCTGGTCACGATCCGGTGCCGCAGGATCGGGTGAGCGACGGCCCGGACGTCCTCGGCCGATACGTGATAGCGGCCGTGGAGAATGGCCCTGGCTCGCGAGGCCGCGGTCATGAACTGAACCGCGCGTGGCCCCGCGCCCCAGCGGACCATTCGTCGAACCACCTCCGGCGCCGAGGGCTCGTTCGGTCGAGTGGCCCGTGCCAGGTCCAACGCGTGGGCAATCACGCGCTTGGCGGCCGGGACCCGCTGCACGATCCGTTGAAGCTCCAGCACCTCGCCGGCCTCCAGCACGGGCTTGATTGACTGGATCGCATCGCTGATATCGCTCATGGTCAGTTCAGCGATCCGCAGTTCCTCTTCATAGCTGGGATAGCCGACGAAGACCTTGAACATGAAGCGGTCCTGCTGGGCCTCGGGAAGCGGATATGTTCCTTCCTGCTCGATCGGGTTCTGAGTGGCCAGCACGAAGAATGGAGGTTCGAGCGGGTGCCGCGTGCCGCCCGCTGTGACCTGACGCTCCTGCATCGCCTCCAGCAGCGCCGCCTGCGTTTTTGGCGGTGTCCGGTTGATCTCGTCGGCCAGCACGACGTTGGCGAACACCGGCCCGCGCAGAAACTTGAACGACCGCGTGCCGGTGGCCCGATCCTCCTGAATCACCTCCGTACCGGTGATGTCGGACGGCATCAGATCGGGCGTGAACTGGATTCGTGAGAACGATAGACTGAGCGACCGCGCCAGCGTCGAGATCATCAGCGTCTTGGCCAAGCCCGGCACGCCTTCGATAATACAGTGACCGCCGGCAAACAAGGCGATGAGCAGTTGTTCGACAACCTGGTCCTGCCCGACGATGACTCTTGACAGGCCTTCGCGGATGCGGTCGTGGGCCTCCCGCAGACGAGTGGCTGCGGCCAGGTCATCCTCGCCGGGTAACGTTTGTGATTCATTCATGACCAATGCTTCCGTTCTGTGTTATTGGTTCATCGCTGTAGAATCGGCAGGTAGCCGTAAGGAATCTGCAGGATGAAAGTCGCGACGGCTGTCCCGTAAACCTTGCCCACACCGTCACCTTCCCACGATCCGTCAGGAGCCTGCTGTGCGATCAGCCAATCTCTCATGGTCGGGAAGTACCACTCCCAGTTCTCCTTATTGCTGAGCCACATGATCTGGGCCATGTACAAGTGGGCGTAGTAATGGTGTCCCGAGAAGCTCGCGATCCGTGCCTCACCGTTGCCGACGCGTTGTTTGCAATAGTCGAGGGCCTTAACCGCCGACGGGTAGTCGTAGAGGCCCGCGTTGTACCAGCATGCCACGGCCGCAGCGGTGATCGGCGGACGGCTTCCTCCCTGACGATCGGCGCGGTAGGAGATGCCGCCGTCCGGAAGCGTCGACATGTCGAGGTACTTCATGGCTTGCTCGATCACCTGTTTGGGCACGGTGATACCGACGTTGCGGCTGGCCCGCAGTCCCTGGAGCTGCGTGACCGTTACCGAGCCCTCGTCGTCGGAGGAATCCGGGCGGTAGATCCAGCCGCCTCGCCTGCTCTGGCTTCGGGCGGTCAGTTCGACGGCTCGGCGAAGAACGGCGGCGATGCGTTCCTGTTTCTCGTTGTCTTCTTCCATGCCGCAAAGCTGGCCGAGGAAGAGCATGGCGAAGCCGTGGCCGTGCATCGAGCTGCCGGATTCCTCTTCTCGGGCGATCAGACCGCTTGGCTGAGCCGAGGCAAGCAGGAAATTCGCCGCCCGACTGACGTTCTGGGCATACTTGCCCTGTGTGGCCGTGTTGCCGTTGGCCAGCATCGTCAGACCTGAGAGAGCCGTCATGGCGGTGGGATAACGTCCGCCCCACGATCCGCTGTGCCGCCAGGCGCCGTCACGACTCTGCATTCGGGCGAGGTATTCCAGCCCGAGGTCGATCGCGTCTTGCGTTTCCGGCGTGACCAGCGGCGGAAGACTGGGCGGCAGATCGGCACGTGCCGTGAGCACGCCGGCCGCGCCGAACGTCGACACCAGCGTCAATACGATCAGCCGGCCGCTCATCTGACTCGCACCTCCATCGCCTGACGGCTGGCAGGTGTCTCAACGCCGAAACGCAGCTCGCTCGCGGTCATGCGTACAATAATCTCCCCGGCCCAGATAGACACGTCCAGAATCGGGGTGCCGCGCACACCCGTCGGCAGCAGTCGGCTGACAGGTTGGCCAATCTCGTTTCCGGTCGCCTTGTCCAGGAGACTCATCTCAACCCTGCCTGTCGGATGGCCGGTTTCCGGCTGCGAGCTGATCGCACTCGACAGGCTGATGCCGCTGGGCACGGAGCCCGGCACCAGTGTAGCCAGCGGGATCGCGTTGGATGACATCCGCAGCACATCGGCCGTCAGGAACGTCCCCGGACCGATGTCGTTCCGCTGCCAGAGAATTGTGCCGTCCTCGGCGCGAACGGCCGCAAGGGCGTACCGGCCGTTCAGCCGTCGGGGCGCTCGAGTGGGCCGCTCGAAGTAGCCAATGAGATAGAGTACGCCGTCGATCAGAGCGCCATCGACAGCCCCCTCCGCGCAGTCAGAGGCCGTGAACCGGCCCCGGCTCTTGCCCGTGGACGATTCCCGGATCTCGACCTGACCGGTATAGTCGGCAATGGCAGTCAGATCGGGAGCAGGCTTGAATATCTGCGAGAGCCTCCCGTTCACAGTTGCTCGCCGCCGTTCAGTCGCCGGTGTTGCCAGTTCAAACGTCGCAACCTCGGTCTTGGAAACCGGACCGCAAATCACGTCATCGAACAGCAGCAGGTTGATCCTGTCGGCAGCCGCCTCCGGCTGGCTGAACCGGCACTGGCCGATCTGTTGTCCGTCCGCCAGCCGGAAAACGTCAACCTGTTGCAGTCCGCTGTCGGCCGCGATGACATACGGGCCGCGTGCCCGGACGATGTGCCACTGTCGCTTCGGCATGCTGCGGCTCCAGAGGATGCCGGCACCATCGAAGGATCGGGCGACTTCCAGCCGGCCGGAGGCGTCAAGGCTGATCAGGTGGCCGTCATGAACCCAGAGCCATAGGTCGGAAGCGACGGGGTCGGATCCCGGCGGGCAGGGGGGCACGAAGGGCCGTGACCACAGCCGACGGCCAGTAAGCAACCCGACCGCATGAACGCCAAATGCGCTGTTGACAATCAGCGTCTGGCCATCGAGGACACCGACAGCCATGGGGCCTGTCCAGCGATTAGGCGTGGTGTCACCTGTCAGGATCTGGAATGAGGTTGTCAATGCGCCTGCACCGATCTCCACGGCCGGTTGCCCCGACAATAGCAGTTCAGTCTGCCAGAGAGGCTCGCCTATGCCCAATCGCTGGGCCTCAAGAATCTTGTTTTCCTTCACGGAAACCAGAGTCGTCCTTGCCGCCTCATTGGGTTCATTTCGGGTAATCAATGGACGGCTGCTCTGCGACAGCGATTGGGCTCGGCCTCGCAAAGCCCCCAGCGCACAGGGGCCGGCGACCGCCTGAAACCCGGCAAGCGCCGGAGCATCCAGCCTCCAACGCAGGGTGTTCGCGGCCGTGCGACCGGTGACCTTCGGGGATGCCGACGCCGGACCCTGAGGTGGCGTTTCCAGCGGGTTGGCCAACACATCCGCAGGGATCTCGAGGTCGCCCCATTCGGTTTCGAGCCGATCCAGGAGCGCAGAACCGGTCACTGGTTGATGTAGTTCCGCCGGCAAGAGGCAGATTGCCGCCAGCCTCGCTGCCGCTTCCGCCGCCAGGGCCGGTGCGGCGCGATGGTTCAGGACCTGCTGCAGCAGGCTCTGGGCCTGCTCGAATTGCAGGTTCTCAATAGCCCAGATGGCGCAATGTAGTCGTGCTCTGTGCGACACCTCCTCGGCGGCGGGGCATTCCATCATTCGCCGCAGGCTGCCCGAGTCTCGATTGCTGAGAGCTTCAGCAAGACCCTGCCCCGCGCGGTCCGCCAACGTTTTGCGATCCTCGGCTGACAGGTGGGAGATCGTGTTGGCCAGTCGATGATTGGCAAGCAGACGGGCCTGTTGCTGAAGACCCTGCTCCAGGGAGACCATCTCGTCGCCGGCCGGCGAAAGGGCCAACGAGAGGTATTGCAAGCAGGCATCCAGGGACTTCTGTCGCAGCCTCAAATAGTCTCCCATTGCCAAACCGGTCTGAATGCGATCCTCCGCCGATTCAGCGATGTCGCGAGCTTGAGTGAGTGATTCCTCGGCTTGGGCCGGCGAGTTCCGCTCGTCGGCAGCGACGGCCAACAGCGCCTGCACGCGCAGATGTACTGCCTGCTTGTGTTTCAAGGGGTCTTTTGTCCTGAGGTCGTCGGACAGGCGGCCCAGCGCCGCAAGGGCGGCGGCAGGCTCATTCCGCACAAGTTCCAGCCGTGCCAGTCGGATGGCCTTGGAAGGGCTGGTGGGGTCGGCGTGATGTCGGGCGACCGCCGTCTGATATCCGCTCACCAGGTCGGGGTACTTGCGTACTTCGCTGATGCCCACGCTGTACAGGGCGCCATCCCAGGCAAGCAGGTTGCCGACCATGGAATCGCCCGTCCTGTTCAGCGCGATCGGTTCGCCGGTCTTGGCTTGGAAGGCCTTCAAGCCGCCGGCCGTAGGCAGGTAGATGCGGTCGCCGGTCATCGCGCCGCGACCGCTGGCTTTGATGTCGGTCTTGCCCCAGACCGGCAGGCCGGTATGCAGATCAATCATTTGGAGATGGTTGCCCGCGAGCCAGGCATACGTTCGATCCACGCCGAGAACCTGAACCGAGTCATTCTGCTCGGCTCGCCATCGCACGTCCCCGCTGAAACGGTCGATGCAGAACAGGTGATTCGCATCGACAGGGGCCGCCAAGAGCACGTCGGCAGTTGCCACAGGCGGCTCCCAAGCCCGAGAGGGTTCACGCGAAGTAATCTCCCGTGTCGGGTAGCGAATGGCCCACAGCACCGATCGGCTCGATATCTCGACGGCGAAAATCAGACCTTGTCCGGTGAGTACGAATGCTACTGCGTCGGACACGGCAATCCGCATCGAGTCCACCGCGCTGAATGAGCCTGTCGCGCTCATGCCGGAGAGAAAGACGTGCCAGGCGTGTTTGCCTGTGGCCGGGTCCAGGGACACGAGGAAAAGGTCGTTGTTCATTCTGCAGGGCGCGAGCAGAGTGCTTTCCGCCGGAACAGGGGTGGCCAGGAATTGACACCCCGCGTCTTCCGCGGATGCCGTGCTGGTGCCGGCCAGACCCGCCGTGTCGCTCTGCCACATGAACGAACCGTCTTTGAGGGCGTATGCCTGAACATGGTTGGGCCATGTGCCGGACAAGGCCTGTCTGGGAAAGAACACGACACTCGTGGCCCGCTCAGTCTGCAGGTTCGGAGTTGGCAGACCACCTTCCGGATAGGTCAGCGTCAACACCTTGTCGTCCGCGATGACCACGTCGCTGTTGGCGGCACAGGCCAGCGCAAGCATGGCTTGCGGTTGTCTCGAGTCCGGTCTCATGCCCGAGTAAGGCTGTTGCATCTGCAGAATCTGAACAGGTTGGTCCTCCGAGGGAGGGCTGACCGGCTCGATCGGCGGTTCCGTGGTCCACACAGGCGTGAGCGTGTTGGCGTCCAGGGCAACGAGGTTACGGGCCGCCTTGACGATGACGAGGTCTTCGTGGGTCACGATATGGCGTCCGGGGATGAAACCGGCCTTGACGGCCAACTCATCGAGGATCGCTGAGAGCTGAGCCAGTTGTGGGATCGGCAGGATCGCCGTCATGCAGTGCTGTTCGGCGAGACTTGGCTCGACGACGTGCTGGATGCCGTCCCGAGAGACGTTGCCGCAGGCCATCGGCCAGGAAGCCGCCTCCTGCGCAGCGTGCCTGTCGTTTCTCTTGCTGATGAACTGCCGGAGCTGTTGCAGCTTTTCCTGCGGAATTGAAGAAGCAGTCTCAGCCGCCGCCAACTGCGAGAGCGTCTCCTCGGCTCGCTGCTGTTGCCCCATCACGGCGAAGCACATCGTCAGACGCATGGGCACGAGCCAGGCGGGCAGGTCGGAGTCCGGGTACACCAGACGAACGGTTCGCAGCAGCGCGGCCGCCTCTGAGAACCGACCCTCGTCCATCAGCCACTCTGCCAGGGTGACGGCCGCGTCATCGCCCGAAGCAGTCAGCAGGTATCGCCGGACGACCGTCGTCAGCAGCTTGGGATCGTGCTGTCGGCGGCCTTGTTCGAGCAGAACGGCCGCTTCGGCGTCGTTGAGCGTGCGGTAAGCCTGCAAGCCTTCGATCGGCAGGGCGGCAATCTGCCGGTGGGCCTGCACGCGGGCTGATTCGTACTTGTGATCGCTGACCTGCAGAACATGTTCGCCGGGCAATTCGACGATTCGCTGGAGGGAGTCGATCGCCAACTTCCAGTCCTGGCGCTGCACGCCCTCACGCGCACGGGTCATGAGCGACGCAGCTTCCTCGGAAACCTGGACAACCGGGCCTCGCTCGCCGCTCTTGTAGTCGGCCGACGCGCTGGTAGCGCGAGGCTGGATACGAGCGGGCAGCCTGACGTCGTCGAGGAGTTCCACGCCGGCAACGTCGGCCGTCGCCACGATCGCCAGCAGAACGACGATCCGGACGGTTGTGAATCGTGTGTGCGAGGCTTTAGGTTCCACCTTTAGCCTGATCCCTTCCGATGGGGGCAGCGGTCATGCAGGTTGTCCGCCGCATCCGCCCGTGCTTCCCCGCTTGCTGACGCGAGGAATCCGATCCGTTCCAGCCCCAGGAAAGACTCATCATAGCCCGCGGTGCCCTGTTTCGCCAACGGCGTTAGCGGACCCCTGGGGGCAGGCGACTCACGTTGAAAGCCGTTCGTCTGCAGTCCGCCTGCGTCTTTATTGGGCGTTGAATCGGCCGAGCTTGTCGGCGCGTCTCCATTCCGCCGCCGTTCACGAAGCCAGGACAAATAGCAATCTGAGGGGCGGTTCTGGTCGATGAACCGTCATGAGTTGTTTCTGTGTTCGTGGTCCGAGGTCCGAATATGAGTGGGAAGGAAACCTGACGATGAGGTCAACGATGATGGAATGGAACAAAACCAGCTGGACGTATTCTATCACGATCGCCTTGGGCATGCTCGCGCTGGCGGGCTGCACGTGCGTGGACGGCCCGCCCGCCGATCAGATGAACGCGCCGCCCCAAGGTACGGCGCCGACGGGCAGTCGTCTCGCGGAGAACTACGTGGCGATGACCGACAACGCGTTGCTCAACGACGCGTCGGTGTCGTCGGTCCACTTTGTTCCCCGGACAGCTGAACTGAACGCGCTCGGCATGCGACGGCTCACCCGGATGGCCGAGATCCTCAAGATCTACGGGGGCACCATCTTCTATGACGGGACCGACGCGGAGATCGATCTTCGCAAAGACCGTGTCGAGAAGATCCGGTTGTACCTGACGAGCTGCGGCGTCGACGCCTCCTGCTTCAAGGTCGAGCGGGGCTTCGCCGACGGATCCGGCATCGACGGCGATGAATCCATGGCGATTCGCGCTGCCACACGGGGACCGGGCGACGTGAAGATCACAGTGCAGGATAGTGGTTCCACAACGAGCGGCAGCGGGGGCGGCTCGCAGTAAGGGTTTCGGATGGGGATGTGTCGGCGAAGCACGGCATGGCATCGGGGATCCGGTTTGTGTCGAGCCCGCGCCGCGTTTTGGGAGAAAGCTGAGCGGGAGCGTTGCGCATGATCAAGACCAAGAGACTGAGACTGATCGGCCGGCAGATGGCATTCATGTCGGTGTTACTGGTCGGATGTGGACCATCCGATTCGGCCAAGCAGAAGCTGATGAACGCGGCGAAGGACTCCTCGCAGATACCTTCGTGGGAGGGCACGAAACAGAGCGAGACCGGTATGCCGGATATCACGCCGGAGACGTACCTGGCCGCCGGTCAGATGCACGAGACACAGGGCCGCCTGACGCGCGCCGCCGCTCAATATCGGATGGCGATTCAACTGTATCCTCAGCACGTCGAGGCCCATAATCGGCTCGGCCTGGTGCTCTGTCAGATGCAGCAGTTCAACGAAGCCGATGCGGAGCTGGCCAATGCCGTCAAGCTTGCCCCCGACAAGCCTCACCTCCACAACAATCTGGGCTTCAGCTATCTGGTTC
>CAZTQK010000225.1:0-10250 GCA_964615635.1 uncultured Planctomycetales bacterium
CCCCGCATCTGGTCATCACGGACAGTGATGAGCATGATGAGGAGGGCCACATCACCGAGGACCTGGGCGTTCGCGTCCGGATGGTCGACAAGCGCCTCCGAAAGGGGCGCGACATCTGCGGCGAAGCGTTGCCACCCCAAGCCACCGGCGACGAATCACCCGACTTGCTGCTGGTTGGTTGGGGGTCCACGAAAGGCGCGATGGAAGAGGCTGCCGCCGTTCTCCGTGACAAAGGAAAACGCGTCGGCACGTTGCGCTTCTCGCAGGTATGGCCATTGGTTGCCGATCTGTTCGTTCCGCAACTGGAGAAGGCCGGCCACGTCGTTTGCATCGAGAGCAATGCCACAGCCCAGTTCGCCCGGCTGATCCGCCGAGAGACCGGGTTTCACATTGGCCGGCACATTCTTCGTTACGACGGTCTGCCTATCACGACCGAGTACATTCTTCGCCAGCTTGAGGCCTCGGAGTGAGTTGAATGGTTCGCATTGAGGATTATGGCGAGTTCGAAACCGCATGGTGCCCGGGTTGCGGCGATTTTGGGATTCTGAAATCGGTCAAGCAGGCCCTGGTGCGCGAGAACGTCGCCCCGCACGAGGTCATTTTTGTATCGGGCATCGGTCAGGCGGCCAAGACGCCCCACTACCTGAACTGCAACGTCTTCAACGGTCTTCACGGCCGGGCCCTTGCGGCGGCCACCGGCATCAAGCTGGGCAATCCCGGCCGCAGGGTCATTGTCGAGAGCGGTGACGGTTGCACCTACGGGGAGGGCGGAAACCACTTCCTGGCAGCGATTCGTCGCAACGTCGATCTGACGGTGCTGGTGCATACCAACCAGGTCTATGGGCTGACCAAAGGACAGGCCAGCCCCACTTCAGATCCGGGTTTCGTCACCAAAACGCAGCCGGACGGGGTCAAGGTCGAAGCCTTCAACCCCATCGCCACGGCCATCGCGTTGCGGGCCGGTTTCGTGGCCCGAAGCTTCAGCGGTATGCAGGACCACCTCACCGAGATGATCGTGCAGGCCATGAACCATCCCGGCTTCGCGTTGGTGGACGTCCTGCAACCCTGTGTCACCTTCAACAAGGTCAACACCTTCGCCTGGTACAAGAAGCGCTGCCAGGAAGTACCACCCGACCACGATCCGACAGACTGGCAGGCGGCCATGCGACTGGCCTACGAATGGCAGGAACGAATCATGATCGGCGTCATTTTCACGTGCAGCCGACCAGTGCTGACGTTCCCGCAGCACGACGGAACACCCAGACCGCAGGCTTTGCAGCAAAGCATGCAGCGATACCTTTGACGGCCGATTTGCCCATGTCCAAAGACGCCCCGGATCACGCAGCGGACATTCTGATCATCGGGGCGGGCGCAGCCGGCCTGACGGCGGCGGTCGTGGCTGCCGAACGGCATCCCGAACTGCGAATCCTCATTCTTGAGGGCACGTCAAAGCCCGCTGCGAAGATCCTGCTCACTGGCGGCGGTCGGTGCAACGTTACCAACCGTGATGTGACGGCGCAGGATTTCACCGGCTCCAGCCCCCATGCCATCAAGAAGGTGCTCCGCGCCTTTGCCGTGCCGCAAACGGTTGACTTCTTCAAGAGTCTCGGCGTGTCGCTGAGCGAAGACGAGGAGGGCAAGCTGTTTCCCAGAAGCGGCAACGCCCACACCGTCCGAAACGCCCTGCTCGACCGGATCGAATCGCTCGGCGTGAAGATCCTCACCAAGCAGAAGGTCAAAGCTGTCAGACGAACAACAAATGGGTTTGACGTCGTGGCCTCACAGACGACCTTCTCATCGCCACGGATTCTGTTGGCGACGGGCGGCTGCTCCTACCCCAAGACGGGCAGCGACGGCAGCGGCTATGGCTTGGCAGAATCCCTCGGTCACACCATCGTCCCAACCACACCGGCCCTGGTCCCTTTGGTCCTGGCCGGCCAATTCCACCGGAACCTCTCGGGCATAAGTCACGAAGTCGAGCTCACCGTATCGGCGGGCGGCAAGCAGAAACGAACCCGCGGATCGCTGCTGTGGACTCATTTCGGGATCAGCGGGCCGGCCGTCCTGGACACTTCCGGAGACTGGCTTCGAGCCAGACTGGATGGTCTCCAGCCCGTATTGACCGCGAGTTTCATGCCCGGCGAGGACTTCCACTCCTTGGATCACCGGCTGCTCGCTCTTAATTCGAGTCACCCGAGAATGAGTCTTCAGCACGCGCTGGCCACGCGGCTCCCGACTAGGTGTGCGGGGGCGATCCTCTCCGAGCTGCATCTGGACGGCTCGACACCGCTGGCGCATCTGGCGCGTGATGATCGGCATTCGCTTCTTCGGGCTCTGCTGGCCTGGCCGCTCCCGGTGGCGGACAGCCACGGCTACGACCATGCCGAGGTCACTGCCGGCGGTGTCCCGCTGAAGGACGTGAACCTCGCGACGATGGAGTCTCGCCTCTGTCCCGGTCTGTTCCTGGCCGGCGAGGTCCTGGATGTGACCGGCCGGGTGGGCGGCTTCAATCTCCAATGGGCCTGGTCCAGCGCCTGGGTTGCGGCCGGGGGCCTTGCCGCGGACAATGTCGGCTCGCCAGTGGGGTAGTGCCTCGCCGAACCCAGGACATCGTATCTGGGAACCCACGCGATACCCCTGCCGGGCGGCGCGTTTTCGGTATCGAGACCCGCATCATCTAAGGAAGCACACATGAACCTTTTTACCAGCGCTCTGTGGCTCACGGCCGGCCTGCTCCTGCCAGGACAACCCAGCACGAAACCCGCCGAGACCAAGCTGACGCGTGTCCTGGTGATCACCGGACGCGACGTGCCCGCTCATAACTGGCGAGAAACCACGCCTGTCCTTCGCGAACACCTCGAGCAGACCAAGAGGTTCGAGGTGGTCGTCTCCGAGGAGCCGCTGGTCCTCGAATCGTCGGCTCTCGACGCGTACGACGCGATCCTGATCAACTACTACAACTGGCAAAGGCCGAGCATCACGGACAAGGCGAAAGAGAACCTGCTCAAGTTCGTCAAAGGCGGCAAGGGGCTGGTCTGCTTCCACTTCTCCGTTCGGGCATTCGGCGATTGGCCGGAATATCGCAATCTTGTCGGCCGCATCTGGACCGACGGCTCGGGGCATGGGCCGCGCGGGCCGTTCAAGGTCAGAATCACCGATCAGGACCACTTCATCACGCAGGGAACCAAGGATTTTGAGGCCGACGACGAACTCTACGCCAAGCTCGTCGGCGACGCCCCCATCAATGTGCTCATGGAAGCGTACTCCGACTGGAGCAAACGCACCGAGCCCCTGGCCTGGACGCTCGACTACGGCAAGGGGCGTGTGTTCGGCATCATGCTCGGGCACACGGCGAATGACTGCCGGAATCCGGACTTCGTCCGTCTCTTGCAGCGTGGTACTGAATGGGTGGCCCACAAGGATCCCAAATGATGCGGTCTGAGGCAATCACTGAGAACGTGTGTGAAGAAGGTAGGGCATGGTCGGAGCCGCCAGAGGCGGCGAGACCTGCCGTAGACATTTGTTCCGAGAAGGGGATATCTATGCCACGAAAAGCACTCGCAGTTGTGTCGGTCTTCCTGACGATTGGCTTGTTCGGCTCCGTGACCCTCGCCGAGGTTCGCCCACATGCTCTATTCAGCGACAACATGGTCGTGCAGCAAGGGGTACCCATCAACGTGTGGGGCACGGCCAAGGTCGGCGAGAGGATCTCCGTGAAGCTGGGCCGGCATGAGGCTTCGGCGATCACCGATGACAAAGGCAACTGGTCAGTGAGGCTCGACGCCATGAAGACCGGCGAGCCCATGACTCTGACAATCACCGGGGAGAACACGGTCACCTTCAAGAACGTAGCTGTCGGCGAGGTCTGGGTGGCTTCGGGTCAGTCGAACATGCAGTGGCCGGTCAGGGCGTCGACCAATTCGGACAAGGAAATCGCCGACGCTGATCACCCCGGCATCCGGCTGTTCACGGTGCCGCGTGTTGTGGCCGGCAAACCGCGGACTGACGTGCAGGGCAACTGGGTCGTCTGCAGTCCCCAGACCGTCGGGGATTTCTCGGCTGTGGCGTACTTCTTCGGTCGCGATCTGCACAAGGCGATCAAGGTGCCGGTCGGTGTGATCAATACCTCATGGGGGGGCACGCCGGCCGAGGCCTGGACCAGCATGGCTGTGCTGGAGAGCGAGCCGGGATTGAAATCGATCGTCGATTCGTGGGATGCCCGTTTCAAGGAGTACCCCGCCGCCGTCGACGCCCACATTGCCGCCTACGGCAAAGTCGTCCGTGACTGGTTGAAATCGGCCGATTCCGCCGAAGCCGCAGGGAGACCCATTGCTTCGCCACCCAAAGCCGACTTCCCCGGCGACCCTCGAACAAGCCCACACCGTCCGGCAGGCTTGTACAACGCGATGCTCCACCCACTGTTGCCCTTTGGCATCAAGGGGGCCATCTGGTACCAGGGCGAATCGAACGCCGGCCGAGCGTTTCAGTACCGCACACTTTTCGCGGCCATGATCCGCAACTGGCGCAAGGATTGGGGGCTGGGCGATTTCCCCTTCCTCTTCGTCCAACTGGCTCCGTACCAGAGAGAGCCGGCCAGCCCGCCCCCAGGCACGTGGCCGGAACTCCGGGAAGCGCAGTTGCTGACGATGCTGAACGTCCCGAACACCGCCATGGTCGTTATCACCGATGTCGGCGAAGAGAAGGACATCCATCCCAAGCTCAAACAGCCCGTCGGTGCTCGGCTGGCCCTGGCCGCCAGGGCGCTCGGCTATGGCGAGAAGATCGAATACTCCGGCCCGATCTACAAGGAGATGAAACGGGACGGCAGCAGGATCGTTTTGAGTTTCAATCATCTTGGCGGCGGACTGGTTGCCAAAAACGGGCCGCTCAAGGGCTTCACCATCGCGGGGGCCGATCAGAAGTTCGTCGACGCTCAGGCCAAGATCGCCGGCGATACGGTCGTTGTCTCCAGCCCCGAGGTCGCAGACCCGGCAGCCGTCCGTTACGGCTGGACCAACTGTCCGGTGCTGAACCTCTGGAACAAGGCCGACCTTCCGGCCTCGCCGTTCAGGACCGATGACTTCCCGATGGTGACGGCGGGAAAGTGAGATTCACGTCGCTGCCCGCCCTTTTGCGACGTCGAGCGGCTCCGGTCGCCTCTTTCAGAACCGCGACCGTGAGGGAGCGGCGTGTGTGGCATGGCCACGGCTTTGTGTGACCTTGCGGGCACCAGGACGTCTGCTGAACGGTGCGAACCGACGCGCACTCAACCCGGCATCTTGAATTCCTGTCCACACTCCGGGCAGCGCGGCTCCGTTAGACCGAGCAGACTGTACCCGCATGTCGGGCATCGCAGCGGGTCGGGCAGTCCGGTCGGCTCAGCCTTGACCCAGAAGTACTTGGTTGAAAGAATCACCGGCACCGCAACGAACCCATTGCCTATCAGAACGATCAATCCCGCCGACGGCTTCGAGGCAAAGCCGGCTACCGCTCCCGCAACACAAAAGAAGAGAGTCAGCACATAAGCCCAACGGTGACCTGAGTACAAGCCGATCAGCAGAACAACATTCAACCCAACGCTGATCAGGAGGATACCGTGACGGTGAGAAGAGGCCCCGAGTTGGGCAAGAGATATCAGCCCTAAGGCGACGAGACCAACCCAAAGGGCAGGCGGTCTTTGACGATCCATGAGTCCCTTCCCGGCAGGTGCCAAGCCAGATTCGATCTCCGCGTCCTCGCGGGCGAATCAGGTCAGGAATTCCCTTGGATCTGCAATCGTTCCTGTTACCGCGGTGGCCGCGGCCGTCAACGGGCTGGCCAGGAAGACCTGGGCATCTTTTGAGCCCATCCGCCCGGGAAAATTACGGTTGGTTGTCGAGATAACCCGAATCGCCTCGTTCGCCCGGCCAAACGTGTCGCCGGGGCCGCCCAGACAGGCGGCACACGAGGCAGGTCCCATCGCGCACCCGGCGTTGATGAAAACCTGCTCGAGCGTCATGCCGTCGATCTTCTCGTCGCGCATCTTGGCGTGGACCTCGGTCGTGGCCGGGACGATGAACGTCGGCACCTTGGTCTCGCGGCCTTTCATGATCTTCGCCGCGGCCCGGAAGTCGGTGATCTTGCCGCCGGTGCAACTGCCGATGTAGACGCGATCGACCTGCGTGCCCTTGAGGTTGCGGGCCAGGTCGCGGTTGTCAGGTGAATGCGGCTTGGCGATGGTCGGTTCCAGGTCTTTCATCTTGAAGACCTTCTCGTAGCAGAACTTCGCGTCCTGGTCGTTTTCGACGGCCGCCCAGGGCTTGTCGGTGCGCGAGCGGACGAAGTCGGTGGTCACCTTGTCGACCGGCACCATTCCGTTCTTGCCCCCGGCCTCGATCGCCATGTTGCACAGGGTCGTGCGTTCCTCCATGTTCAGGCCCATGACCCCCCCACCGGAGAACTCCATCGCGCGATAGGTGGCCCCGTCGACGCCGATGTCACCAATCACCGTGAGGACCATGTCCTTGGCCATGAGATACGGCGGCAGCTCACCGTCGAAAACAAACCGCATGGTGGGCGGCACCTTGAGCCACAGTCTGCCGGTGCCCAGCACGAAACCAGCGTCGGTATTGCCGATGCCGGTCGCGAATTCGCCGAATGCCCCGGCCGTGCAGGTGTGCGAGTCGGTCCCCAGCAGCACCTCGCCGGGCCGAGTGTGCCCCTCCTCAGGCAGGGCGATATGGCACACACCCTTGTAGTTCGTCTTGGTCGGGTCCTTGTACGGGCTGGGCATGCCCTCGCCCTGGATGAAGTCGGGGTCGTAGTAGTACTTGATGCCCTGCTCTTTGACGAAGGACCGCAAGATGTCAATATTGCGATGTGCCTTGCTGTCGGCCGTGAAAATGTAGTGGTCGGGGATGATCACGACCTTGTCCGGGTCCCATACCTTCGCGTTCTTGCCGAAATGCTGCTGAAAGACGCCAATCGTGCCCGGCCCGCAGACGTCGTGCGTCATCAGCACGTCGACGTCCACCCAGACGTTCTCACCGGCCGTCACCGAACTCCTGCCCGAGTGCCGGGCCAGGATCTTCTCCGACATCGTCATTCCCATGGTCTTCACCTCATCACAGGCCACTGCCGACCCGCATCATCGATAAGCCGCGGCACCGGCAAGCCGACCTGCCATAAATCCTTTCAGAGCCATGAATTCTAGCAGGAGCGGACCATTGAGACAATCGCAGGTTTCTCTGGGGCTGTCACGTCACCAGGCTCAGACCCCCGAGGCTGTTACCCCGCGAAGCACCGGATGTGCATCTTCCTCTGTCGCGGGCCGTCGAACTCACAGAAGTAGATCCCCTGCCACGTGCCAAGCACGAGACTCCCGTCCTCCACCAGAATCGTCTGTGAGGCACCCACCAGCGAGGCCTTTATGTGAGCATCGCTGTTGCCCTCATTGTGGCGGTAGGACGATTCGTCATGGGGAACGAGTTCGGCCAGCTTCCAGAGGAAATCGTGAATCACGTCGGGGTCGGCATTCTCCTGGATGGTAATCCCGGCCGTCGTGTGCGGCACGTAACATATGACATAGCCGCTCTTCAGGCCGGCATCGCGGACCGCCTTCTGCACCTTGGACGTCACGTCCACGAGTTGGCAATGTTCACCGGTCGGCACTGCAGTCGTATGTATCATCTTGGCTCTCCTTCGGGGCGGCGTGACCGCCTGGACGGCTCTTTCAGAACCCCGAGCGTAAGCGAGGGGCTAGGCCGCAAAGCGGCCACACCACACGCGGGCCGCTCCCTCCCGCCTTCGCTGGGCTTCGGCGTGGCGAGTACGGTCGCGGTTCTGAAAGAGCCATAGCGTCTCCCGGCGTAGACCCGCTTCGGGGACCGATGCCCCGGGGCAACTATGTACGCTGGTACTGCCATACTATACTGGATCAACGTTGAACGGGAGAGGTGGGGGAATTGAGAATGGGGAATTGGAGATGCCTGACCGAAAAGGCAAAGTTGTCGTTGCCATGAGCGGAGGCGTGGATTCGAGCGTCGCCGCTTGCCTGCTGCTGGAGCAGGGCTACGAGGTCGTCGGCCTGTTCATGCGGACGGGCGTCGAGGCACCCCAGAACGATCCGGCATGCCCGCCAGGCGAGGCGGCGGCGAGTCGTCGGTTTCGAGGCTGCTGCAGCGCGGAGCACGCCGACGACGCTCGAAACGTGGCCGGCCGACTAAGCATCCCCTTCTACGCCCTCAATTTCAAGGATAGCTTCGACGGCATCATCGATCACTTTGTGGCCGAGTACGTTCGCGGCCGGACGCCCAACCCGTGCATCCTCTGCAACGAGCAGCTCAAGTTCGGCCGGCTGGCTGAGTATGGCCGGGCCGCCGAAGCTGATTTCATCGCCACCGGACACCATGCCCGCATCGATACTCGCGACCGCCAACCTCGGCTCCGTCGGGGCGTCGACCGGGCCAAGGACCAGTCGTACGTCTTGTTCGGGCTCGACCGCCGGATTCTTTCGGAGGCGATCCTGCCCATCGGGGAGATGACCAAGGAGCAGGTCCGGGACTATGCCCGCGAGCACGGGCTGCCCATCTTTGACAAGCCCGAATCGCAAGACATCTGCTTCGTGCCCGATCGAGACTATGCTCGCCTTGTTCGAGAGCGACGCCCCGATGCCTTCCGTCCCGGCCGCATTGTAGATCGATCGGGACGTGAACTTGGTCGACATGACGGAATCGTGAATTTCACGATCGGCCAGCGGCGAGGGCTTCGCGTGGCCATGGGAAAACCCGTCTATGTCACTGCCATCGATTCGACTACGGATACGGTCACCATCGGCCCTCGTGAGGAGCTTGCCCGTCGCGACCTGCACGCCTCGCAGGTGCACTGGCTCATCGATCCGCCCGCCGAAGCTTTCAGCGCGGAGGTGCAGATCCGCTACACACACAAGGCGGCGTCGGCTGTCGTCGAGCCTCTGACCGACAACCGCGCATACGTCCGATTCCGCGAGCCTCAATATGCTGTCACGCCTGGCCAGGCCGCGGTATTCTATGACGGCGACATTGTCCTGGGCGGAGGATGGATCGACGCCGGCGTTGCATAATGCAGCGGCACGGAATGGAGAATGGTGGATGCGGAATTGAGAATAAGGGGGTCCTCGTTACCGCCCGCCAAGGCCGCGGCAAGCAATGTCCCGGAGCAGGCCGGCACAATCGAGCGGACACTGTCCGCGGCGGCAAGAACAATCGCCCCTCGGCGAGTCCGATGCAACTGCGGGGTAGGCGTATACGATGCAATCGCCTGATGTTCCCACGCTTGTTTTCCTACACCAGGGCGCAATCGGTGACTTTGTTCTGGCGTTGTCGATTGTCCAAGCCACGGCTGCCAAAGTCCGAACCCCCCGTGTCGTCGCGATCGCCTCAGCCCCATCCGCCGGGCTCGCGGCCGGGCGGAGTGTCATCAACCAGCGGCTGCTGCCCGACCAAGTGGGCCTCCATACCCTGTTCGGAGAGGGCGCGGCGGCCGACCGACGGCTGCGAGAGCTGCTCGCGGATGCCAGTTACGTCCTGAGCTTCCTGGGGCCTTCAAGCGGGCCTGTTCATGGCGCTCTGCGAGAGGCAACGCAGGCCCCGGTGATCTCGCTCGATCCCCGGCCATCCGCGGAGACTCTCGACCAACGTCAACACATCACCTTGCAGTGGGCAAGTGACGTCGCCCGCGCCGGATTCGAGCTGACCGAGCTCGATCCGCCCGTCATTCGCATGGATTCGCCCGCAGAATCGACCGATGAGAGCCGCCCCATTGTGATCATCCATCCGGGCAGCGGCGGCGATGCCAAGTGTTGGCCGTTCGATCGCTTCATGGCAGTCGCTGACCAGCGGCAGGACTGCCGCGTCAAGTGGATGCTGGGCCCCGCTGAATGCGAATCCGATGCGAACCTGGTCAAGTCAGTCCGTCAGCGCAGCGAGAGCCGAGACGAGGCTTTGCTGATCGAGGAAGACTTCCTCAAGGCCGCAGGCTTCATCGCGGCCGCCGATCTGTATCTGGGCAACGACGCCGGGATGACCCACGTGGCCGCAGCCATGGGTATCCCCACGGTCGCCATCTACGGCCCGACGGACCCGGCCGTCTGGCGGCCCTTGGGCAACCACGTCTCGCCGGTCGCCACGCCTCAGCCCGGAATGGCCATCGATACGGTACCCGCTTCGGCTGTAATCACCGCCGTCCTCGCTCGCCTCGGACAGATCTCATAGAGCTTGCTCGCCAGCTCGCGC
>CAZTQK010000226.1:0-10209 GCA_964615635.1 uncultured Planctomycetales bacterium
TTTGTGAACCGTTGGTTTCCATGCTCACCTTGTTCCAAGTGAGGGCCTTATACTAAGAAAACCTTCTTGCGAGTCAAGGAATGGTAATCTTTCGCCCAAACCGCCGAGTTGACTCAGAATAAAGGTTGCCGGGGCGGGGAGACGGAAGAGGTTTTCTGGGCGTAGTCCAAAGGGGCGGCGGTGCTGCGCTCAAAAAGCAGGTTTGGGGGCATGAATTTGTGGGGCTTCGCGGTTGGCTTGTCATTCCCTCCATGCTTCTGCAGTGAGGGGGAGTTCATTGAGTTCTGCGCGGGCTTCTCGCCAAGCGGGGTAGTGCTCCGTGAGAATGGCAACGAAGCGGTCGGTGTGCGTTGGCTCCAGGAGGTGGGCCATTTCATGCACAACGACGTACTCGAGAAGGTCCTTCGGTTTCTTCACCAGTTCCGTGTTGAGCCGGATATGTCCGGCTGTGTGATTGCAGCTTCCCCACTTGGTCTTCATCCGTTGGAGGAAATAGCCGGACACTTTCACCTTCAGCTTCGGCTCCCATTTCTTGATCAAAGGGGGCACTGCGCCGTGAAGGAGGGACTTGTGCCATTCGTGGAACACCTCGGCGCGCTTGCCGGCTTTGCTGCCAGGCCGGACGGTAAGGGTGATGCGTTTGTGGTCGAGGGAAACATGTGGCTTGGTTTCCCGATAGGCGATGGTGAGCAGGTGGCGACGGCCCCAAAGGTAGTGGCTTTCGCGCTCGACGAACTGGCGGGTCGTCTCGCGTGCTTGTTTCCGGAATCGTGCCTGTTGCTCTCGGATCCATGGGAGTTTGGAGATCGCGTAGGCGCGGGCGACCTCTAGGCGCGTCGGTTTGGGTGCGGCGAGGGTGACGCGGCCGTCGGGCGGGTGGACGGACAAGTGGACGTGCTTGATGGCCTTGCGTGTAACCTGAATCGATAGCTCCCCGATGTGGATGGTGGCTGTCATCAGTAGCCGGGCTGGTGCTTGATGATTTCGAAAATGGCCTGGGTCGCCTGACGGTCCCGGGACATGATGGGGAAGAGGGCGTTGAGGACCTGCTTTTCGCGAGTCTCATCGCCCTTCCAGCCCGCGGGTGCCTTTTCGCGCATTGCCCGGTCGAGTTGAAGGGCGAGTTCCGCCTTCTGATTCGCATCCGTCGGGCATTGGAACCCGGACAGAGGAGTTGACTCCGGTTGGGCCTCGCGGATGGTGCGCTGCGGATAGTGGCTGCCTGGGGTTGCGTCGGAATTGACTGTCTCGGCGCCATGTGTTCCTTCCGGGTAAACGATGGGCGCGGAGATGGTGGCAAGGTTGTTGTAGAGCACGATGGCCTCTGGTTTGCCGTGGAGGACCGAGGGCACGCCAGCAATCGCGTCTTTCTTCGTCATGCGCTTCACGAGTTCCTCAGCCTTCTTGAGGAAGGTCTCATAGTCGGCGGCGTCGGCGCGGCTTTGTTTGATGAGGTCGCCCAGCAACTTGGACATCTCCGCGTAAAACCGGGGGTCGGTGAGTTGGTCGCGGATGATGGTCTTGCGGACGTTGTTAATGATGCCCTCGGCGATGGCGTTCCGCGAGAGCTTGCCCTTCTCGTTGAGTTTGCGGGCGATGGCGTCGTGAATGCCGGTTTCGACGATCAATTCCGTGAGCGAGAGCGAGTTGAGGTTGCCCATATCCGCCGCGGGGTCGGCCTGGACATAGGTATTGAGCAAATGGCGCATGTCGGCCTCGTAGGGTTTGATGTCCAGCTCCTCGCCCGAGTGCTTTTTGATGGCCGAGCGGATTTCGCTGTAGGAATCGACCTCCTTTTGTAACGCAGCCGCTTCGGCGTCGGAGTAACCGGCTTCGGTGAGTTCCTGGGCGATATCTGCATAGGCGCGGACGAAGGTGGCGACAGCCTTGTAGAACGAGATGCGCAGTGGCTCCGTGTCCGCCAGAGCGTGGGGATTGGTCGCGTCGCCGCAGAAGTAGTAAAGAAAGCGCTCGACCTCACGCGGGGGCGGCACCGGCTCGCACAGGTAGCGGAGGGCCTCGCGAGCGGCATCGAGTTGCTTCTTTCCTTCCTTGAGCCAGTCTCTCAGCTCCACGTTGTTCGGACCGCCGCTGCCCTGGTCAATGTCGAGCTCGTCAGAGTTATAGACTGCGATCGTTTCCTGGACGTCATCAAATAGCTTCTTGAAGTCCACGATGTGGCCATAGTTCTTGTCGTCTCCATCGAGCCGGTTGGTGCGGCAGATGGCCTGGAAGAGGTTGTGGTCGTAGAGTTCGTTGTCCAGGTAGATGTACGTGCAGCTCGGCGCGTCGAAGCCGGTCAGGAGTTTGCTCACCACGATGAGCAGCTTCATGTTGGCGGGTTCCTCGATGAAGCGGCGCTTCGCTTCGTCCTCGTAGGCCTTGGTGGTCTGGTCCTTCTTCAGAACGTGCTCCGTGTAGGTGTCGAACTTGTAGCGCTCGTCGCTGTTGGCCGGCTCGCGGGAGATGGCATTGTGGTTCGGCACGAAGGAGGTGATGATTCCGCAAAACTGGCCGAAAGCGGTGTTCTGAAAGAGGCGGTAGTAGTGGCAGGCGTCGTAAATGCTCGCCGCCACGAGGATCGCGGTGCCCCGATCGTTGTTCAGACGAGGCTTGAGGCTAAAGTCCTCAATGATGCTGTGGATGATTCGCTGCTTGCGTTCGCCCGCGCTCATTAGCTCCTCCATCGTCGCCCAGCGCTTGCGGATGATGGCTTTCTGAAAGTTGTTCAGCGTTTTGGTCTTTTGCTCGAAGTAGGCCTCAATGGCTTTGGGAGAGCTGATGCGCTGCGGCACGTCGCGCGCTTCGTATTTCAGGTCGAGGATGACTCCATCCGCCACACCTTCGTGGAACTTGTAGGTATGGATGTAGGTGCCGAAGATGTCGCGGGTCCTCAGTTTGGCGGCGTCCTTTTTGAGCAGCGGGGTGCCGGTGAAGCCGATGAAGATGGCGTTCTTCAGCCAGCGCTTCATCTGTTTGTTCATGTCGCCGCCCTGCGTGCGATGGCACTCATCCACGAAGACGTAGAAGCGACCGTGAACGGGCGGCGGGGGACCTTTGAGGTCGGCGGGATCGAACTTGTGGAGGAGCGCGCACAGGACACGGGGGGTTGTGGCCCCTAATTTGGTGACGAACTCGGCCCGGTTCTGGACGCGGGGCGAGGGCGAAGTTTCGCCGATGACCCCGGCGTTTTTCATCACGCCTTCGATTTGCTTATCGAGCTCGTCGCGGTCGGTAACAACGAGGATGCGGGCTTCGGGGTCGTGTTCCAGCAGCCACTTGCCGAGCAGCACCATGAGGATGCTCTTGCCGCTGCCCTGGGTGTGCCAGATGACGCCGCCCTCGCGTTTGCGGATACGCTCCTGGGCTAATTTCACCGCGATGAACTGGTGTGGGCGTGGCACCTTCTTGCAGCCTGCGTCGAAGATGATGAAGTTGCGGATGAGGTCGAGGAGACGAGACTTCTCGCACATTTCGGCGAGCGGGCGGTCGAGCAGGGCGCCCGATGTGGAGGGACAGCTGTCTGCCGATTTCCATTCGACGAAAAACTCTTCTCGGGTGGTGACCGTGCCGTAGCGCAGGCCCTGCGAATCGCTGCCGGCGAAGAGGAACTGCACCGTGGGGAAGAAGCCCTTGTTGAAAATCTTCTCCTGGTTGGTGATGAGCTGGCGGACACCATCCCCGATTTCGACCGAACTGCGCTTCAGTTCAATGACGCCGACCGCGATGCCGTTCAGGTAAAGGACCAGGTCGGGGCGCCGCTCGTAGCCGCCGCGCAGGGTGACTTCTTCGGCCAGGGCGAAGTCGTTGTTCTCCGGGTGGTCCCAGTCAACGAGGTGGACCTGGTCGTTCGGCTTTCCGGCGGCGATCTGCACGGATACGCCGTAGCGCAGGAGTTGGTAGGTACGCAGGTTGGCCTGATAGAGGGTGATGCCGGTGGCGTCCGCGGCGGTCGTAAGCTTTTGAAGAGCGGCGGAGATGTGCGCCTCAGAGTAGCCGCGCCGCTTCAGGTTGGCTCGGAGGTCGGTTTCCTCGATGCAACGGTTGTTGGGGCGTTCGTGCCAGTCACCCAGGTATTTGTAACCAAGGCAGTCGGGGTGGAAGGGGCCTGTGAAGAGGGCGATGACGCGATTCTGTGTCTTGCGTTCGGGCCGGGGAGTAGCTGGGGGTGAGGGGGATGTGGACATAGGTTCCGTTTTCTTGATTGTGGCCAGCGACGTGGCCGTGAGGTGTGGCCGTTCGGAGCTTAGCTGCGCAGCCCAGTCGGGGCCGATCTTGATGAGGAGGCCATCGGGGAAAATGTTAACGCCGTCAACGGTTGGCTCAGCCAGTTGGGGATCTGACATCACTCCCGCGAACGAGGTGATGATGCGCCACTCGTGGTCTATGACGGCTTGTTGAACATCCTTGTGCAACCCGAGCCAGGCCCCCGTGTTGCCCACTGGCACCAGCAGGCCGGATGTGGTTGAGATGGCGGATTCGAGACGGGGTTGGAGGAACTCGGTAATTTCGGAATAGTAAGCGGCGAAAAAGTAATCCTCCTCGAACCTGACGTGGTGACCAAATTCGGCGACGGGTGGGTCACGCCAGAGCAGATTCCATTCTGCGGATTGCTTGAGGTGGGCTACGGAGACGATGTTGTAGCCGATTTGATTGCCGTTAACGTGACTGACGGCTCTGGCTTGCGTTTTCCAGTCCCTGAAGTCGGCTTTAGTTATGTTGGGGGATGAGCGGCCCTTCGACTCAAAGACATGCCAGGCTCTATTGGTTGTGCGGCCCAGGTAGTCGGGCCGCTTTGCGCCGGGGGCCAGGGGTGGGATGACTGTGTAGTGGCCGGTCAGCTTCTCAATGTCTACCAGCCAAGGGATGTTCAGTGTTGACTGGGCCGCGTGCGCGCATATCGCGTTGCCGACGAGAAAGGAGTTCCACGTTTTGTCTGAGCTGCCGCTGTGGAGAAAGTGGGATGTGGGGCGAAGCGTATTGCCCGACATGTCCAGCGCGCTTTTGAGCGCGGCCACCCTAGCCTGGAGGGCGAATTTCGCGGAAGGTTGGGTGGGCTGGCGGTGGGGATTGTTGCCGGCGGCGATTACACCCCGGACCAACGCTGCCGTTGTGAAGCGCAGTGACGCATTACCATTCAAACCGGAAGGCTGTGGGAACCTCGTGCGTCTGAATGGTATGGACTTCATACGAGCCGGGTCCTTCCGGTGAGAAGCTCCTGCATCATGGCCTGTTTAAGGGCGCGGGTCTTCTCGCGGCGCTGCTCCAACGCGGCCAACTCCGCGTCCATGTCCGTCAGCACCTCGGCGATGGCGGCTTGTTCGGGCAGGGGTGGAAGGGGCACTAGAAATTGCTCTACATCTCCGCAGTTCAATCCGGGCTGTGCCGCCCCCTTCATGTACGCGGCAACTTGATTCATTCCGGTCTGGCTCAGCAGCATATATCTACAGAACGCGCTTACGGCTTTGTCTGGTTGAATGGCGATTCGTGCGGTTGTCTGCGTCAGGTTCGCCCCGTCGAGCCATTCCGGGATGATCTCTACATGGCCACAATACCCAACGATGGTCATGATGAGGTCGCCCGTTTTCACTCTCGCATTTCGGTAACGTTCCTCAATTCTAGGGCTGACTCGGAATACTTGGATGGGGCTAGCCCAGCCCTTCACCTCGGAGTAGTCTTGCCCGCGAACCATGTAGCGTCCCTGCGGATCATAGTCACCTGGCTGCACGATGCCGTAGCGAATGCTTCTCGATGGATCAACGAGTGTCACGAGTTCGACCAGCCCCCAATCTTCCGGAATGCGTCCAACATCCGTTTGCTTGAACTTTGAGCCGGCGTGGAATCCGGGGAGGCGGGTTTGGCCGGTGAGGAGTTGCTGCATGGCGGCCTGTTTGAGGTCGCGCTTCTTGGCGATGAGCCGGTCCAACGCCCCCAGCAGCGCATCCACATCCCCCAACGCCTCCGCAATGGCGCGTTGTTCGGGAAGCGGCGGGAGCGGGATACGAAACGGACGAAGCACGCCAGCATTGAGAACACCCATCGTTCCGCCCTGCGCGTAGCGGGCAAGGAGCGACTGGACTCTTCCTGATTCAAAGACGTATTTGAAGAATCGTGACGATACTAGTTCACGGTCGAACGAGAACCGAATCAGTCGCGGATTGATAACCCCCGGAGGAGCACCTTCCGGGACTTCAAGCAACCTGCCGACTGTTCCGACGAGGCTGAGCAGAACGTCCCCTGGGCGCACGCCACAGCTTTCCAGTTCTCTGTATTTCTTTTGGGTGATGAAGTAGTCGCCGAACAGATGGTCGCCGGCTATGACCTGCTCCTGGCCATACACTTTGAAACCTTCAGGCACGTATTGGTCTTTCGTGAGCGACGAACCAAACGGACCAGCCTTGATGGGGGGGATTCTCGCTCCGCCCAAAGAGTCGAGGCGCGGGTCATCCCAATCCTCCGGGATCACTCCCACCTCGGTTTGTTTGTAACCCGGCTTCACTGCCATACCGCTCCCATCTGCTTGAGGTGTGCTTCCACACGGGCAGTCAGCGCCGTCACTTCACCGGTGAGCTGCGGCAATGGCGTGGCGTAGCGTTCCGCCAGTTGGCGGATGCGCCCGGTGAGCGTCTGCGACACGCGGTCCAATTCGCCCTGCACCGTGGCCGCCAGCGTGGTCAGCCATTTGTCGTCCACCACCAGCTTCTTGATCTCGTCCTCGGTCAGCTTGCCATACTGCGCCGCCACTTTGGCTGTGAGGGCATCTTGCGCGTCGTTCACCTTCCCGCTGGTCGCCGCTGCTTTCTCAGCGAGCCCAAGATACTCGGTCAACACCTTGCGCTCGTCCGCCGCCTCGGCGTCACCCTTGATTTCCTTCAACCGCGCCGCCACGGAGGCTTTGGTGATCTTGTCCTTGTCGTTCTTCGCGTCCGCCAGCAACCCGTCCTCGCCGCCGTGTTCCTCGGCCATTTCTTCCAACGCCTGCTCCAGCGTGGCCACCTCCGTTTCCAGCTTCTCGATGGCCGCCTGTTCCACCGCGAAGTAGCGGCCAATGATCAGCCCCGGTGGGATCAATTCGGCCTTATACTTCAACTTGCCGACCGTGAAATCCGGCTTCTCCTTCGACTTCTTTTCCTTGTCCTCGACGATGAGCCGGGGCTTGGCGGCCTCGCGCCAGCCATCGCCCGCGACCAGGTAAACGTCGTCCTGCATCGTCTCCGCCCAGTAATCCATGAGGTGTTGATACACGTCGTAGGGATCGAGCAGCCGGGCCTTTTCAAACGTGTCCAGCAGATCTTCGGACAGCGTTTCAATCAGCGCCTTGGGTTTGCCGCCCTTGGCGATGCCCTTCAGGCGAGGAGCGTTGGCGGCTTTCCATTTCGCGAACAACTTGGTGACGGATTCGTTGTAGGCGGTGAACTCCGGGTGGTTGAAGATGGTCGCCTTGATCTCGGCGGGCGGAATGCGGAGGGCGGAATAGTTGGCGCGGTCGGCTTTCTTGAACAGCGCGTGGCGCACGCCCGGGATGACCTGCCAGTAGCGGTCCAGCGCAGCAAGGTCACGATTCGGGATGCCGCCGCGCAGGTGCGCGTCAATGTCCTGCAAATCCTCCGGCTCGGTGCTGTCAATGTAGCGGGGGAGGTTGAGGTTGTAGTCGTTCTTCGGGTCGGCGATTTCCTCGACCTTCACCATGCGGGCGTAGCGCGGGTCGCTTTCATCCTGGCGGGTGAGAGTGTCCACGATCTTGTGGATGTCCTGCTCGCGGAGGCGATTTTTGGGGCCGTCCTTCTTAAAACCCTTGGAGGCATCAATCATGAAGATGCCCTTGCGGGTGGTGGCGTTTTCTTTGTCGAGGATGACGATGCAGGCCGGGATGCCGGTACCGTAAAAGAGATTGGCAGGCAGGCCGATGATGGCCTTGAGGTAACCGGAGCGAACCAACTCCTTGCGGATGTTGGCCTCGGCATTGCCCCGGAAAAGAACCCCGTGCGGGAGAATGCAGGCGGCTTTGCCGGTGCTCTTCATGGAGCGGATGATGTGCAGGAGGTAGGCGTAGTCGCCCTGCTTTTTTGGCGGCACACCCCAGGTGAATCGTTGGAAGCGGTCGCCGCTGCCGCCCTCGCCCAGGGCGAGGCCGGTGGACCATCTTTTGTCGGAGAAGGGCGGGTTGGCGACGACGTAGTCGTAGGTGCGGAGCTGCTCGCCGTCTTTGAACTTGGGATCGAAGAGCGTGTTGCCCGAGAGGACGTTGGCGGTCGGGAAGTCGTGCAGGATCATGTTCATGCGGGCGAGACCGGCGGTCGTCACGTCCTTTTCCTGCCCTTCGAGGGTGATGTGCTTGCCGGCCTCGGCGGCGACCTTGAGCAGCAGCGAGCCTGAGCCGCAGGTGGGGTCGTAGGCGGTGGTGCTTGCCTTGGTGTTCGCGGGTGAGATGCCGATGGCCTTGGCCATGATGCGGCTGACCTCGGACGGGGTGTAGAACTGGCCCTTGCTCTTGCCGCTCTCGGTCGCGAAATGCCGCATGAGGTACTCATAGGCGTCGCCGAGGATGTCATCGTTTTCGGCGCGGTTCTTCGAGAAATCGAGGGCTGGGTTCTCGAAAATGGCGATGAGGTTGCCCAGCTTCTCGACCTTCTGCGCGCCGTCGCCGAGCTTGTTGGAATCGTTGAAATCGGGGAAGTCCGTGCGGGCGAGGCGGGAGTTGGCGTCGATTAGCGGCTGGATGACCTGGGTGTTGATCAGGTTGCCGATGTCGGCGTGACCTTTGAGTGCGGCCATATCTTTGAAACTGGCGCCCCTGGGTATGACGACGGGCGGTTCGAACCCGTCGTAGTCGCCATATTTGTCGGAGACATACTTGATGAACAGCATGAACAGGACGTAGTCCTTGTATTGGCTGGCATCCATGCCGCCGCGGAGTTCGTCGCAGGAGGCCCAAAGGGAGGAGTAGAGGTCGGATTTTTTGATGGCCATGTGCTAGGGATGCGGGGGCGTAGCGGAGGGCTTGAAATACGATAGGTCGGCGTGATGGAGGAAGCTGGCGCCTAGAACGGGTATGGAATAGGCGGCGGAGTTGATCCTGGCGTTGGCGCGGAGAGTATCAGCCACTTCCCCGGGGCCGGCTTCGGATTTCGATAGGTCGTCCATACAGGCTTACGTCAAGGATGTAAAAAACTCTGAAAAATGCACGCAAAAAGTTGTCTGCCCCATCAGCTCACGCAGGGCCTTTTGTTCTCAGCGCCTAAGTTTCGGTAGATGAGGGGAAAAAGATTTTGCTAAACCCAAAGTCGCTTTTCCGGTTTAGTGGACTGGGATGAAAGCGTCTAGCGATTCAAAACGGCCGGCCGACGCTGCGGGCAACTCGGCGCTGCGCGTGCGAACCGCCCGAAAGGATGAACATCGGTGGTTTGATGCCCTGCTGGATCAACAGCACCCGTTGGGCGCGGGACCGCCCGTTGGCGATTACCTGCGCCAGGTGGTGGAGGAGGCCGGTCAGGCCGTCGCCCCGTTGGTTTGGGGGCCAGCCTGCTATGCCCTCAAGGACTGGGACCTGTGGATCGGGTGGAGTGCCATCCAACGGGTCGAGCAGCTCAAGTTGGTGGTGCAAAACCGTCGGTTTCTGCTCCTGAATGTTAAGGGCCACGCTCCCCATCGGGCTTCCCGGGCTTTGAGCGCGGTCCTGCGCGCCTTGCCGGGGCATTGGGAGGAATCGAAGAGCCGCAAATGATCTCGCTCCTCCAGCTCTTGAGCCATGCCCCAGACCCCCGGGATACCAACATCCACTATCGGATTGGCCCGGTATTGACCCTGATCGCGATGGCGCTGTTGGCGGGCCGGCGCGAGATTGCCGCCATCGCCCGCTTTGCCACCACCCTGACGCAACGCCAGCGTCACCGGTTGGGCTTGCCGTTGAAGAAAGGAACCCGCAACTTCCATAAGGTGCCGGGGCATGACGTGTTTTATCAGGTGCTTACGCGCATAAACCCTGAAGCCTTGGCCACGTTGCTCAGCACTTGGTTTTGCCGCCAGGCGGGCCAGTTGCCGCAAGCCTTGGCGCTGGACGGTAAAATGATTCGAGATCAGATCGGGCTGCTCACCCTGGCCCAGCATGAGGACGGAGCACCCCAGGCCGTCGCGGTTTATGACACGAAAGAGGACACGGACGCGTCGAAACCCGATTCCTGTATTCCTTCGCAATGGAGCCCCTGCGCG
>CAZTQK010000227.1:0-10127 GCA_964615635.1 uncultured Planctomycetales bacterium
GTTCCTGATGATCTATCCGGGCGGGCGGGTGCGTTACTCGCGTGGCGGAAAGATCGGAGCGTTTGTCGTCGGGGCCGACGGCCAGCCCAGACCGCTCGGGACCGCCGACGCACCGGCTATCGGACAGGTCCGCAATTTCGAATACCAGTCCTTCGTCGAGCAGCTTGCTCCGGAAGAGACCCTGGTTCTGTACACCCGCGGCATCGCCACTTGCACCGACGGCCAGGGCCAGCGATTCGGCGAGCACCGGTTCATCACCCTGGTCTGCGACGGCTTCGGCCAGCCCCCGACCACCACTCTCCAGGATGTCACCACCGAACTGATCAGCTTCTTCAAAGACGGCCGCCACCCCGATGACATCAGCATCGTCCTGCTGCATCGCGAGGAGGATTAATAAGCGGTCGCAGACTCGATGTGTACCGAGGGGAATGACCGATCACATCAGTGACGCCCCTTTTCGGCGTTGGTGGAGCGGGCCGAGGCTTGGGAGTGGTGTCATCGAAAGCAAAGATGAACACGCGGAGTGGAAGGTGGAGTAGGTGAGGCAGGTCAAGGTCCTGCGCAGTCCTTAAGACGAAGCAGGTTGAGACCTGCCATATCACTATTGTGCCTTTGTGGCTAACCTTCTCGTCCACATTTTCCCCCGCTCCCGCGTCTGCGGGTCTCAGTGTCTTCCTCTTCACCCCCCGCCCGGAAAGCTGCGTCAATCTGCGTGAATTGCGGGCCTCACCTCTCGTCTGCCCCGCGGTCCGACAACCCTCGCCCGCTCTTCCTCTTGTGCCCTCTGAGCCTCTTCGCGGCCGACTCCACCTTCATCGTTCCGCCTTCAGTCTCTCCTCCGGAGCACCCCCTCGTTTTATCCTAGACGCAGGCGATCTGGGTAACATGGGCAGGCATGACGGGCAATCGAGACGCGGGGCCACAGGAACGAGAATACGGGGGGCGACGCCTGGCGGCCTGGCGGTGAAGCCGGCGGGGGTGGAGCCACAGAAGCGGCATCTGGTCGGAGGTTCCACGAGGCGAGATAACAAAGAACAACTCCGGCTCGTTTTCCGATCCCGGCCGGCCGAGAGTGGACGATCATGAACGTATGGAATCTTTCAGAACTTAAAGTGAGTATATGCGTCTCTCCTTTCGTAGACTTGAATTCAGCCGGAGCGCCGGAAAAATAGCGACGTGCAACACCCATCCTGTTGAAACGCGCCGAGTGCCGCCAGCGTTGATTACAGGCGCGTGCATCGAGCATTGTGGCATGCGTGCTGGATTCCATCTTCTGTGCTACCCCCGGCACAGGAAAGGCCTGGAGAGCTCACGAACCGGCCGTTATTGCGATGAGGAAATTGAGTCGTTGTTCGCGTTAGGTGATGTTCATCGTCGCCGTCGGCACGATGCTCGGTACAGGACGCACGTTAACCCAACAGGGGGCATCCATCACCGCTCGCCCGGATAGTGATCTCGTGGGCCACTGGCTGCTGAGCGGCGGCTGCCAGGACTCCTCCGGGCACAACCACCACGGCATCAATCATGGCGTGGACATGAGCGGGGATGTTGAAGACGCCCATTTCCACTGCCGCTATGGTTGTGAGTTGCGAGACTGGTCGCAGAAACTCACAGGCCATCTGCAGGGTGACCTAAACTCATGCAACACCGAAGCGATCGACAGCACACAAAGTGTCGCCACTGCAGATTCAATACAGAATCCCCGATGTACACACGGGAGACTGCGTCGCTGACCACCCCGATTATCAACGCCAAAAACACATCTGCCGCGCGCTATCGGCGATGAGGCAGCGGTCACCTCTCGACGACCAGCAAAAAACCGCGAGTGCCCATCTGCTGACCTTGAATTAGGAATCTGTTAGCATTGTTGCGATCGTGACAGTCTCTACGCACGCGCATCGTTGTGCTCTCAATGAATGACGTCGATCCGCCACTCCATCATCCACCAGATATCGCATCTCTCCACCCCTGCCGCCCGTGCGACAAAAAAATTTTTGACGTGTTGCCGGTTTTCCCTATTTTCATGTTCGCGTTTTTGAGTTATATACATGTCAGTGATCGCAAGCGATTGGTGTCGAAGGGGTTGGACGATCGGTTCGCGAGCGTCCCTCGCCGCGAGCGAGAAAAGCCCCGGCGGTCCGGCATCAGAAAGCAGCATCATGACGGGGATCCAGGGATGGGTTCCTTTAGGAACCGGCAAGGAGGCTTTCACTTCGAGCCGGTCCAACGAGTGAACTGAACAGATTAGCATGTAAGCCGGGTTGCGGTCCCAGCCGTTTTCGCTCGACGGCCGGATCCTCCGCGACTCGCAAGAAGCGACCCTCACGCGTTCCGCGCCCCTGCGAGGAGGTCCGCCCTCGTGGTGATTTGTGCGTGCCGGAGCTTCAAGTGGGAGGTTCGCGATGGCTATCAAGAAGGACGACATCCATTCTCTGTGGAACCGGTACTTCAGGATCCGGAGCGACGATGCGCGCAACAGGGTGGTGGAGCACTACGCCCCCCTGGTCCACATCCAGGCAGCGAGGCTGTCCCGCAAGCTGCCGGCCCAGATCGGGTACGACGAGATCTGCAGTGCCGGCTACGACGGGCTGATCGAAGCGGTCGAGGCCTACAACCCGAGCAAGAAGGCCAAGTTTGAGACTTTCTGCCAGCAGCGCATCGTCGGGGCGGTCATGGACTGGCTCCGCAGTCTCGACCCGCAGTCTCGGACCGTCCGCACCTTCGAGAAACAGCGGATGATGGTGCGGGAGCTGCTCGATGCCGAGCTCAGCCGCCCGCCCATGCACCAGGAGATCGCCAAACGTATGGGTCTGTCGCAGGACCGCTACGATCAGCTCTCACGCATTTCACAACTCGGTCGCGAGGTCCACTTCTCGGCCATGGACCCGAAGGACTCGGGCTCCCGCGGCCGTTCGAGCGAGCGAGCCTGGGACGTCGGCGATCACAAGCAGATTGATCCGGCGGCCAGGATGGCCCGCCAGATGCTCACCAACTATCTGACCCGGGGCCTGAGCCGTGAGGAGCGCCTGGTTCTGATCCTCTACTACTATGAGGATCTCACCATGGCCGAGATCGGCGTGGTGCTCGACCTTTCCGAGTCGCGCGTCAGCCAGATCCACAAGGATGTGATCACGCGACTGCGCAACCGCTTCAAAGGCAAGCTGGAGGAAGAACTCGTCGCCTGACAACTCGGTCATGGAACGCAACATCCGATTCCTGATCGCTTACGACGGCACCGACTTCCACGGCTGGCAGAAGCAGCCGGAGATGCGTACCGTTCAGGATGTGATCGAGCAGGCCACCCGCCGCGTGGTGCGACATCAGGTGGGGCTCAATGCCGCGGGCCGAACGGACGCCGGGGTCCACGCCGCGGGGCAACAGGCCAACTTCGAGACCACCTGCGAGATTCCGCTCATCAACCTGAGGAAAGCGATCGGCTCGCGACTGCCCAAGGACGTCTCCCTCCTGCACGTCTCCGAGGTGCCGATGGGCTTTCGCTGCTCGCATGATGCCGTTTCCAAGCTCTATCGCTATCGCATATACAACGCGACCCGCCGCCCCGTTCAGGAGCATCTCCAGCGATACACCTATCACTTCTGGAACGAACTGGACACGATGCGCATGCAGGAAGCGGCTACTCACCTGGTCGGCAAGCACGATTTCGCAGGTTTCGCCAGCAAGGGCAGCGAGCGTGAGACAACCGTTCGAACTATCCTGCGCGTGAATATCTCTCGCCGATACGACGAAGTCCTGGTCGACGTTGAAGGAACGGGCTTCCTGTATAACCAGGTCCGGAACATGGTCGGCACGCTGCTGGAAATAGCCCGTGGGCATTGGCCGCCTGAGCGAATCAACGAGATTCTGGCCGCTCGCGACAGAAGCCTGGCGGGGCCGACCGCGCCGGCCAGGGGGTTATGCCTTCAGTGGGTGAGATACGACCTCACGCGGCCGCCAGGGTGGAAAGGGCTCGTCAACAAACCCGCTCCTGACGAGCCCGATGCCGCGGAGACCCCATGAACATCTGCCACGTCATCACGCGACTCATCATTGGCGGAGCACAGGAAAACACGCTGCTGACCTGCGAGGGTCTGCGCCGCCGTGGTCACCAGGTCACACTGGCCGTCGGCCCGGACGCGGGCCCGGAAGGTTCACTGCTCGAAGAGGCCCGAGCCGGCGGCTACGACGTTCGGATCATACCCGCCATGCACCGTGCAATCCGACCGATGGCGGAGCTGGCTGCCTGCCGGCAATTGCGGGCGCTTTTCGATGACCTGCGGCCCGGCATTGTCCACACCCACAGCAGCAAGGCCGGCATTCTGGGCCGATGGGCCGCCCGCCAGGCAAGTGTGCCCGTCGTCGTACACACCATTCACGGCATGAGCTTCAATCGCACTCAGCCGGCCCCGATTTGGCATTTCTACCGTCTGCTGGAGCGCCGATGCGCTCGCTACACCGATGCCTTGATCGGCGTGGCCGACGCCATGGGCCGTCAGTCCGCCGAGGCCGGCATCGCCTCGCCCGACCGATTTGTGACCATCTATTCCGGGATGAAAACGGAATGGTACGACCCTGGCAGGTATGACCGGCAGGCCATCCGGCAACAGTGGGGCTTCGGCGAAGACTGCGTTGTCTTCGGCACGGTCGCCCGCCTGTTCCGCAATAAGGGATACGAGCAGCTCATTCCGGCAATGGCCGAGGCTGCTCGCCGCTGCCCCAGTCTGCGATTTGTCTGGGTCGGCGACGGCGCCCAGAGAAGCGAATACGAATCGCGACTGCAGCGACTGGGGCTGACCAGCCGCGTCCACCTGACCGGCCTCGTTCCCCCACAAGAGGTAGCCCGGATGCTCGCCGGCATGGATGCCGTGGTCCACGCATCCCAATGGGAAGGCCTGCCGCGCGTGCTCGTGCAGGGTCTGATCATGTCAAAGCCGGCGATCAGTTTTGACATTGACGGGGCGCCCGAGGTGGTTCTGCCGGAGCAGACGGGCCTGCTTGTGCCTCTGAACGATATTGATGGACTCACCGAGGCAATGGTGAAGCTAGCGGGCGACGCGGGAATGCGAGAGCGAATGGGCCGCGCCGGACGCGAACTCTGCCTCCGCCGTTTTGATCACAATCACATGGTCGATGAGATCGAGTCGTTGTACAAGAAACTGGCCGACCGCCGCGAGTAGCGACGATCGGCCGTTGGAATCTCGGGGGAGCTGTCGCCCTGGTTCCTACGTTTTCGCCAGCGCGACGACCTTGTCAAACGCAGCCTCATCATGAATCGCCAGCTCGCTGAGCATCTTGCGATTCAGGATGACGCTGGCCTTCTTGAGACCGTTGATGAATCTCGAATAACTGATGCCCCTGGTCCGGCAGGCGGCGGTTAAGCGAATCACCCACAGTGAGCGGAATTCCCGCTTCCTGGCTCGGCGATCGCGAAACGCGTACTGGCCCGCGCGGGTCACCGCGTTCTTCATCGTCCGTGTAAGCTTGCTGCGAGCAGCGCGATAACCCTTGGTCGCAGTACGGAGCCGTCGCTTGCGCTTTGCTCTGGCCGCTCCATATGTTGCACGTGGCATTCTCAGTCTCCTGGATGGCTCGCCCCGCCGGCATCAGACCGGACGGCGACCCTCAAGCAATCCTCGCGTTCGTTACTCGCCCAGAACAAACAAGACCTTGCGGGTGTCGGCCTTCGGCATCAGCGACGCCTTCTTGAGACGGCGCAGGCGACGGCCGGACCGGCTGCTCAGCAGGTGCCCGGTGAAGGCCTTGCGGCGTTTAACCTTACGCCTGGCGGTGACCTTCACTCGCTTGGCTAAACCCTTGTGTTTCTTCATCTTGGGCATAACGAACCATCCCTTGTCTCAAAGCAAATCGAAAAACGAGCCCCGTATTCTACCGGAAAGCCTGAAAAACGCAAATCGCGGGCTCGGCTTAGTGCTGGATGGAGAATTCGCGGTAGTAGCCGGTTGCCGGACCTTCATGCCGCTGGCGACTGCGGATATACCCGGCCATGGACTCCTCCACGGCGTCCAGAAACCGCTCAACCTCGCCCCGAAGGCCCTCAGCGAGCAGTTCGACCCGCCCGTCGGGGAGGTTCCGGACGTACCCCGTCACGTCGTAGGCTCGTGCCACATGCTCGGTCCGATACCTGAAACCCACGCCTTGGACCGCCCCCGCGCAGAGCACAGTCCAGCAGACGCGATCCTGGGAATCGGCCATGACTGCGGCCCCCGACGATCACTGAGGCGAGAATCCACCTCCCATGGGTCGACCCATGGGGCTCCCTGTGTTGCCCCCAGTCGCAGGCTAGGCGGCCTTCTTCTCGAAGTCGTCAACCTTCTTGCTGAACTTGTCCACCTGCTCGCCTTTGAGGAGGAAGACAGCCTTGCTGCCCGACAGGGCTGCAAAGCGACTCTTGTCCGCGTCGCCCGCGGGCCCGCCGGCCGACAGGAGAATCTCGATTCGCCTGCCGGCATCGGCCACCACAGAAACGCGATCCACCTGGCCGCCAAGCCCATATTTCGCCATGTCGGCCGCCTGATAGGCCACGTAGCGGTGCGTCTTGAGGTCGCGAATGGCATTCAAGACCTCGTCAACCTTGGTCTTGTCGATCGGCAACACCGGGTCAGCGACGTACGTCCACTCGTCGCCTGACTTGCGGAAGCTGAGTTCAGCACCACCGACTACCAGCGTCAGGTCGGTGACCGTCGCAGTGTCGAGTTTGGCCACCTGGCGTTCGTGCATCTCGGCGGTCGCATCGTCGTAGATCTTGTTCTCCAGTTCGTAGATGAGATCGCGGTCTGCTCGGCAGGCATAGGTTTTGCCGTCTTTCTGGCTGAGCGTCAGGCGATAGATGGTCGGCGGCGGCGGTGGCTCGCTGGCCGCAGGCTTCTCCCCGGCGGGCTGACTCTCGGAGGCTTCCCGCTCGACGATCAGCTTTTCCAGCATCTCCGTCGCCTTCGGATTCTGCTGATCCTTCGGCAGGGTCTTCTGGAATTCCAGCAACTCTTCCGGTGACATGCCCGGAGCGTACTTGGCCGGCTTGGTCGCTGGTTGCGAGGCCGTCTGTGTGGCCGCCGCCTTCTCCTTGGCAATCATCTCTTCGAGCATCTGGATCGCCAGCGGATTCTGCTTCTCCTTGGGCAGCGCCAGGGTGTAATCCAACAGGTCCTGGAGTGTCGGCTTCTTGCCGGGCTGTGTCGTTGCCGGCTTCGTGGCCGCCGGCTTGGTTGCCGCCGGTGCCGTCGACGCCACTTTCACCTTCAGGTCGGCCGTCAGAGGCTCAACGTACACCGCCAGCGTCACCGCCGGCGAATCCAATCCGAAAGCTTTCTTGTCCTTGCCGACAATGCTCTTGGCCCTCAGCGTCGACAGGTCCTGCATCAGGTTCCGAGCCGCATCCGCGTCCACCGAAGTCTGAACCGGGCTGACCATCGACCAGACGTTTTTCTCTTGCTTGAGCATAACGGTCTCGGCTCCGGCACGGGTGATTTCAAGCTTCGTTGCCCGCTCTCGCGGGAACTGCAAGACCTGACGATCGCCGTAGGCGAGCGGGCCGGCCAGCAGTTGCGTCACCTGGTCCTCGCGGACGGCCGCCACGGCGTCCTCGGCGGCGTTCTTCACATACACCATTTTTCCGCTGGAACTTGCGGCCCCAACCAATACCGTGACAGGGTTGACTTGCCCTTCCTGCGTCACGGTGACGCTGGCCCTCGGGTTGCTCCAATCCAGCGGCATCAGCAGCTTGGAGGTATCGACAAAATCGGTGGCCTTCAGATCAGCCAGCGCCTTGATCAGATCGTCCACCGCGGTGGCATCGCAGACCGTCCCGTCGGCGAACGACCACTTGCCCTGCAGCTTGGCGAGCGTCATCTCGCCATCCGGCGTCTTGCTGACCACCTTGATGACCTTGGCGTTTTCGACCTTGGCCAGCGTCTTGTCGCGCAGGTCGGACACCTTCTTCGAGAAGTTGTCCACCGTGCTCGAACTCACTGTGAAGACCCACGGCGCCGACTTGAGTCGGCCATAGTAGTTGTTCTGACCGGTGGAACCGCCGACCAGAAGAACATTCTCCACTTCCTCGGTCGAAGGCTGCGTGTCGGCAGGCTTGGTGTTGGGATCGCCCGGCTTGGCCTTCGGCGGGACCGTATTGGTGCTCTTGAGCGTGATCGAGAGCCTCGGCTCTTCCAGGCCATAGACCTTGTAGCTGGCCGGCGCGTCGTCCACGAAATCCGAGACGTACAGACCAATCAATGGATTGGCGATGTTGCTCTCAACTGCCATTTTGTCGGCTCGGCCCCGTTCGGGCTGCTCGATCAGCCAGTCCGAACCGCTCTTGACCAGCTTGTAGGCCGACAACCCGGTCGCCGCGATCTCCTTCACATCGTCCAGCTTGACGTTCAGGATCCGCTTGTTGCGATAGGTGGAGACCTTCTTGTCAAACGTGTCGGCGAGACTGTCCTGCGATTCATAGATCACGTCGGAGCCGCCCCGCTTGACGAAATTGCCCTTACCAGTGGGCAGACTGCTGCCGACCACTAATTCGGCCAGCACCTCGTCGCCTTTCATCAGTTTGACCGTCGCGACGGGGTTGTTGAAACGCGTGGCGTTGTCATCCGGCCGGTCCTTGTCGCCGACCGGGTATTCTTTCAGGTATTTGAGGTTCCCGACCTTGTCGACGATGTTGCTGGTGATCTCCCATTCGGTCGCCGGAGCGGTCGTCGGTGCGTGTATCATCCAGCCGTCGGTCTCTTTCTTGAACACGCGAGCCGACTGCTCACCGCGAACCAGCACCTCGACACGGTCCACGTCCGTCGGTTTGGGGTCAAACAGCGGCTTGGCCGTGGTCTTGACCTCCTCGACCGGCCCGCCCACGGGCGTTTCCCACGGTTTGACGACAAAAAAGAGACATGCCGCCACGGCCACGGCCAGAATCGCCAGTATGAGTGTTGTCTTGGTATTCATGGCGCCTTTACTTGCTCCGTACAAGCATGACCACGATTCCTACCACGAAGACGATCGCCGCCCAGACCATCGTCACCGTCAGCACCTTTGTCTGCGTACCCGCCTTCAGCACCGGCACCAGCGGGATCTGGGACGGGCCGGAAGCGATCATGCCCTCCTGGTCACAGAGCCACAGGGCGGCGTTGATGAACAGTTCCGCGTTCTCTGTCGGCGGCGGATCGGTCTGAAACCGGGCCCGCTTGCCCTCGCCCAAGAACCGGGGCACGCGGCGGGTCAGGTAGTAATCCGCCAGACTGGCCCCAGTGCCAAGAACGACAACCCGGCTCTTGGGCTCGTTCTCACCGAAGGTCTTCTCGATGGCCAAGCCGACCGAGAACGGCGGCTTCCAGGTCGTTTCCGGATCATCCCGGAACTGGCTCCGGTTCTCGCCGGTCGACAAAGCCTTGCTGATGGTTTGAATGCCCTTGTCATTGAACGCCCAGATGTAGTTCAAAACCGCGGGAACATCCAGGATCGTTGTGATCGTCACACCAGTCGGCGGCGACTCCTGTCCCTTGACCTTCGTCACCGGGCAGACGTCGTTCATCAACATCCGCCGGGCTTTGAGCGGTGCTCCGATCGGCTGATCGGAGAAGCTGCTCAACTGCATATGGCTGACCTGCTCAATGTCGATACCGAACAGCGTCGGGTCATGCGTGTCAGGCAACACCTGGAGCAGACGATAGGCCTGATGCACCTCAACACCGTAGTTCTTGCTGAGAATATCCGCATAAGGATAGGGGGTCGCCGGTTCGGCACCGAACCAGCTCATCCGCGGCATAACCCACGTAGCCAGAAAGATGGCTTTGGCACCTGAGGTCAAGAGGGGCCTGACCTTCTCGAGCTGTTCCTCGCCAAAACCCTTCTCGGGCTGTTGGCCCATCATCGGGTTCGGGGGCGGTGTTTCGGCCGGCGGCAGGAAGACATAGATAGCCTCGGTGCCTTCCTCGGGCTGCGGACGCTCCGCATCGGCCCCCTCGGCTCCCAGGTTCCAGTCCTTCTCCGACACGGCAAAGTTGGCCTGCTTGAGTTTCTCCTTAAGAGTGCTTAGCTGGTCGAGCGGGATGCGGCCGGTATTGCGGCCGCCCTGCCCCATCCGCCGGGCCATCGGGTTCGCCTCGGTCTCATAGGCG
>CAZTQK010000228.1:0-10123 GCA_964615635.1 uncultured Planctomycetales bacterium
CGAACGCGGTGAATCCCCCGGTACCGTCCTGCCAACCTGCCTGGAGGACCACGGGGTACGGGAACCTGATCTCGATCTTCTCCGCGTCCGCCGCCTGTAATGAGAGCGTTTGCAGAGGATCGTAGTTCCGATAGTTCCTGATCGTGTTTTCCTGGCCCGTTCCCGCGTCGGTGTACGTTACTTCTGCCAGGAGACCGAGGTTTTGATTCCCTGGGTCCTTGAAGGCCTGTGGCAGTATGAAAATGCCATTGTCATCGGTCGTCTCGGGGTCCAGCATTCGAGCCATGGTCGAAGCAGGAGACATGCCACCGAGCGTGACTTCGTATGCATAAACCTTGGCGCCTATGATCGGGGTGCGCCTGTCTTCAAAGAGGACTCGCCCAGGCCGAAAATCATCCGTTCCTGGGACATCATAGTTGTTGTCAAGGCAGCCGATGCCCGCGTTCCACGGATACGGCATGTTGACGGTATTGCGGACAAGGTCGAAGGCGGCTGAGTACTGTATGTATATCGAGCAGGGAAGAGATCCGGAGGGTGGCACCGCAAAACCGATGTAGATGTCGTCGGGTTGCGCCGTAGGATACTCGATGGTGCCCTCGGTGTTTTGTAGATCTAGTGACTGGGTTATGTCGAAATCGAGTATCGTCGTTTCACCGTAATACTGGTCCTCCGCAGTTCCGTAAAAGTGAATCGTTCCGATCTTGCTCGACAGATCATAAAACACGATGTCTTCAAACTGGAGAGGGTTCACGCCCACTACTTCGAAGTCGACCTCCATATCATAGGTAATGCGTTGAAATCCCCATGTCCCAGAACACTCTTCCATACCAGCCCCAGAGCCTTCAAAGGAGACGGTGATCGTACTGATCGCAGCGCGGGCAGCAGGCACAGTATCGTCTGGGGAAGGCTTGGCCGACCGCGGATGTTTTGCCTGATCTGCTGATGGCGACGCCAACAGGATAGGAGTCGTCGTGCTGCTCTTGTCCACATCTCTTGAACGGCGGAGCGGAGGCCGCCCGGGTCCCGCCTGGCCATCTTTTTCATCGGCCGCTGCGGAAATGGTGCTCGCCTTGTCCGACCCCGTCGAGCCGTGGTCGCCGGCAGGGAGAGTTGAGGACGAAGCTAGCAAAAGTCCGAGGAATGCAAAAAGGCTCGAATTGGACATCGCAGTGCTCCTGTTGGGTCGACTGCTGTCGGCGGGCAATGCCGGCATTCGTGCTGTTTTCGGCCTTACAGAACGGTTTTCAAACGGTTCTAGAATCGTGCCCCGCGGCACACGGCCAGAACAACCTCCCTGCTGACTGCTGAACGCCGGCAAACAGGGGGTGGCAACCATCATAACGAGCTAGTAGCCGACGGCTAATAGCCAAGAGCTTCAGATCAATGCCCTTCCGGCTTGGCCACCGTGAACGACGGGATCTTCGAGTTGGCCACCCCAAAGTCGGTGTTCAGAACCCGGCCGTCGCCGTTGATGTCGCGACGATCATCATCTGTGGCATTAAAAATCGGAATCGCGGCGTTGATTACGCCAAAATCGGTGTTTAGAACCCGCCCGTCGTTGTTCGCATCACCAACCTGCACCACGTACTGCACGGTGAACGGGGCAAACCCCGCCCACGCTCCAGTGTTCCGCACTGCGTACCATTTGCGATGCTGCAGCGAAGACCCGGTTTCCCGGATCTTGAGCACCCGCGGCTGACCCTGGCCGCTGTTCTCGACTGTGAACGTAAAGCCTGCCGACAGGTCATCGCCATAGGTCCCACCCGCGATCATCTCCTGGATCATCACCGCCCCGGCGTCCGGGGCGACGATATCGGCGTCAAAGGTCAGCCGGATTATGTTATTCTGGTCACGCCAGAGACTCTCGCCCCTGGCCGGGTTGGAGAATCGGAGTGTGGCCGGCATGGGCTCATGCCCTCCTGTCGTACAATCCGGATCGGCCGGCACGTTCTCGCCGCTGTAGCATCGCTGGAAGGCAGCGAAGTCACTCTGATCAACGTCGTTATCGCTGTCGAAGTCCCGGTTCTCGCACCCGGCCGATCGGGCCACGGCCGGGCCGGAGGCGCAGGACTCGAACAGGGCAGCGTCATCGCTATCCACGTCACCGTCGTTGTCCAGGTCCGCTTTCACGGTGCCTGGCACGAACACGGCCGAGAGCGGCAAGGCCAGGTCGCTGCTGCCGCTGATCGCCTGAGACGGGATCGTCTGGCCGGTCGTCCAATCCGTACCTGCCGGAATGGCCGACCATCGGGCCTCCGTGAAGATCGGCGGACATGTATACGTTGGAGGAGGGCATTCAAACTTCTCGGGCAATGAGGCTGGATCGAACGTCATTCCCACCACATACAACGAACCATCCGCCGGGTCCTCCACAACCGAGGTCACGTACCGCATGCCGGTAATATCGAGCGATCCGTCTCCGTCCTCGCTTTCCATACTCACCGTCATTCCTGTCAGGCTCAGGCGAAACAGCGGACTGTTTCCGCTGCTGCTTGCCGAGGTACCCATGTAGATCTTGTCTGCTTTCGACGAGGCCAGCATGGCGATCGGCGATTGGAGCGAGGCGGACAGGGCATCCAGGTCGACCCGGTTTTCTGCCCCTGTCGACTCGTTGTAGATCAGCAGCCAATTGTTCCCGTTCAGTTCCTGGGCGCTGCTCACCAGAACACGGCTGCCGTCCCGCGAAATCTCGATTTCCCGGAGCCGCTGAACGTCGTACGGAGAGGTCTCCGGCAGGCAGTTGGTCAGATTGAGATCGTCGTACGGGTCGATCCCGTAGAGACGCTCCACAGCATACTCCCCGGTGTATTCACCGGCCTGATTGGTGCTCAGTCGCAGCTTCGCCGCCGCCCGGTAGCTGTGCGCAGTCGGCGGGTAGGTGGCCGGGCATTGCGGGGGCACCCGTGCCGGCACCGAGACCAGCACCGGGACGACGTACACGGCCGTATCGTCCGATGGATGAAAAACCGCATCGTTCAGCGGCAAACCGATGAACGCACAGTTGGTCGTGCAGTTCGGATCGTTTTTCACTATGCCGATGTAGACCGTGTCGCCACCACTTGCTCTTGAACCTGGTGGCACCACGGCCTGGCCATCGCCCAGCCGGACCAGACCTTTCACAGCCTCGATCTGATACATCTCCCCCTCTCCATCACGGATCAGACGGCCGTTGCCTCGGGAGTTGGTCCCCCCGGCCGGAGGCACGCCGCTGGCAGCACAGGCCCCGCCTGTGGTCAACGTGTACAAGCCGTCGCCCTGCTCCCCGGCAACGTTGGGTTTTCCCGTCACCACTAGCCCGCCAGTCGGGAACACGGCACTGCCCGTCGGCAGAATCGGAGGCAGACCGTTCGTCGGAGCCGCAGAAGGCAGGCCATAACTACACGAGTTCAGGCCCCCCGATTCCAGGGAGTCCCAGGCCAGCAGATCGGCCAGATCTACATGGCGGTCGCCGCTCAAACGGCTGTCCAGGCACCCTTTCGGGTCGCTCAGTCCCAGCCCACGGCCGTACTCCGACAGCAGCACCAGATAGTCCGCCTCCGTCACTCCCTGCACCCCGTCGTAGCTGATGCACTCGTACCGGCAGATCACCTGCGGGTCGAAGTTGTCAATGCGGACCACAGCTCCCTTGCCGCGAAGCTCCAGTTCCACATACGTGCCCCGGACGAACTTGGTCAGATGAGCCGACCACTGCTCGTAGGGTACGATCAGGCAGAACACAGCATAGTCAGTGCCACCCACCGCACCCGGCAGGCCGGCCGTCGGCGGCCGAACCCGGGCCACCTCGTAGTCGCTCTGATTGACCTCCTGGTTGTCACTGAGCTTGACGAGGATCTCAGCATCGCCCGCATCTCCCGCGTTGATGAACTGGTACTCGAACGCGACGACAATATTCTCCTCACCGGCTCGGGCAAAGGAGCCCTTCGCCGCCACAGAGGTTGCCGCTTCCTTACCCTCGGCCTGGGTCTTCATCTCCATCACGCCGTCACCAGCGGCTCGGGCATCAGCAAGTCGCTCGATGACGCCCACCTTGGTTGGCTGTTGCGGAGGTGTCTGCGGGTTGTCCTGCGGCTCCCACAACCGCTTGTGCAGCCTGATTCCAAACTCGTTGAACTCGGGCCGCGGCTCCGGATCATCCATCTTGATGATGCCCAGCGAGAAACCGAGCAGGGGCTCGTCCACGATCTCTGCTCCGGCCTCCATGGTCAGACTCTCGCAGTACAGCGTCTGAAACGAGGTGTTGAGCACTGCGTTCTGCCGCAGGATCAGGTTGCGCACATACACCGTGTCCGGCGCGGAGGCCTCCGGGTGGAAGTCCAGGCCGGGCCTGTTGGTCAGGTTCAACCGGGAGCCAGTCTTGACCTCGAGTGTCTCCAGCACCCAGTTGTCCGCCGGATCATCCAGGCACTGGGATGGGACGGTCGCGTGCCTCAGACCGGGCAGGCAGTCCGGGTTTGAACCGTCCGGACTGCATTCGTAGTCCTTCGCTCGCAGCTCGAGCAGCGTTCCCTGCTGTATTGCCGGATTGGTCTCGATTTCGACGTAGATGGTGTTGCCCTCGATCTCCGGATGCGCCGCCTGCGGGTCCGGATCGGGGTCGAGATCCAGGTACCGGTCGCCCACCGAATGGATCACATTGCCCGTGATCTGGACCCCATCCTGGACGAAGAACTCGCCGCCGGAGGCGATCACATCCAGCATTCGGATGTCGTTGTTGTACACCGACTCGTCAGTGGTGATCTCGGCCTGCCGCACGATCACGTTCGCGTTGCGAACCACGGCGCTGTCGCGGGCCACGAGTGACCCGTCGATGGTGATCTGCCCCCTCTGGCCTCCGCCGCCGGACAGGTCGACGGTCGCGCTGTCAGCCAGCACGAGTTGCTGACCAGGGTCGATCAGGATGCTACCCATGCCCGAGATATCTGACCGGCAGATCGTTGGGGAAAGATCGTCGATCAAAGGGTTCTTGGTGATGTGAAGAAGGGCCCCTTCGGCCAGGGCGATGCTGCCCGGACCGCTGAACCAGCTCGACTGCGACCTCAGCAGGCCGGAGTTCAGCGTGAGGGAGCCCTGAAGATCGACGATCCCCCCCGCGATCAGCCCGGCATAGGCCGCACTCCCGCCGTTCGTGTCCAGGATCAGCCCGTCGACGGTGACGGTGCCGGCGCTGACCCGTAGCCCGCCGCCCTCGGCGGACGCGGTGTTGCCGACCAGTCTGGAGCCCCGAAGGACAAACCGCGAAGCGTCTGCCTTGATTGCCGTCCCTTGAGCGTCGCTGCCGCCGAGGATGGTGAAGCCTTCCACGGCGATGAACGCCCCGTTCCGCGTCGCGTCGGGGTTGACCGCCTGCCCGCTCTCTCCGCAATCGATCGTGGTCACCGTGCGGCCGTCGCGGGATCGCACCACGATCGCTTTACCGCCAAAGTCCAGCTCCTTATTGCCGGTGCCGCTGTACGTGCCCGGCAGAACCACCACTGTTCCCCCTTCGAGGCAGGCGTCGATTGCTGCCTGGATGGTCTTCTTTGGACCAACCCCGCCGGATTGCGGCGTGGGCGACAGGCCGTTCCAGAGATCATTGCCGTTGACGCCGTCCACGTACAACGGAGCCGCCTTGGGATCGGTTCCGTAACGCTCGTATTCCTGAAGGTCGGTCAGCCCGTCGCCGTCAGTATCCGCCGAAGCGACGGCCGCCGTGGCCGAGCCGAAGTACCTCAGCTCCCACCAGTCCGGGAGGCGATCGTTGTCGCTGTCGAACAGTTCATCGCTGCCGATGTCCACGCCGCCGCCGTTGGGCCGTGTCTCCCCGTCGCGGTCCGCGGCCGGGGAACCCGCGGCCAGAGCGGCATCGAGACACGGCGAGCCGGGCAGCAGATGCCCGTCGGCCGCCAGCAGGGGATCTGCGTCGATGTTCGGTCCCTGCCAGTTGAGCGGGCAATCAATGCCCGCAAACACCGCGCTGGCCCCTCCCTGTATCGCGGAATGCGAGATCACCGCGCCGGACCCGTCCAGCAGGAGCATCTCCTTGCCGTGCGTCGCCGCATCGCCGGCCATCACACAGTTTGTCATTTCGACCTGCACGTCCGTGATGCTGCTGATGCCGCCACCGCTGGTCCGGGCGGAGTTTCCAGCGAAGGTGCTGTTCAGCAGGCTGATCATAACTGTGCCGGAGGATGCCAGGGCCCCGCCCAGATCCGAGGCGTTTCCGACGAACTGGCAGTTCTCGATGGTGGTAGGGGAGACGCCCGCGGCGTTCACTCTTGCAAAATAGGCCCCACCCCCGAAACTCATCGCTCCGCTGGTGCTGTTTCCGGTGAAGGTGCAACCCGCCAGCGTGTTGCCCTCCTGCTCTGTGAAAAGCCCTCCGCCGTACATCGCGCTGTTGCCGGAGAACTCACACCCGGTCAACTGGAGTGAGCCGCCATACGCGTGGATGGCACCGCCTTGAGCGGACGCCCCAGGAAAAGAAGCTGAGTTCTGACGGAGAGCACAGCCGGTAAGCACCGTCGAACCGCCGTCGATCAGCATGGCGCCGCCCGCCAGACGGGCTGTGTTGCCGACCCATACACAGTTGGTGTAGGTTCCGGTGCTGCCCAGCGCATAGATTGCCCCGCCGCGAGTTGTCGCGTTGCCTGGCTGAACGCCGACGTAATTCCCGTTGAACACGCACCCGGTGGCGGTCACGCTGGCGGCTGCATTGACCATCGCGCCGCCCACCCCGGTGCCTGAAACAACGGCGCCCGTCCAATCGACCATATCCCACGCCGTGTTCGCGGAGAATTCGCAGTCCACGAATTCCGGGGCTGCCGCGTTCACATTGAACACGGCACCGCCGGCAGTGGACCCGTTGGCGTGAAAAACACAGTTGACCAACCGAGGGCTGGAATTGCTGTTGGTCATCGCCCCGCCGTTGCTCAGGCACTCCCCCAGGAGGCAACCCATCTGGTCGAGCGTCACATTGTCCTGAAAGAGAGAGTCACTGATCGTTGGAAAACTGCCGTCCCGAGTGAAGACGCCTCCGCCGGCGATATTGGCCCAGTTCGAGGTCACCGCGCAACGGGTAATCGTGGGGCTGCCGTCGTGGATGTAGATCCCTGCGCCCCGCGAGGCCGCGCTACCGGAATCACCGTCGGCGTATCCAGCAGTTATCGTAAAGCCATCCAGTAGCGCTGTGCTGGTGGTCGCACTGCCGGTGACCACGTGATGGGAATTATCCCACTTGGAGATCATATAGGGGTCTAATTCCGGGTCATTGATGTCGTCATCGTTCAGGTCGCCGCTGAGAATCGTCGCAAGGGGATCAGGCTCCGGCCTCGGAAACGACAGCCGCTGACTCAGCAAGCCTTCCGTACCTGCGAAGCCTCCGTACACACTGACCTCGTTCTTAAGCTGGAACGTTGCGTTTCGGTCCCCGTCCGGTGAGGCCGGATGGTACGTCCCGGTGGCCACCCAGATCTCGTCACCCGACACGGCCGCCGCCAGAGCGACCTGCAAATCCATGTAAGCATCCGTCCAGCTCGTGCCGTCGTTGGCCCCGGTAGCATCCGACTTGACGTAGCGGATCGTGGCCAGCGCGGGCGTGACAGTCAGCAGAAGCATGGCGACCAGAACAAGCGCCGCACAACCTTTAGGTATTTCCTTGTGCCGTTGCATAAGCCACCTCGTAGCGGCTGTCAGCTCTTAGCCCTCAGCTTTCAGCCATTAGTTGTCAGGGTTCCCTTCCCCATTCTCGCGTTCCGATCGACAATTCGAGATCCACCATTCCCAATTCCGAATTCTCAATTCCCGACTCTCAATTCGCCCGTTGCCCTCAGGGGCACGGCATCTCCTGCTGGCACTGGCACATTTCCTGGCGGACCTTCTTGAACGGGATCACCGAGTACTTCACATCGACGTAGATGCCCTTGCGGATGCGGGTGAACTCCGCGTGGCCGTCGAGGAAGGCCAGGTTGTGGGTGCTTCTGCGGCCGTGCCAGGACGGGAACCGGTCGGGCACGCAAGGGTCCCAGTTGTCGTACCAGCAGAAGTCGCCGATCAGGATCAGGGTGGTGGCGTTGTCCACGCTGGAGCGGCTGACCCGGTCCAGCATGCCCGGGATCGGCGGAAAACCCCACGGGTCGCCGACCAGCCTGGTCCAGGCGTCCTGGCAGGGCAGGCCGAACACCGGCCAGAGCTGCCGGCCAACCAGCAGGTCATTCGGATAATAGCTCGTGCCGTAGTACCCGTAAGCAGTGGGCCGAACGCCCTCGACGCCGCCATCGGCCGGACAGATGAACACCTCGCCGCCGATCCGAAGAACATTGGCCAGCTTGAGGTAGCGGTTCAGCGGCTTGGGGATGGGATTGGCTGGGTCCTTGCCGAACGAATCGGACCCCTCGCCCTGGAGCCCTCCGTAATTGATGTTGACGTTCATCCCGGCCGGGAACTGGCCCTTGGAATCCTCTAGGTACAGGTGCCAGGCAACAGTGATTTGCTTGAGATTCGACAGGCACGCCGCACGCCGGGCTTGACCACGAGCATGACTCAGGGCCGGGATCAATATCGCGACCAGCAAGGCGATGATGGCAACGACGACAAGGACTTCAAGGAGAGTAAAAGCGGATTGTTGCGAATTCAGAATTGAGAATCGGGAATCGAGAACTCCCCTCCGTTGACTGCTGGCGCGTTTCACGTGTCACCTCGCTGTTCCGCCAGCTTTGATGAGCCGCTCTCGGCCGGGCTGGTCGATGGACCGCGCAGTTCCTCCAGCCGGGCGGCGGCGGACTGGCCGTACCAATCGTTCGGGCTCCTCGACTTACCAACGGCGGCCTCAAACTCGGCAACGGCCTCCCGGGCCTTGCCGGTCTTGAGCAACCGCTCTCCCATGACAAAGTGCAGCAGGCTCGCGGCCGTGGGCGGCAGTCGGCCACGCAGATCCTCGGCCGAGACTCCGTCTTCGAGCAGATACGACATCGCCAGGTATTCGCCGCTGTCCTCGTTCTTGAGCTGGGAGCGAATCGCCCGGGCCCGATCCAGACGCCCGGCGTGCCACTCGAGCAGGAACCAGCCCAGGGCCTGCTGGCGAATGCGTTCGCTGGCCTCGGTCTTGAACTGGGCCATGTCCTGGAAAGCGGCTTTCATGCTTCTTTCGCTGAGCGTCTTCTCCCGCAGGGCGCTGTCCGTTCGGAGATACGCCTGGTAGGAGATGCTCCCGAACGCGATGATGGAAGCGATCAGGGCAATGATCACCGAGGTGTGGAAGTAGTGCCGGGCCGCCAGCTTGCGGAACACATAGAACGCGCTGTCCGACTTGGCGGTGACCGGCCGGCCCTCCAGCCAGGCGAGCAGGTCCTGCTCCAGTTCTCCGGCCGACTGGTAGCGGCGATCCTGTTCCTTGTGCATGGCCTTCAGGACGATGGCATCGAGTTCGGAGTTGATCCCCCGTTGAACCCGGGACGCTCTCGGCGGGCCAGCCTCGCGGATGTTCTTCAGGGCAATGGTCAAGTCGACGTTGGTGTCATACGGGGCCTTGCCGGTGAGCAGTTCGTAAAGGATGACCCCGAGTGTGTAGACGTCGGTCCGCGTGTCCATCAGGTCCGGGTTGGCCACCGTCTGCTCCGGCGACATGTACCGCAGAGTGCCCATCAACTGGCCGGACTGGGTGACCAGCAGGTCGCGGCCCTCGGCCATTTCATCTCCGATGATCTTGGCCAGGCCGAAATCCAGCACCTGGGGCTCATTGTTCTCGTTGACCAGAATGTTCGAGGGTTTGAGGTCGCGGTGGATGACGCCGCGACGATGAGCGTAGCTGACGGCCGAACAGACCTTGAGGAACAAGCGGGCGATTTGTCGAGCCGGCAGACCGGATAAGCGCACATGCGTATCCAGCGGCTGGCCGCGAATGTAGTCCATGGCGAAGAAGTACCGCCCCTGGGCGACGCCGCTGTCGTGCAGCACCACGATGTTCGGGTGCCTCAGGCGGGCGATCAGCTTCACCTCCCGCTCGAACCGACCGCGGGACCGCTCCCCCGCGAATGCTCCTTCCAGCATGACCTTGACCGCCACGGTCCTGTTGGCTGACAGTTGGATGGCCTCGTACACCACGCCCTGGCCGCCGCGGTGGATCTCGCGGACAATCTCGTAACCCGGA
>CAZTQK010000229.1:0-10116 GCA_964615635.1 uncultured Planctomycetales bacterium
GTGGTATCCGGGCTGACAACATCGCCCGCTGGGATGGAACCAGGTGGCTTCCGCTCGGAGGAGCGATGGACCACTGCCCTTATGCCCTGGTCGATTTCAACGGCCAACTTATTGCAGGCGGGGAGTTTACGTACATCGACGGAGTCAAGTGCAACGGCGTCGCCCGGTGGGACGGCTCGGGTTGGGTTCGTTTGGCGGATGGTTTTGTCGGCGGGAAGGACGCGACCCGGATAAAGGCTCTGGCGGTCTACAAGGGTGAAGTGATTGCGGGTGGCAACTTCACCACGGCCGGCGGTGTCAGTGCCAGAAACGTGGCTCGCTGGAATGGCAAGTCGTGGTCGCCGCTGGGGCAGGGCTTCAATGGGCAGGTCCACGCTCTTGCCGTCTGCAAGGGTGAACTCGTTGCCGGGGGCACATTCACGGCGTCCGGCGCGACAACGCTCAACGGCATCGCCCGCTGGGATGGCACCACATGGGCGCCTCTCGGCAGCGGGGTCAGTGGGACCTGGAGCCCTGGCGTTTATTGCCTCACCATGTTTGGAGGCGACCTGTACGCAGGCGGCTTGTTCATCAAAGCCGGTGGCGAGACAGTCAATCATGTTGCCCGATGGGATGGGGCCGAATGGCACTCCCTCACCGGAGGGATGGCAGGCTCGGGATACCCGGATGTTCCGGTCGCGGCGCTGGCGGTGTTCGACGGCAAGCTGATCGCCGGCGGGCTTTTTGCCACCGCAGGCGGCACGCATGCGGTCGGCGTCGCCACGTGGGACGGCACAGAGTGGTCGGCCATGGAGGGCGAAAACGCAGGTGGCCCGCGCCAGGTACATAGCCTTGCGATCTACAACGGCCAACTGATCGTCGGCGGCTCGTTCCCAAGCCAGGGTCTCCTGTCCTCGGATGGGCTGGGCCGTTGGGATGGGATGGAGTGGAGCCCGGTCGGCCGGGGAATCGGAATGGGTTCCGTTTTCGCGATGGCCGTCCACAAGGGCGAGCTGGTTGTGGGCGGATCGTTCCTGGCGGCCGGGGGAAAAACCTCTGCCCGGTTTGCCCGTTGGGCTCCGGTTGAGCCGACAGCCGAGATCCGCCAGTGGTGGAGCAGCCGTTACCACGATGGCTCAATTGCTGCCGAGCTGGCTATCAAGATCGACGCCTCGGCGACAACCGGCCAGCAGATCACCACAGAGACTCGGCAAGGCGGCATTCAGAAGATCGTGATCGACATCGCCGGACCGCAGGACGGGGAGTTGGAACTACAGGGCCATGTGACTGCCGTAGAGGTCGGCGGCGCCGGGTTTGCCTATCCGGTTGCAGAACAGACACTGACCCACGACGATGGCGACAGCTACACGCTGGTTCTCCAGTGGCCCGAAGGGTTGCCCGACCAGCAATGTTATCGCATCGACCTGGGCGCCAACATCGCCTGCCTGAAGGGCGATACTGATTGCGTCATTCGTGGTCTGACCGGCGACGTGACCGGTGATGGGATCGTCGACGCCGGCGATCTGCTGGAGGCCAAGTCGCGGATCTCGCAGCCGGTCATGCCCGACAACATCGCATACGACGTCAATATCGACGGCACCCTCAACGCCGCCGACGTCCTGACCATCCGCGCCTTCCAGGACCGCGCGGCAATGTCACCGTGAGCCTGGCGCAGGCCTTGCTCCGAGCGTGCTGCCGCGAGCAGATCTGAACCGGTGAACAGCAGTAACAGACTGCGGACGAGGCTCCGCGGCCAGGCAAGAGGCAAGCGGAAAGGGCCATGGACGTCATTATAGCAATCGTATTCCCGGTTGGCGTTGTCCTGCTTTGGCTATGGGTCTTCAGACACACCATGCGCCGGGCAAATCTGGACTATTTCATCCAGTTGATGAACTTGGTCGGCCTATTCTTCCTGATTGCCATCCCAGTTGTGTGCATACTTGGTTCGTCTTTCCACTACCTGCTCTATCGTGACCAGTCATTGGCTTGTGAACTTGGTGAGGCAGTGCTGTTGGCCCTGGCAGCCATGCTGATCGCTTGGTTTTTCGGTATTGGGGTATTGACCATCCAATTGAACGCAATACTATGCAGATACTTCCGAGAAGGCCGCTCGATCGAGCAGCGGGAGTTTGGCCCTGAGGTGCGCTGGTGGGTTCGACGCTGGCCGCGATTGCATCGTTGGCTGTTTCGTCGCCGAGGTCTGTCTGCAGCTGAAGTTCTCGACCGAGTCGTGCCCCGGGGAGCGGACCGCTGAATGTCGCAGCCCCATGCAGGCCGCAGCGACGTTGCGAGCGGTATTATCACGGGGCCTGCGGTGCGAAAACACAAGGGCGCGTGGGAGAGACGCAGGTCTTCCAGTTTACGACTGGCCGGCCCGCAAGAGGTCATGCGGCGTTGCGGGGGCATCGGGAGACGTCGTACAATGGCCTCAGCGATCGCGGTAACGAAATCAGGCAATCCCAACCGGCATATGGCTGAGTGCATTGTTGAAGGAGCAGAAGGCCATGAAATCTCGTGTTCACCATTTTCCGACGCCCCGAAGAAGATCAGTGGTCATGGGTCTTGCTGTTGCCTGCGCATCCAGCATCTTTCTTCGCGGAGCGATGGCAGCAGATGCTCCAAACCAGTTCGTGATCATCTCGGACACACAGGGCATCGAAGGCGTCGATCGCATGACCCGAGAGATCATCCGCCTTGCCCCGCCCTTCGCCGTATCGGTGGGTGACATGCCCAGCGGGTTTGACCCCCGCGTGGATTTCTTCCGACGGCTGCGTGAGGCCAACATCCCCATTCATATCGCGATGGGCAACCATGACGGGGGGACCAAGATCGCGGTGCGATCGTGCCTTCCACCTTATCCCTTCAACGATGAGGTCGACCCGGCCTTGCGCTTCGGAGTCGAGAACAAGTACTACTACTCGTTCAACCGAGGCGGGATTCACTTTGTGATCGCGGACACCTGCACCGCCGACAAGGAGCAGGAGACCCAATGGCTGGAGGCGGACCTGATCCGCCATGTCAACAATCCGAAGAAGTACCCCACCTTGCTGTTCATGCACTACCCGGACTGGATGATCGGCAAGGATGCGCAGACCGGCGGCCCCATCTACCGAGTGCTGGCGGCGCACCCCGACAAGCACACCGTTAAGGCGGCCTTTGCGGGCCACACGCACATTGGAAAGCACTATCCTCCCGAAGAGACTCTGGGGATCCCGCTGTATTCACTTTATCTGTCGGCCCCGTTCGGCGACGGCACGCACACGGAGTATATCGTGGCAACGGTTGCGCCAGATGCCATCACTTTCGAGCGAAAGGCAATCCTCGATGAAGGACGTGGCAAGGACTTTGTGATCCAGCCGGTCAAGGGCGAGTTTGGGAGGCTGGACAAGTGAGACGATACCACATGAGGCTGCCGTTCTTGGTTGTGTTGCTGTCTGTTCCGGCCGTAGCTGCGAGTGGCGACCCCGGAATCGTTATCTACGGGAGTACAGGTGGACCCGGTGGCACGGCAGCCGACCTTACGACCTACGTATCGTCGGGACCCGACGTCGGCCGGCCGGTGTTGTGCGAGGCCACAGACGACCGCACGGGTCAGTGGATTGCCCGCGTGCCCGTGCCGGGCGTCTATACCGCGGCCGTCGAGGAGGCCTATGGGTTCGGTCCGGCCCTGCGACCGGCCGCCATCGTCAGCGAGGCCGGCTTCAACCGCATCCATATCGAATTGCCGTTTCAATATGATCTCCTTCAAGGCAGCAAACCAGCGGACGCCGAGCATGCCGAATTCGGTCAGGTGTTCGTGGCCGCCGGCACCGCCATCACCGGCATTGCGTTCCAGGATACCGAACAGGTGGTGATCACTCTCCACGAGAACAACGCGGCCGGCACACAGATCGGCCAAGCCGTCAGCGCCGGCAGCAACTACCCATGCGACACGCTGCCCACCAAACCCGGCGAGAAGTACTACCTGCGTTTCAGGCGTGCCGATGGCGCGCCCTTCCGAATGCACGTAGTTGCGGACAACCGCTATCCCGACGGCTCGGCCCACATGGACGGGAAGAGTCAATCCTCGCTCGACCTGGCTCTGCGAATCCAATACAACCCGGCCGGACAGATCATCCGATACCGGCCGCGATTCACCGAGGTCTACAAACCGGCCAACAAGTCTTACGGGCAGACATTCGTGGCGAAGGGTACCAGTCTGGCCATGCTGAGCGTGTTTCTGGCCGCCGGTGACAAGCCACCCATCACGCCGACGATCCGGATTCTGAAGTCCGGTCCGGTGGGCACGCCGATTGGGCCGGCGATACAGAGCCGTATTCTTCTGTTCAATCCCGGTCAGGTCAGCCTGACGCCAGGAGAGAAGTACTACATCGAGATTACTACCCCTGGGCCGGACACGCCACTTCGCCTGTGGACCTCCAGGACTAACGATTTCGAGGATGGAGAGCTCTTGGTGGATGGCACGGCAGAGCCTGATCGCGACCTGGCCATGATCCTCATCGAGTACGAGCCGGACAGTGTCCCGCCTCCCTCGGCAACGGCGGTGAACTGGCGGCCTGGCGCAGCGCCGTATGCACAGCGGTATCCCGCTGACGGATGCGTGCGTCTGGTTTGGGATGTTCCGGCCAGCGGCGACATCACCAAAATGATCATCCGCCGCCTTCGTGTCACCCCCGGAGGCCCCAATGCCGAACCCGAGGTCATCGCCGAGATCCCCGCATCGGCGCCGGGGCGATACCAATGCGTGGATTCGGGACTCGATAATGGTCAACCCTATCGCTACACCATTCGAACTGTCGATGCGGCCGGAAACGAATCGGCGCCCCTTGAAGGCCCGGCGATGCCGCGTCCGGCGATGCCGATGGCAGCGGAACTGCTCAACGGCGACTTCGGCGGTCCCAGCGATTCGGGCCTGCCATACGGCTGGATGACAAGAACCCTCGCCGGTGCAGTGCCGTCATTCCGGCTTGATGGTCCCGACGGTAATCGAAACACCGGCGCGGCAGGGTGGGAGGTCTCCGAAGAAGCCCGCTTCTCAGACACGGTGTTGTACCAGCGCGTGCCTTGCGAGAAGGGACGCCGCTATCAACTCGCTGCCGAGACACGTGTGTGGAATCCGTGGAACAACCAGCAGATGATCATATGCGGCTTGGTCGGGATCGACCCGGCAGGTGGCAATGATCCGGTTGCCCGGTCGGTCGTTTGGAGTTCACCCACACATCAGCGCGAAAAATGGACGACGCTCGCGACCGAGGCGGTTGCCGAAGCGGACCACATCACGGTCTACCTGCGCGGCTACTCGCAGTATTCGAGGTTGATGAACACGCGATTCCGAAATGTCACGCTAACCGATGTTGTTCAGGGCCGGTGACGGCCATGGCCCCGACCAGTTCGTGTGACGGCTATCGTCGCACAATCGCGGATCACGAAGGGCCGGTCAGGCATTCCTGGAAGATGCCGAAATCGGACTGGTCAACATCGCCGTCGGAATCAAGATTTCGATCCGCGCACTGTGGCGAGAGCTCACCTGCATCAGGACCCGTCAGGCAGGCGACAAACAAGGCGAAGTCCGCCGAGTCAACATCGCAGTCCTTATCGAAGTCTCCGGGCACGGTTGGCCCGCCGATACTGCAAAGGGGAACCTCCACAAACTCAAGCGCATCGATGTTCCCGTCGCTGTTGACCGGCGCCGGCACCTGCGACTGATAGATCAGAGCTCCACCGTCGGCTGTTGCATAGGGTGCCATTGCCAAGTGGATGACCGTCGGCAATGCGCCATACTGCTCGCGCAGATTGATGGTTCCTTCCAGGACGCCGCCGTTGGGGCCGGTCATGGCCTGCGTGCCGCCAAGGGCGTCGAACCAACCTTCATAGTCGTTGTTGTTCTCATCGGCCAGGAAAGCATCCCAGTCGGCCACCTGGCCGCTCTTGGCCCACATGGCGGCTCGCATCGCACCCGGTTGCTGGGCCAGAAGGATGAAATGATCGTTGCCCTCACCGGCGTCTTCGGTCGCGACATAGAGGACATCGTCTTTCATGCCGGCGTGCAGATGGAGGCTGTTGTTCACAGCCACCAGCCGGGCATCGGCATCCAACACGCCGTCCATATCCCATTGATCGGCCGGTGTACCACCGGTCACGGCAAAGTGCCAATCCTGTCCATTGTTGTTGTCCCAGGTACCGCTGCCGTTGTTGAAGACCAAATCAAACTGCGTGGCCGTCGACTGCACCATCACCGTGCATTGCCAGACGCCGTCGGTTGCGTTCCAGGTCATCGCTGCGTCGGGTGAGACGACCGGGTTCCAGTTGTTGAAACCGTAGTGCAGGTAGACCTGAGCGGCTCCACCCAGCGGCCGGCCGGTCGGGTCATAGCTGACGGTGACATTCTGGCCGGCCACCGGCGGCGAGGGATTCAGCTCGACCACGTCCTCGCTGCCACTTCCGCTGCCGTCACCGATGTGGACATGCTGGATGGGGCTCTTGCGTGTGTGCCCCTTGCCATCAACAGCTTCAACGTAGTAGTCGATCAGCACGCTGCGCAAGCCGGTAACCTGCACGTAATACTGATCCGCGATGTAGGCCGGCATCTCGAAAAAGTCGATGCTCGGATCGTTGAGGAAGTTGCCGCCCGGGAATGCTCGGTAAATCATCGGCAGATTCTGCCAGGCGCCGACCTCGGAACCACCGACATAGGTCTCGTTTTGCGTGCTGGACAGCGGGTTGCTGCCGTCGGCGTCAATACGGTACTTGAGCGTGACCGAAGTCACGCCGGACACATCATGGACGAACGTCCAGACCCAGAAATCGCCGTTGGACTGGTATTGTTGGTACCCGTACTGCGGGCCGAAATTGACCGAGCCGGGGTTCCACGGATGGCGCTGCGGAATCCAGATAGTCGGCGGCGTGGTATCTGCGGAACCGTCGCCGATCACTTCGTCGGCGTGTTGCACGGCCTCGTTGCACGCAATTGTGGGCTTGACCTCCATGTCCAGCGAAGTGCCGTAGTACATGTAGCCGGAGTTGAGGGCTCCCAGGAAGTAGTGCCAGGCCCGCTCGGCGGAAGTGGTGCTCGCATCCGGATACAGAATGCGATGAATACTTGCGCCGCCCGCGATCTGCTCGGCCGTATCGACGCGGTTTTGCGCGGCGGTGATTACCGCCCAGTTGCGTTCGTCTTCCGCCCAGCCCCCGGGGATGTCGATCTGGCCTGAGGCATTCACCAGAGGCCAGTTCCAGTTGAGCATCACCGGTGAGCCGAAATCGCCGTCCGCGTTAACCCAGGCGCCGTCTTCGACGTGCACGACGTCATCCGCCGGCACGGGATGGTCGGCCAGGTACTCCTCGATCACGGTTGCCTGGTAGCCGGACGATTGGGCGCCGGCCACGAAATTCGGCACCGCTTCCATGTAATAGCTGTATCCGCCGCCCCAGGCGTTGTCACCGTCGTGGGTCAGCATCACCAGCATCGGTCGCGAGGGATTGTTCAGCGTCTGGAGCGTATTGAAGTGACTCAGCCCGAGAGGAGCGTATCCGTCCTCCCAGCCAATGGCCTGGGCACACGGGACCACGATCATGCTGGAAACCGAGCCCGTGTCGGGGTCCACGTACTGGGCACGGTGCGGCGTGAACGCGAAAGGATACGCTTCCGCGGGTGAGCAGCCGCGCGAGATGGTCACGCGGTAATAGCTGCTCTGCGCCGGGTTGATCTTGTCGGCCGCGTTGGGTGGATCACAGTTGATGCCGCCGGTGCCGTAGATGACGGGGAAGTCCAGGCACGCCCGCGACAGGTGCTCGCCGCTGACCATCACCCATTCGACGCCCTCCTCCCCCAGGATCTGAATCAATCGCTCGCTGAAAGCCATTTCGGGCGGGAAGAGCCCCTTCGATGGTGAGGGAGACGCTCCCCACGCGTCGGCATAGATCGCTTTGTAGAGCTGCATCTCCTTGCGAACGGCGCTTTCGTCGCACAGGGGCAGAAGCGGATGATGGAAGGGGAAGATGACAATATCGCACCGGCTTTTGCTTTGTCCTTGGGTACTCCATCCACGAGCCTCGCGCAGCCAGGAGTACCAGGTCGACGAATAGCCCAGTTGGCCGGCCGTGCCAAGGCTGAAGATGTTCTCGACGAGCCCGCCCGAGTAACTGATTTGCGCACCGGCCTCTGAGTAGCCGCGAATCGCATTGACCGCATCGCGAGCCCGGTACTGATACACCGCCACGCGGTCGTCCTTGCCGAAGATCTCGCGGAGGTTGTTGGCCGGATGAGGTGCTCCGGCATCCGTGCGGAGAATGGATTCCCATGCACGCTCGTAGCGGTCCTGGCCGGATACCTGCTGGTCAGGCCAGTAGATCGGCTGCTCCAAGTGCCACAGGTAGCTGAAATGCAGGTTCTCGGCATGAGAAACAGCGCTTCCCGTCAACAGCACCAGGCCCACCAGCAGGTTTCGCACGTCAACATGCGACATGACTTGCCTCGGCATCTCAACTTGTCACCACGATTCAATCAGCACAGTCCGGATCGCCGGATGTGCCGGCACCCGACAGGCATTGCAGGAAGACCGCAACATCCGCCCCATCGACGAACTCGTCGCCGTTCAGCGAAGCATCGGCGCAGGCGGGCTCGGTCTGCGGGATGGTCGAGCCGTTAAGGCATTCCTGAAGGTGACCGAAATCATCCTGGTCCACGTCGGTGTCGAAGTCGAAATCGCCCGGCACCGGGGCCGACACGTGGATGGTCGCCTCGGGAACCGACGAGCACAAGCCGAATACGCTGCCGCCGATGTTCGTACTCTCCGGCGTGGTCTGCCCGTTGTTGAATCCGAGCCAAACGACGGCACCATCGCCGTTGTCGGTTATCCCCAGGCCTCCCACACAAAGAAAGACCTTGACCGTCCCTGGCGTCACTCCGGTCACGCTCAAGGTGGCAAACCGGTTCGGGTTGTCCGGCAGGGTGTCGGTGTTGGACAGATCGAAGGCGTTGGCGTCATCGATGCCCTGGCCGCCCGTGTCGGTTCGGGTCGTGCCCGCCGTGGCCCCATACCAGCGGCCGGGCGGTTCATCGATCGATATCGACGCCTGGGCTGCCCCTCCATCGTCGCTTCTCAGCCGGACGTCGAAGCTGATGCCGTCAAAACCCAGCGGGGCCGTGGCAGTGTTGAACCAGAGATGCAGCGGCACCGATCTGCCGGCCACTACTTGAACGTCGGGGTTGGTGATGCTGCCCAGACGGCTGAATGCGGCTTCCTCCTGCAGCCAGAAGAAGGACTGCCCGGTGCTCATCTGACTGCCACCGGATGCCGTCGCCTCGTGCCCCGGTCCCTGGGGCAGGCCGGCCCCGTACATCCGATCGGCAAACAGAGGAACATCGTCCTGATTGACCAAGCCACTGCCGTTCATGTCACCGGCGGGATTGAACTGATTGCCGGCTCCGGCCATCTGAACGAACGCCAGGATGTCGCGGTTGTTGGCTCGGTTGTCGTTGTTCATGTCGCCGAGGCCGTCGAAGCCGTTGATCTGCACGAGGATACCGGTGATCGTCGTGACGCCGGGCTCGGATCTGGTCGGCTCATAAGCCACGACGTCCAGTCGATGGTGACCCTCGCCCATTCCGGTGAACGTGCGAGCGAATGTGTCCCTGTCTGTTTGCGTGGCCAAGCCCTGCCCGGCTTCCGCCAGAGCGACGACGTCGGTCCCTGGCTGTTGGTCCAGGAACAGATGCACCCGTGTGGCGGTGCGATCGGGCGAACGCACCGCGATCTGATACATGCTCGATGTGATCGGCGTACCCGGCGGCGGATCGGCCAACGTCATTGTCGGAGCCATCCGATCGATCAAAATGACCTTGCGCCACGTCTCGAAAATCGGCGGCGTCCCGGCGGGTCGGAAACGAAAGGCGATCGCGCTGAGATAGTGCCGCCCCTCGGAAAGCGATGTCGCGTCGATGATTTGACGGTATAGGCCCTTCTGCACGCCGCCGATGTCTACGCCGCCCGATTCGAGCGGGGCCGACTCGGTCAGGAAGTGCTCGTAGCCATAGCCCACGAAAGCCGGATCGAGGCTGTCGAAGTATCCGTTGCCGTTGATGTCCAGCCCGGCGTCCCTCCGCAGCATGGCCAGATCGTCTTCGCTCGGGTCGGC
>CAZTQK010000230.1:0-10066 GCA_964615635.1 uncultured Planctomycetales bacterium
GAACCATCCCGGTTCCCAGGCCCCAAACACAGGCAGGTGGAGTTCGGTCAGAGGAATGGTCTCACGAGCATGGTGGTCTCCTCATGGACAGGCTTGCCCCAGCAGCTCGTGGGGCCTCACAGGCTCAGCATATAGTCCAGCAACTCGCTCAAAGGGCAGGTGGCAAGGGCGATGGCCGTGTCGCACGCGCCGTAGTAGAGGTGCACGACATCGTCTATGACCACCGCGCCAGTAGGGAAGACGACGTTGGGGATGAAAAGCCCGAAGCACTCGTAGTATTCGGTCGGCTCCAGCAGCGGCCTGGGCGAGCGGGCAAGCACTTTGGTCGGATCGTTGATGTCCAGCAGCATGGCCCCCATGCGGTAGCACACCCGCCGGACCGACGGGTCCTGGTTTTCCACGCCATGATAGAACACAAGCCAGCCGGCCGGCGTACGGATGGGCGGCGTGGATCCGCCGATTCGGTTGTTCTCCCAGGGAAAGATGGGCTCGATCACAGTGGCCGGAGCGCTCCAGGAGTGCAGGTCGTCGCTGTAGCTGATCCTGATGGCCGGGTGGACGGCACGGTGCTCGGTGGTAATGCCTGCAAAGGGGCTGGGACGGCGCAACACAGCGTACCGCCCGGCCAGCTTCTCGGGGAACAGAATTACATTGCGATCGTCGATGTCGGGCGTCGAGACCCATGAATGCCGTTTCCAGTGTACTCGATCGGTCGAGACGGCGATGCCCGAGCGTGTCTGGTTGTCCTCATCACGGCCGGAAAAGCCGGGGAAGCTCGGCTGAGCGGCCTCGGGAACACCCAGACCGGTGGGCCAGATGTTCCAGGCGTAAGGGCGAAAGGCGAAGCTGAGGTAGTAGAGACCGTCGAGCTTGACGATGCGGGGGTCTTGCACGGTGCCGTGCCGACTGCCGGCCATTTCGGGCGTGAATACCGGCTGGTCGCTGACGTGACGAAAGTGCACGCCGTCGTCGCTTTCGAGCAGACCGATGTAGCAGTGGAACGGCCGCAGCCCGCCCGCCGTGCGTTCATAGAGGTAGACTTTACCGTTCTCATAGAGGGCGGCCGGGTTGAACGTGACAGCTCTTCGCCAAGGATAAAGCCCCGGGCGGACGATGGGGTTCTCGGGGCAACGGCGAAAGGTGACGGTCGGCATGGACAAGTGTCTCCACGAGCAGCAGCGAGGCAGAGCGTATAAACCACCAGTTGAGGTCAACACCGTATGAAGAGAGTATGGCAGACAGTGCACCGCGTGTCGAGGGACTTGCGCGCCGCCCGCCCGTGAGTCTGCCAGCACGCATCAGACCGTCTTGCCCGCCAGCTTCGCGTTGCCCCAACTGGAGGTGAGGTGCGATCGCAGCAGCGCCTTGGCTTCACTCACATGCCCGGCCAGGATTGCCGACAGGATAGCACTGTGCTCCTCGTGCGTCATGCGCACACGACTGGCCCATTCCCGGCCGTCCACGATATCCGGATGCACGATCGGCAACGGTGCATGCTGATAGGCGATCGACAATCGCTTGTTGCCGGAAGCCTGAATGATGGCGGCATGAAATCGCCGGTCGGTTTCCGCCACGCTCAAGTGGTAGTCTTCGTTGATCAATCGCTCCATCAGGTCACATGCATCCTGCAGCGACTTGAGATGGTCGGGCGTGTTGAGCCCGGCTTCGCAGATCAGTTCGATCGCAGCCCCCTCCAGGGCGATCCGCACAACAACCACCTCCATGATGTCTTCCATCACCAAAACGGGTACGAAGTAGCCGGTCTTGTCGCCCGTTTCAATCAGGCCTTCCGCCTCCAGACGCGCAAATGCCTCACGCAGCGCCGACCGGTTCACGTTCAGTCGCTTGGTCCACTCGGACTCACGCAGCCTCACCCCTTCCGGGACTTGTTGCAGGATCAGAATCCGCCGAAGACGCTCATATGCCACTTCCCGCTTCGATGCGTTGCCTTCCTCGCTCATCTGGTTCTCCAAAGGTGTCGTTCTGTCAGTTTCTGGTCACCTCTTAGTCTACAGAATGCGGCTCTCTACAGCAACGGCTTCCTGTGATACAAGGGACCCATATTCTCGTTAACGAGCTGCTTTGTCCATTACCTGAGACAGCCATTCTCCCGGCCTGTGAGAAGAAGATTCCCCGACGCCGTCCACGAGCACGGGGGCCGGCATACGCTCGGCCGCCATACACGAAACTAAATGCTTTCCTACCAATATCTTATACCTGAGAATGCGAACTGTATGTATCCTTGTCGACGTCGCCTCCCCGGAGACCCATGATCGGACCTACCAGACCGGACAACCGGAAACCGCGTTCCTGCCGTGCGGCTCTCGTCGACGCCCCTAGTAGAGGCGCCGGCTGATATGGTCTGTGGACCGACCTGGCAAGATAGTGTTGACGGATTTCGCAAAAACACTGTTGACATTGCCAAATCGTCGGGCTATAGTCTACACAGAGAGAGAGTTTGCCCGCTCGTCGCTATGGTGTCCTCATATCCCTTTGCGACGTGGCGGCAAGGGAGCTTCTCGAGGCGGTGCGAACCGAGCACTCGGGGATCTCAGGGAAGGGCGACTTCAATTGGACGTATTCAGGATTGGGAGGCGGAAGGGTTGTGCTCCTCGACCGGACGGCGAGTGCTTAGCTCATTTGATCGCATATGGGTGGTGCCGAAGAGCACAGCATAGAAAGGTAATGAGAGCGTGCCGTGTTGGCAGGCTACATCATGAGGCAACGCTAGCGGCCATGTCCGGATGCCCAGGGTCTCCCGCGCGGTAGACGGCGGTCGCGAACGTTGCATTCGAAAAACGCGTGTTTTTCTTGTGAAGCGGCGTGGGGCTGCCCGAGTTCAAAAGCCCTGAATGAGGAGGAGTAAAGTCATGAAAAGAACGATTGTTTTGGGGGCGATGGTCGCCCTTCTGGCTTCAGGGGCCTACGCGGCGTCGATCATCCCGCTGCTGCCCACCGGCACGGGGGATAGCATTGCGACGTCGATCTCGGCGGACGGCCTGTGGGTCGCCGGTACCGGCGTCGGGACCCTTCCCGCTTATGGGACGTACAAGGTTCCCATGTACTGGTACGGGCCGACCGGGGCTACGACCGAGTTTCTCCCCAACACCAAAGGTACCGGCTACTATGGCGGCATCGACAGCGGTAACGGTCTGCTGTGGACGTCGGCCAACGCCGGTGGCAGCACCTACACCTCCAGCGAGTTCATCGGCCGAGGAGGCAGTCACGCACCCGGCGCGCCAACCTTAAGCGTCCTGGCGCCGAACTCCGAGACGCTCGTCGGCGGCAACAACTCGGCCGCATACAGCCCGCTCGTTGGCGATGGCTTCATGGTCGGCGAGGGCACCAAGACTAATCAGAATGGGTACGTGTGGAAATGGGGCAACGGCTTGTCCCCGTGGCGAACAGTCACCGGGTCGGGCGAGCTGAAGCTGAACTCGGTCTCGCAGACCGTGCGGGTCATCGGGGCTGATAAGGGCGGCACCAAGCCCGACGGAACTACCGGTCAGGACCGTGCAGTGTGGGTCGAGGCCGGCGCCACCACAGTCCAGGCAATTCCGAACTCCCCCGGCGGCGCCGGGGACTGGGGCCAGGGCAAAGGGATATCGCCTGACGGCATGATGTTCACGGGTTACATGTACCAGTACCCGGCTGCTGGACCCACCGAGAGACTGCCGGGCTTCGTGTGGAAGCAGGGCGAGGCCAACTCCGTCAAACTGTTGCCTGCCGGTGGCGATCTGGTGAATGAGCAGAGCTTCGGTTACGACGTGACCGACGACGGCACCGCAGTGGGTTACAGCTGGATCAGTGGCCCAGGCAGCCGTGCAAGCATCTGGTTGTCGAACGGCGACGGCACCTACGCCAACGACGGCAAAGCCTACATTCTGATGGACTGGCTGCCCACGATCGGCGTAGACCTGACTGGCTGGACCAGCCTTGGTTCGGCGCCCACCGGCATCGCGTCGCTGGGCGGCGGCCAGTATGCCATTGTTGGCACCGGCACCTATGAGGGGGTGACCACCGCTTACTACATCGTCACCCCGGAACCGGCCATGGCGTTCCTGGCGCTGAGCGGGCTGTCCCTGCTCCTGCGCCGCCGGCGCTAATGCTGAATCTTACCTGACCGATACGAGGTCAGGATCGAGCAACGGCCTCTCCCCGAGCCCCGGCCGTGCGGGCCGGGGCTCGGGAAGGTCGGAGAGGCGGAAAGCCAACGGGAGAGACCCCGGCTTTAATTGGTTCCGCTTGGCCGGGGACCAGAGGAGGGGGCCAGACACGAGGCCATTCGGATCCGCCGGGTGGGCTCGTGATATTATCTGACCCGACTGTCTCTCACCCCGTGTGGGCAGGCGTACCCTGCCGGCGCTGCGGCTTCGTATCCGTGCTGTATCGCCCCGGCGGCCCGAGGCAATGGGTCTCTCACCGTGTATGTTCGCCTCTCAAGCTGGCCAATGTGGGTCCGACGATTCCAGGGTTCTCGGGCGTCCTCAGCTTCGCGGCTCGATCGTCCGGCGAGAGTTTCTGTCAACTGGGGACTAAAAAGAGGTTTTTCTGTGGACAACCGGGCGACGGTTTGGTAGACTATACGTCGACAAGCTGCGATCCAGGCCTCACACGTGATGTAAGGCCAAAGGCTATAGCGGAACGAAGATCTGTGAGTTTCTCTCCGATGATGCTTCGGAAAAGGAGGATTCCATGAGAGATAACATCACCTCGGTGGTTTCAGTGGTTGCGGTCCTTGCGTGTTCAACCGGCATCGCCTGGGCGGAGCGGTGCATCGGACCGAAGGACAACACGGCAGCAGTGGGTCGCGGCGTTGATCCAATCGCACCCGAGGACATTGTCTGGTGTGACGACTTCGACAGCTACTGCGAGGCGAACCGGCTGGCCGCGAGCATCTGGCCGGGCTTCCCGCCGACGCCCGACAACCTCTGTGGGACCTCGGACACCGCCTCGACGCAGTGGTTCCAGAATCCGGTCCATTGGCCCAAGAACTATACCGGCACCCGCCTGGAGGTGACCACGGGGCCCACGCGGTGGGAAGGCTGGGACGGCAACCCGGGTTGGGAGACGGAACCCTACAACATCGTGAACTCGGGTTTCAGCAACACGGCGCAGTATCACACCTTCGACCTTGCCGGGGCGATCGCCCACGCCTTCGGCGAGGGATACGACACGATCAACGGCACGGATGAGAACCCGCTCGTGCTGCGGTTTTGGATGTACCACCTGCTCATAGGTGGGGCACCGAATTCACCGCTCTAGGTCGAGCTGAAGCTGAACGATGAAGGAGCGCCGGTCGACTACGTCGAGATGGATTGCATGGGCTTCAATGATTGCACCTGTGCGTTGCTGCATCCGGACGCGTACTGCGCAGCCGATACCTGCAACACGGGAGAGTGCCATCAGTGGTATTGCGGACTCTTCGGCACGTGCGAGGACGGACCGAGGGCGGGGCAGACCTGCGCGACAAACGAGGATTGCCTCTCGACCTGCGACGCTGATCCACAGGGAATTGTGTGCACCAGCGACGCCGATTGCGGTACCTGCGCCAACAATCCCTCCAAGAACTGCGACAGTGACGCCGATTGCGGCGCGTGCGTCGGCGGCAATACCCCGGGGGCGGCCTGCGACAGTGATTACGACTGCCGGTTTGCGTGCAGCCCCGAGGAACAGTCCGTCTGCGATAGCGGCCCCAACGCGGGCGTGGCGTGCGCGCAAGATTCGGATTGCTCCGGCTGGCCGATCTACCCCATCGTGAACCAGCAGTATCTCAGCGGTACTATCGCCGTGCCGCATCCGCCCAAAACCAGTTTCAACCCGGCGGACTCGAACTACCGAATCTGGTCGAGCGTTGCGTTCGGCCTGCTGGCCCAGTTGGATGGCAATCCGTGCGACCAGGGGACGGGCAATAAGCCGACCATGTATCACGTTGCGGTATTCAACGGCCACCAGTGGCAGGACCTCCGCGCCAGCCAGTTCCCGCCCTACCCGGGCCTACCTACCGGAAAGGACTTCAACTACTACGATGGGCAGGCATTCTTCGAGCTTAAGGTCAAGTCGACCACCATTGAGGTTAAGCTCATTGCACCGCTCACCACGACCATGGACACCGTGATTAGTAGTGCCATAAACATCCCTCGCAGGTATCTGGGCCCCTTCAACAGGATTTCGATTGGGGCCGGCCCGGGCTGCAAGCTGGCTCCCGAGCCCGATCCGGTGACCGGGCTCCCGGTGTGCGTCGGGCCGGCGGACATCTGGCGCTATCCATCTCTGTATCCAGATTCAGGCTGGCATGCGGGCTGGATCGATCGGCCGGCGTTGCTCGGCGGCCTGCCCGGCAGCGTGCAGGGAGCTTGCTGCCTGCCCGACGGCTCATGCGTGGACGACGGCGACTCGGGCGCCTGCAGCCGGGCCGGCGGGGTGTTCCGCGGCATGGAGACCACCTGTGAGGCAGGGACCTGCCTTGGAGCCTGTTGCGCCGGCTATAATTGCACCGATACGCTCATAAGCGAGTGCAACACAACATTCCTCGGGATCGGGACCAGTTGCGCGACCCACGAGTGCCCGTGCCCCGACCCGTTCGCCGACTCGGATGGCGACGGTGACGTCGACCAGGCGGACTTTGCCCGCTTCCAGGCATGCTACACCGGGCCGGGCGGAAGCCTCGCGGTCGGGTGTGCATGTTTTGATGCCCATCCGACGGGCGGCGGCGACAACGACATCGACTCCGAAGACTGGGGAGCATTTGAGGCCTGTGCCAGCGGAACGGGCATTGCCGCTGACCCCGCTTGTGACGACGCGCCATGACATGATTACTATGGTCCTGTTTTGTACCTCCTTCGCATAAGGTTTCGTGATGAGGTGGCCTCGGCAGCGAGGCCACCTTTTTTTAGGGGAGGTTAACTGCCGATGCTTGCGGTCAGCAGATTGATCAGATCGTCGGCTCGCCAAGGCCGTTGAAGAAACAGGTTCACCCCCAGGCGGGCGAATGCCTCTCGCCGATCGTCATGGCTGTTTCCGACGAGAAGCACGTCAGGCCTGATGGCGTTCATCTCTTCGATCGCGCTCGGCAGGCCTGCGCCCACCGTGTCGTAGTCAAGCACGGCGAACTGCAGGCCGTCGTCCTTGCCCAGCAGACGCATCGCCTGGGCGACTGATTCGACTGCGTAGCAGCCGCCGCCGGTGTTCTCAACCATGGTGACCAGCCACTTGCGAGTGGTCGCATCCGCTTCAACGATCACAACCCGCCCATCGAACGGCCACCGTGCGTACTGCGGGGAGACTGAGCCCAGCAGCATCTCGATTACCGGCAGCCCCATGTACTGCGGACCGTCCCCGCGGCGAAGAATCACGAGGCGGTTGCCGTCTTCATCCGGTTCCTGGGTACGCAGGTGCCAGGCAAGCCTGTGGTCCGCGGTTGGATGGACCACCTCCCAGTGGTCAAGGGCCTCCTCCAGGTTCGGCTCGGCCCCTGCCGAGAACAGGCCGAAGAAGTTGTGTATGCCTCGGCCCGGCTCGGTCTCGTCAAAGAGGTTGAGGGCGGCGTCGTTGGCATGGCGGATTTCGCCCAGGGTGTTGATCTCGACGGCCGCCAGCGAGGCCCGCTGTCTGGGCTGACACGGCGCCGCCAGCGCATTGTGCACTGCGCTGCGGATCTTCTCCAGGGTGAAGGGTTTCTCGATGAACTCGATGATATCGGTGGAGTCTGCGTTCTCACGGAGTTCCGCTGACGCAAAACCGGTGATCAGAATAGCCTTCAGGTGCGTCAGAATCGCCCGGAGGACTTGAATCACGTGCAGCCCGTGAATGTCATCCTTGAGCATCCAGTCGGTCACCAGCAGATCGGGGCGAAAGCGCGAACCGACATCCACGCCTTCGCGGCCGCTCGACGCACAGCGTATCTCGTGGCCGAGCGCCGACAAGCCGAGTTCAAGCTGCTTGCGAAAGCCTTCCTCGTCTTCAATGATCAGCACCTTAGCCATGGGAAGCCTCAAGCTCTTCAGGCCTGCTCAGCGGCAGGTCGACTGTGAAACTCGTACCGACGCCCAGCTCGCTTTGCACGGAGATCTGCCCGCCATGCTCCGCAATGATACCATGCGCGATACTCAAGCCAAGGCCAGTCCCCCCTCGCTCTCGTCGCGTCGTGAAAAACGGATCGAAGATTCTTGGCAGGTTTTCCTCCGGAATGCCGGGGCCGTTGTCGCGCACGGTGACGCGCAGTTTCTCGTCCACGACTTCCGCCCGCACCATTAACCTCATGCCCTTCCTGCCGGCCTCCATCGCGTTTCGCAGCAGGTTGACAAAGACTTGTTCCAGTTGAAGGCGATTGACCTTGATTTCCGGCAACCCAGCGGCCAGATCAACGTTAATAAGCGTTTCCTGTTCCTGTGCATACGAGGCAACCATCTCGACGGACTTGTGTATGATTGCCTCGACCGGCGCCAGGCACTTCGCCGTCCGCTCCTGGCGTGCAAACTGCAACACGCTTTGTATCACTGCTCCGCAGCGGCGGGCCTCGGACACGATCCCTTTGAGGCACTCATCCACGATGCCCTCCGACCCGGGTCTCTTGCGGAGCTCCAATACATTTTCGGCCGCCAGGAGCATCGTGCCGACGGGGTTGTTGATTTCGTGCGCGATGCCGGCCGCCAGGGTGCCGATCGAGGCCAGCCGTTCCGAACGACGCAACCGTGCCCGTGACTCCTCGAGCTCCTGAGTTCGTTCGGCCACGCGTGCTTCGAGGTCCTCGTGGTAGAGAGCCAGCTCCTTCTCGGCGCGTTTCTGCTCCGTGATGTCGGTTATGAACCCTTCAATGAACAGAAGAACCCCATCAGCCGAGAAAACACCGTGACCCCGCTCCCACACCCATTTCTCGCCCCCGGCGGCAGTCCGCATTCTGTACATCAGCTCAAACTCTGTCCGCCGAGCCAGGGCCGCCTGCACCTCATCCCACAGGGCGACCCGATCATCGGGGTGTATCAGTGCCACAAAGGACACCTCGCGGTTGTCGATGAGGGCCGACGGAGGGTAGCCCGTTAACGAGGTGCAGCCGTCGCTGATAAACACCGCGGTCCAGTCGGGATCGTTTCGGCACCGGTAGACCATTCCCGGCAAGTCCGCCAGCAGCGAGGATAGAAAACGCTCGCTCTCCTTCAAGTTGTTCGCGATTCTCTCGCGCTCGCCGATCTCCAGGACCAGCCGCCGGTTGACCTCCATCAGACCCTGCGTATAGTCCCTCGTCTTGCGGAAATGGTTGGCAACCAGCCCTGTCATTGCCAACCCGAGAACCAGCAGAATCCACCGACTGATGCTGCGATGTGCCGCTTCGTAGGATGGTGTCGCAAAGCAGGTGATGCGCCACTGCCGATCGCCCATTTGAATCGTCCGGCTTCTGCTCAGCGACCCGTCCCCCCGGTTGTCGAGAGCCGACAGGGCAATCTCCCGCACCGATGCCCCCGGACCCTCATGTTGCCAGCATGATGAGCGCGCTCCTTTTTCCCGCGGGTCTTCAACCCGGACGATAACGCCGCGAGGTGCCGAATAACGCAGGGCCCGGCCGAGAAAGTCCTGGATTGGCAGCACACCGATCACCAAGCCGATCAGATTCTGTCTGCGGGATTCAACGTTATCGGTTTGACCTTCCGCCGGAAAAACGGGGGCGACGATCAGGAAGGCAGGGTAATCCGATTCCTGCTGCAGGTATGAAACACGGGATGATACGGCGATCTTCCCGGTGTCAATCGCTCTCTGAAGCACGGCAAACTTGTCAGGACACGTTGCCAGATCAAGTCCTGCGGCTGACAGTTCAAGATCTCCCGGCTGCTGATAGTAGATGGGGAAGTACTCGGCCCGCTCGCCGGCCCGGACCAGTTGCCCGGCCGAGTTGTGTTCCAAGAATGTGAAGTCGGTGCGGCCTTCAGTTCCGGCCCTGCTTTCGTAAGCGGCTCGCTCCTCCCCCCGGACGTACGGCACCCATTGGATCAGCCATCCCTGCCCCAATCCCGCTGCCATTCTGGAAACATACGTCCTGAATTCGGTCCGCGAGACATACTCGGAAACCGCG
>CAZTQK010000231.1:0-9903 GCA_964615635.1 uncultured Planctomycetales bacterium
GCCGACATCTCACGACCGCCGCTCTCGCCCACGACCTTCGCGTTCGCGATGGGCTTGCCGCTCGACCTGGCCCGGACGATGCCGCTGATACTGCCCGCCCCCTGTAGGGCGGCATCCACAAACGGCGGGTCCTCAGGATCGGTCGGGTCGACTTCCTGGACGAATTCCTCGTAGCCGTCCATCAGGATGCGGACGCGCACGTTCTCTTCGACCGGCTTGGGCAAGTAGACGCGAATCTCGCCGCCCTTGCCGGACTCGCTTTCCGCGATCGGTGGATCATCGGGCTTGGCGTCCAGCGCTTCGACACGGATTCGCGCACCGGTGATACCGCCTCCGTAGTAGTTGAGGACCAGACCTTCGATCACCTGACCGCCCGACTGCGCATCCGCCGGGGCGGACTCGGCCTGCTCGTCTTCTGTTTCGGCGTCGTCGTTCTTTTGGCCATGGACCGGTCCGACAATCAACATGGCTGCCGCTACGGACCACACGATGGTTCTCAGACGCTCACATGTCATTGTCACTATCCCTCGCGTGAGGATGGCCGGAATCTCGCGGCGAGGTCGCACGCATTGCGTGCGCAACCTCTTGATCGAACGGCCTGCTGTCGCTCATCTCCTTGCCCGATGCCGTCGGCCTGTAGCCCCGCAAAAACGCAGCGCGCTCTTGTGGCTCTGCTGCATTATACACTCGGCGGCTGGAACAGGGGACAGGGGCCGGTCGCATGGGCTTGCCACGACTCGGGTGGGCTGGGCGAAACCGGTTGAGCGCCACTCGCTCCTCGCGGGGCAAAATGAAGAGGTTCTGAGATTGCTCGGTTACGATGAATGTCAACTGCACGTTCAAGAATGAGGTTATCGACGACGAGCAAGCGAACCGCATGCTGGGCAAGCCGCAACGCTACCCCTACCACCTGTGAGCAGACGTGCCGAGCGGACGGCCCCATGCTTCATCTTGGCAACCGACCGATCTGTCGGTCCATTCGCCTGTTACACCTGCCGCGTGATGCCTTCATTCCGTCCGGTTGAAGCTGGAAGGTTATCCTGACACCTGTCTCTCACCCTACTTGATGCTCACCTCCTTCAGATACCCGGCCTCGACGGACCAGTCGTTGGCGTGGAACTCGATCCGAACCAGGACGGCCGTGTTGGGCGGGGCCTTCACGTCGACCTTCTCGGTGATGAGCTCGCCGGCGGTATTGACCACAACCTCCCTGGCCAGTTCGTTGCTGATGAAGATCTTGAGCAGGAAATCGCCGTGATGACCGTCCGAGGCAACCTCAACGTTGAGCTGGGGGTTCGGCGTTTGGGGCACGCGCAGCCATGTTTCTATGGCCGCGGGCGAGTCCGGCGTGATCGGGTTGACCATCAGCACGTTCTCGCGGCCATAGGCGGCCGGGTAGTGCCCGCCCTTGAAACTCGGCTTGGCCCGGACCACCCGCCACTGTTTGCTCCAGAGTTCGACTTCGTTCGTGGTGACCGGCACGCGGATCGCTCGATCCTCGTTTTCCCACTGCTCTAATCCGGGTACCGGCGTCGGCTTCTGCCTCATGAACACATACTCTTCGTCGTTGGCCTCTCCGCCCGCGCGATGGATGACCAGTTCGGCCATGCGCTGGCAGGCCTGCACCAGGGTCTTGACGGTATACTGGGAACCGAGGAACTTCTCGTCGGCAATCGCGGGAATGCCGGCAACGATCGCCGGGCCGAGTCCCTGGTAGCCTTTCATGCATCCGATGATGCCGGCCACGTTGGCGGTGGACGAGTCGGAGTCCTGCCCGCAACGGATACACACATCCATGGTCCGCATCAGATCGCCCTGACCGTAAAGCAGGCCGATGACGATGTACGCACCGTTGAGCTTGGCATCAATGTTGTAGGGGTTGCCCGGCATGCAATCGTTGTCATCGTTGTAGTGTCGTTCCACCTCGTTCCAGGCGGCGACCCAATCGTGGGGGTTCTGCCGGCACCAGGCGATGGTATCGGTTATGCACTGGTAGTACGTCGATTCGGGCGGGATGCAGGCCAAACCGGCCAGAATGACTTTCATGACATCCTGGCTCTCGAAGAACGCCTCGGTGTACATCCCGGCAACGAACATGCCACCATAGACGCCGTCGCCGTAGTTCATGATATGGCCGAAGACATCGCACAACCGGTTCGACTCCCCCGGCAGCCCCGGGCAGATGATGCCGAAGACATCCGCTTCAATCTGGAAATCGATGTCGTCGCAGTGCCGGTTGTAGGCCGGGCGGCCTGATCTGGGGGGCATGATCCCGTTGCGCACGTTCTGTCGGCCATAGTAATTGGCGTGCCACAGAGGATAGGACGTGTCGGCAAAAGCCCGGCCTGCCTGCTCCGGCGTGATGTTGAGCCCGTGCTTCTCCAAAGCGGCCAGGAAGGTCTGCTCGACATACACGTCGTCCTGCCGCAGCGATCCCTCGACCATGTCCGGTTCCCAAGGTCTGAGGGGCGCGAGAATGGGTCGGCCGTTGGACTGAAACTGGTACGGTTCACCGTAGCACACGCCGACCATCTGCCCTGCCCAGGCACCCAGACATTTGTCGGCATACACCACACGAGAAAGCCTCACCGGCTCGGGCCGCGGTGCGCAGCCGGCCAAGCCGATCAGCAAACCCACGAGCAGCAAGGAGCGAATCATGTTCACTGCGCCATCCTTTCAGAGGTCTTCATCTCATGGCAGGCAACACGATTCGGGCAGAAAAGCCCTGGAGCCTTGCCACGATCAGATCCCACAGAAGAACCCGGTGGCATGATAACCAGTAAACCTTTGCACAGCAATCGTTTATGAGGGCATTTTCGGATTGTGGCAACTGTTCAAGGCCCGGCCTACCATGGGTTGTGGCGGAGTGGTGCGAACCCATGGCGGAGATGACAGACATGGATCGATGGGAGATCAAAGTGCTGTACGACGGGCAGTGTCCGCTCTGTCGAAGGGAGGCCGACTTGCTCCGCCGGCTCGACGGCGGGCAATGCAAGCTGCTGCTGGAGGACATCAGCAGCCCGGATTTCGATGCCGGCCGTTACGGGGCAACGATGGACCAAGTGATGGCCCAGATTCATGGTGTGCTTCGCAGCGGGCGGCTGGTCAGGGGCATGGAGGTTTTCAGGCGAGCCTATGATGCCGTGGGATTGGGCTGGCTGCTGGCCCCGACAAACTGGCCGATTCTGCGTCGGGTCTGCGATGCCGGTTACAAGTGGTTCGCCCGCAATCGCCTGTGGCTGACCGGGCGTCTCGGGCATTGCCACACGGGCCGGTGCAGGTTGCCCCACGAGGCCGCGTGACAGCACGGGTACCGCATTCTTGCCGCAGCAAGAGCGGGCCACCAGTCCATCCAGTTCGTGAGGGCACTTGTCTGACGGCTATCACTGGGACTAAGCTATTCAAAGATATGATGGCTTCTGTCCGCTCCGGCGAGGTCTGCAGCCACGGCAAGCTTGTTCACGCCATTTCGCTGCGAAGAACACTCGCAGACTAGCTGCCAGTGACACCCGGCGAGATGCCGGTGGCACCTGGCGCCAGACCGATGATAGCGCGGTGTCTTGAGGGATCAATGAGCCCGATTCCGGACCCTAATGCTGAGCTTCTTCGCGAAATTGCCGACCTGAAGGCTCGTGTCGAGGAGATGGAACGGCAGCTTGTCGAGCACCAGGAGTCTTGGCAGAAGATTCGCGACAACCAGGAATCGTTGGATGTCCTGCTGAATGCCATACCCGAGTCGGCGTTCCTGATTGATGTTGAGGGCATCATCCTGGAGACCAACAATGAGATGGCCAGACGATTTGGCTTGGCACGGGAGGATCTGCTGGGCCGGTGTGCGTTTGACCTGATCCCGTCGGAGTTGGCCGAAGAACGGCGCCGTCAAGCCCGGAGCGTCATTGAGACGGGAGAACCTCGGCGATTCCTCGACCGGCGGGGTGACCGGATCATCGACAACATCATCTCACCTGTGTTTGACGAGAATGGGCGTGTCGTCCGGCTGGCCATGCTGGGTATCGATGTGACGGATCGCCAGACCGCCCAGGAAGCGCTGCGGGCGGCGTACGACGAGTTGGAGGCGCGCGTCGCTCAGCGGACGGCCGAGCTCGAAGACGCCAATCGCAAACTGCAGGAGGAGATCAACGAGAGAAAACGGGCCGAGATGACGGCCGCCGACCGGCATGCGCTTCAGCAGCAGCTTCTGCAGGCGCAGAAGATGGAGGCCGTTGGTCAGCTTGCAGCAGGCGTGGCTCACGACTTCAACAACCTGATCACCGTCATTCGGGGCTACGCGACGCAGGCGGCCGCCTCGCTACTGCCGGACCATGAAGCCCGCCAAGCCATGCGATCGATTCTCGACGCCACCCGTCAGGCCAGCGGCCTGACTCGTTCGCTGCAGACCTTCAGCCGAAAGATGCCGATCGAAAGACAGCCGCTGGACCTTCGCCGCCTCGTCGCCGAGGCCGAGCGGCTGATCCGGCCGACACTGCCCGCGTCAATCACGCTGGAGACCCTGAATGACGCTTCTTCGCCACTATGGGTAATGGGCGACGCGAGCCAGATACACCAAGTGCTACTGAACCTGGCGATCAATGCCCGCGACGCGATGCCAGAGGGCGGGCGACTGCAAATCTCGGTACGAGAGGCAGAACACAAACACGGGCGGCGAAAGGCAGACGGCGAGGCGCTCATCACCGTCACTGATACGGGCATCGGAATAACGGAAGAGAGCCTCCCACGGATTTTCGAGCCGTTCTTCACCACCAAGCCACGCGAGCGGAACTCGGGGCTGGGCCTGTCGATCGTCCAGAGCATCGTGGAGGAACATGGCGGCCGAGTTCAGGTTGTATCGGCGCTTGGAGAGGGCACGGTTTTCACGGTCACGTTGCCTCGCACCGAAACGGAACCGGCGGTCGATGAGGGGGAGACGACTCAGCCCATGCCGCGGGGCGATGGCGAGCTGATTCTTCTGGCCGAGAGCAACCCCCATCTGGCCGGCATTATTGCCCTGACGCTTGAGTCGCTGGGATATCAGGTGATCCTGGCGGGCGACGGTCGGCTGATCCCCGAGATCGCACGGAAACAACGGGATCGACTGCGACTGGTCATCTTGGAGGGCGACTTGCCCGGGTGCAGGGGCATGACTTGCCTGAAGCGCATGCAGGATGAGGGACTCTTGCCGTCGGCCGTCATTCTGGCGGGGCAGTCCGAGCCCGAAGCGACAGAGTGCCCGCCGAACGCGGTCGTGCTGGCCAGACCCTTTGAGATGCCGCAGTTGGCCCGAATGGTGTACAATACCCTTCAAGCTGAGACCAAGAAGGAGAACGGCGTTTGAGCAAACCCATTACGGTTCTGCTGGTTGACGATCATGCGATGGTTCGCGGGATGCTCCGCGGGCTGCTGGAGAACACCGAAGACATCCGAGTCATCGGCAGCGTCAGCAATGCCAGCGACGGCGTCGCGGAGGCTATCCGCCAGAAGCCCGATGTGATGTTGATGGACATCGACCTGCCCGGCTTGAGCTGCTTCGATGCAGCGCAGACCGCTCGTGTCCGCTCACCCGAGACACGGGTCCTGTTCCTCAGTGCGTTCTTCCACGATCGCTACATCGAACAGGCACTCAACGTTCAGGCCTGGGGTTATATCACCAAGAGCGAACCGGAAGAATCGATCATCAAAGCCATCCGCAAGGTGTGTTCGGGCGTGGCGTATTTCTCGCCGGAGGTGCAGAGCCGGATCGTCGTCGACGCCAACGGCGCCCGGCTGGCCACACCGATCCGCTCGCGGGCCTCGACGCTGTCCGACCGCGAACTCGAAGTCCTTCGCTACCTTGCCCGGGGCATGCAGAAGAAGGAAATCGCGCAGGTGATGTGCATCAGCGTCAACACCGTCAATCGGCACACCACCAGCCTGATGAACAAGCTCGACATCCATGACCGGGTGGAACTCGCCCGATTCGCCATCCGGGAGGGATTGGCGGAGGCGTAGTTTGAGGGTTCAGGGTTCGGGGTTCAGGGTCCGCTCGTGCCAGAATCCCTTCTGGCACTATTCCCTCGACGAATCCTTTCGTCATGCTGCCAAGGCGGCTTAAGGCTATCAAGCTGGCCCCAGATGGGAATCTGGGACCAGCGTGAATGGCCGACGAGAATGTCGGTTCCACCGTCTGCGATGCATGAGCAGCACGCCGCCCAGAGCCAACAGCATCAGGCCGGTCGGCTCAGGGGTCAGGAGCGTCGCCTCACCCGTTGTATACAGACTGGACAAGTTCCACTCGTACAGGCTGGTTGCACTAAACGCACCGGCGGGACTGACTCCCGCCCAGTCGAACAAATCGAAAGTCCGGCCGATCTGGGAAGCGACATTCACCTCGGGAGCAAAGGTCAGTTCCAGCGTGCCGCCGAGGGCGACCGGGATGCCGGGATCAAACGAAATCGTCGAGTCCCATGCATCTGACTCCAGAACCATCTTCAGGAGACCATCCGAGCCCAGATCCATGCCGTCCCGCACAGTGATCGCGATCGGGGCCAGGTCGCGGGAAGGGTCGCCATCGTAGTCACGAACTAACAACGTTTGATGCCCGCTCAGATTCAGGCCGTGGATTGTCCCATCGGGCCGAATCGCATCTCGCAACGCGCCAACATCGGACAGATCCGCGCCCTGGACTCCTCGCATGTCTGCAAAGCTCAGATCAGCACCGGCCAGCTCGCTGAACTCAAGGTGCGCGTTGGCGAGATTTGCGCCACTCAGGTTTGAGCCGGTGAGGGTTGCGTAGCTGAGCCATGCTTCACTAAGGTCTTGACCGCGGAAATCCCACGCCGTCATGTCGTTGCCCCACAGTTTGATCCCAGCCAGAGCCTTAAGCTTGTAGCTTGCCGTGCTGTACAACTGCTCCTTCACGAATCCCCTGTTCGTTGTGTCACCGAAGTTGCTTCCCCGAACAGTGCTGTCCGTAAGGTCCGTGTTGACCAGCGTGCAGTAGCTGAAGCTGCTGAGACTGAGATCCTGACGGGCCAAATCCCAACCGCTCAGATCGTTCGACGCCAGGCACACTCCTCTGAGACTTCTGTTCCGGTAACTCGCGGTGGCGTACAACTGATGCGCAGTGAAGCCTCGTTGCGTAGCACCATCAAAGCCTGCTTCCTCCACAAGTGCATCGGTGAAGTCCGCACCTGTGAGGTCTGCGCCCCCAAGGGCCGTCTCGTCCAGGTTCGACTGCCGAAAGTCTGCGTTGACCAGTGAGGCGTTGTAGAAGGACGCGTTGCTGAGATCTGTCTGGCTCAAGTCGGCTCTCGACAGGATTGAGTCATCGAACCTCGCGTTGCACAGGCGTTGACCGGCGAGGTTCCAGCCGGTGAGGTCGTTGGAGTTCAGCCTTATCCCCGTTAGATTCCTGTCCTTGTAGCTGGCGGTCGATCGCAGTTGTTCTTCGGTGAACCCCTTGGAGACCGCAGACTCAAAGTCGGTCCCCACCACAATGGCGTCGGTCAGGTTGGCGTTGGTGAGTGTGGCGTCACTGAGCCTCGCGTTGCTCAGATTCGCCTGCCTCATATTGGCGCTCGTCAGTGTGGCATAGTCGAACCGTGCATTGCTGAGGTTCTGACCGACGAAGTCCCAACCGGTCAGATCATTGCCAACCATGGTGATGCCCGCAAGGTCGCCTGTCTTGTAGCTGGCTGTGGCCTGCAACTGGGCCGGCGTAAACCCCTCTGAGGTCACGTTATCGAGGCTGGCGCCAGCCACGATCGCGTTTGTCAGATCCGTATTCGCCAGCGATGCACCGCTCAACACGGCATTCGTGAGGTTCTGGCCCGCGAAGTTCCAGCCGGCCAGGTCGTTGACCGACAGGTTGATTCCGGTCAGGTCTCTCGTCCGATAGCTGGCTGTTGAATACAGCTGCGTTTCCGTGAAGCCCTGCGATGTCGCACCCGCGAAGTCTGTGCGTGTCACGACCGCGCTGGCCAGGTCGACCTCCTTCAACGTACAGTATGTGAATCCAACGCTGTCAAGGTTCTGACCAGAGAAGTCCCAACCGGTCAGATCATTGCCACCCAACCACATCCCGGATAGATCCCGCTTCTTGTAGCTTGCCGTCGAGTATAGTTGCTCCTTGACGAAACCCTTTGAGGTTGTACGACCGAATTGGGCCCCTGTCACGACCGCATCTGCAAAGTCGATATCCGTGAGCCGAGTATCGTTGAACCTCGCGTCGGTCAGATTCTGACCACCCAGGTTCCAGCCAGTCAAATCGTTGCGTTCCAAGGCAATCCCAGTGAGGTGCCCGCTCTTGTAGCTGGCGGTAGAGTACAACTGATCCTTGGCAAACCCCCTAGAAGTGGTACCGGAAAAATCAGTGCATTGAACAATGGCGTCTGTCAGATCGGTACTCGTCAGCACGGTATTGCGAACTTCCGCCCCACTGAGATTGGCGTGATTCAGGTTCGCGTTCGCAAGTGTGACGCCGTCGAGTCGGGCGTCGGTCAAGTTCTGTCCGGTGAAATCCCAACCGGTCAAGTCGTTACTCCACAGCTTCACGCCGGAAAGGTCTTAGAGCCTGTAACTGGCTGTGCTGTACAACTGCTCCTTGACGAAGCCCTTGGATGTTGTGCCTCTAAAATCGCTGAACGTTATGACCGCATCCGCCAAGTCCGCGTTCGACAGCCAAGCCCCACCCAAATATGCCAGTCTGAGATCGGTCCCGCTGAGGTTCGCATTGACTAGACTGGCATCGCAGAAATCCGCCGCAAGAAGACTGGCCCCGCTGAGACGCCCGCCGTCAAGCCATGAAGACCTGAATAATGCGATCGAGAGATCACGCCCCGCGAGATCGGCGTACTGAAGGTTGTGGTCGGCGGTATTCCAGTCAGACAGATCAACCCTCGGCCTTGGCGTGATACTATCAGTTCCCAGAATCAGCTCACCGTTGTCCCAACGGTAGATCTGGGCCTGCGCAGGTCGAACCACCGCCGAGATGGCGGTCAGCAGCCCAATGAAGCCAACCATCCCCAGCATTTCTGTCTTCCGTGACATCGATCGTCTCCGAGCAAGAGGATTTCTTCTAACGCCGCCAGCGCGCACATCCATCCTATGGGGAGTTGACGCCCCGTCATGATAGGTCGGGCAGAATGGCTCGAAGTCTTGAGGGTACTGGGACGGACAGCACAAAACCGCGCCCGTTACCTTGCCCCAGGCAGGCCTGGGCTAGATCCCAATCGGGCTCGGAGAGGCCTCCTACATTGAGGTGCGAGGGCCGACGAGGGCGTCGGCCCTACCTGAGGCGGATGCGGGCGTAGCGCAGGTTCTGCGAATCGCCGGCCGTGCCGAACAGGTCGAGAAGTTCGGAGGGCTCCGAGCCGCCGCGAGGGGTGTTGGTGAAGAAGCTGTGGAACGGGTTCTTCAGAGGCACGAGCAGCCACGTCATCTTGTCGCCCGTGCGGCCGATGCGGGCGACGTAGTTGCCGAATGTGCCCTTACCCGCCTCATCGGTCATCGTACCCGCAACCACGACGCACAGTTCACCGCCGGGCAATACGTGAAACCGACCGTAGGCCGGGGCCAGGCCGGACCTGCCCTTGGCCGGCGTCTCGGTGAGCGTAGTCTTCGACTCGATCTTGCCGTCCGTGATGATCATGTACTCAAGATGCGCGGTCATCGGCTTGCCGGGGAAGAATTTGTCGCGAATCAACTCGCTCTGATATGGCCGTTTCAGATAGAGCACATGGGCCGCTCCGGCCTCGTCAATGTGGAGGTCCAGGTTGGTGATGTGGCCGCAAGTCTCTTCAACGGTCTCGATCTCGACGGGCGCAACAAACCGTTTGCCCATGATGTCGGGACTGTACGCCTAGAACAACCTGCGGAATACGTAGTCCCACTTTCTGCCGGTCTTCTCGTACTTGTACTTGCTCCATT
>CAZTQK010000232.1:0-9878 GCA_964615635.1 uncultured Planctomycetales bacterium
GTGGATGAGACGCGCCAGAACTACTACTGGACAGTCGTGAACAACTACTCATCTCCGATTGTTCACGTCGAATTCCCGCACCATCGTGCCGACCGTTTCCAAATCATCCCTTCAACGGGGTGGGAGCAGGAATGCACCTATCTGGTGAACGTCGGGGTCCCCGACAAGCCCGGGGTGTGTATTGCCAAGGCGAAGGCGCCCAATCCGGGCATTCCGCCCGGAGCGAGGCACGATTTCTCGATGGGCATCACAGCTAAAGGAGCCTTGGTGGGCCAAGGGCAAGTGACCATCAGGTTTGCCGATGGCAAGACGGTCAGCGTACCCGGTGTCACGCTGCCGGTACCCCCGCCGGCCAGTTTCAAGTTCTTGCCTCTGGTCGGGGCGGCCATCATTTTCGGACTCTGGGTGTTCACACGGACTCTCCGGGAGCACCGTCGCAAGCGGCAAGAGACTGGAGGTGCTGTTGCGGGTTCAGATCAAAACCAGGGACAGGGAAGCTGACTCGGGCTCTCTGCTGGGGGCGATAACTGCTGGTAACCCTCAACTCGTTGTTTGCACGAACGTTACGGCAGCCCCAGTCTCGTCTCGTTTTGACCATCGGCGTGCCTGCCTCTATCATGAAGCCGTCGCCGAGGAAAGCGACGAACAAACCGTAAGTTGAGACGTAAGGAACTGTTGAAGCGGTGACGACACCTTCGGACGAGCAGTTGCTGGCCGAGCATATTGAAGGCCTTCCCGACCGGGTTGAGCTGCTGGTCCGGCGGCATAGTCAGGAACTGTATCGCTTCCTGTCCCGGTTCACCGGGAACCAGACGCTGGCCGAGGACGTCGTGCAGGAAGCGTTCCTGCAGGTCCACCTCGCGGCGGCGAGCTTCGACCGATCACGGCGATTCAAGCCGTGGCTGTTCACCATCGCGGCCAACAAGGCCCGCGACTCACTGAGGAGCCGAGGTCGAAAGCCTGAAGTGCCGCTCGATGCGCAAGTGGGAAACACAGATGATGACGCCGGGCAGACTTTCCGGGATTTCATGGCCGACAACGCCGCCGACCCGGTTGCCGGGCTGGAGAGCGAGGAAGAGCGCGGACAGGTTCGCGCGGTGCTGGCGAGGATGCCGGATCATCTTCGGGAGGTGCTGGTGCTGAGCTATTACCACCAGTTTCCCTACAGGGAGATCGCTGAGATCCTCAACGTCCCGCTGGGGACCGTCAAGAGCCGGTTGCATGCGGCAGTGGCCAGTTTCGGAAAGGCCTACAAAGCTGCTGTGGGCAAGCGATCGATGGGCGGATCGCCGCCAACAAAGGGACTGAAGGCTGTCTAGGGATTGACGGACGGGCAGGAGCGTGCTGAGAGCGATGCGAGAAGACCCGCAAACCATTGAATCGAAACTGCTGGACCTTCATTTGGATCGACTCGATCCGGACCAGGCCCGCGAGGTGGAAGAGGCCGTCGCCGAATCGCCTGAACTGGCTTCCCGGAGCCGGGCATTGCGTACGCTGCTGGGGCTTCTGGATGCCGTGGACGTGCCTGAGCCGCCCGCCAACTTGGCGGACGTGGTCATGGGCCGAATCGACGAACACACCAAGCCTGTTCCCTTCAAGGAGATGACACCCGTATCAGCCGAAGAGCGACGAGACGTATCCGGCAAGTCGGTGCTGTCGCTGCGAGAGCTGATCGCCATCGCCGCCTGCATCACCCTTTTCGTGGGCGTGTTCGTTCCGGGGTACCAGAAGGCCCGGAACATCGCACAGCGAAACGCGTGTCGGGCCGGCCTTCAGGCAATGTCAGTGGGCATAAGCGCGTACGCTCAACAGAACGATGGCTATCTCCCGTGGCTCGGGCACATGCCCAACGCGTCGTGGTTGCGTACGCGAACGCCCAACGTGCCGCGCTATTCCAACACTAAGACGCTCTTCGTTCTCCTCCAGCAGGGGTTGATTCCGAACGATGATCCACGTGTGTTCATCTGCCCAAGCATGCCCAACGCCCGACCGATGATTGCTCGGGACTACCGGCGGTTCGATGACTTCGCCGAGCCGGCGAACGTTTCCTACAGTTCATTACTCATGAATGTCTCGAAGGGACGACGGGTCGAGAAGATGGACCCGCAGATGGTGATTGCCGCGGACGCCAATCCGCTGTTTGACGGCCGCGGAGGCGGCCACCGTATCAGCCCGTATGACGAGGCCGGTAACTCCCTTGCCCACGAGGATGGCGCGGGTCAGAACGCAGTCTATGTGGGCGGGGCGGGCGGCTGGTTCACCCGGCCTACCATCGGCGTGGACGAAGACGACATCTACCGGGCCGGTCGGCTCAGTCACTACACGGGCATGGAAAGACCCATCGCGGACACCGATACCTTGTTGGTACCGTGACACGTCGGGTGCGCAGAACCATTACGCCATTTCCAGAGTGTACGGAAATCGACGCAAGCTGAGCAACCTGCAAGGGTGATTCTTAGCGCTTACGCGCCCGGAAGCAGTCCTGGCAATACACCGGCCGATCCTGGACCGGCTTGAATGGGACGGTTGTCTGGGCGCCGCATTCGGCGCAGGTAGCCGGGAAAGACTCCCGACGAGGACGATCGCCGCCGCGGCCGCCGTTGAAGCCCCGGCCTCCGCCGGCGCCGCCGGAACGCCCGCCGCCACCTTGGGCCTTGCGCTTGTCACGACACTCGCGGCAGCGCTTGGGCTCGTTGGTGAAGCCACGCTGGGCGTAGCGTGCTTGGTCCTGGGCGCTATGTGTGAAGGTCTGGCCGCAGTCCGAGCACACGATCGTTTTGTCTTCGAACGACATGGTGGAGTCGCCTCCGTTTGAGGGGACGGACCATTACTCAATGGCCGCCGAACCTGAGTGTAGCGGGAATCCCGGAAAGGAGGGGAACCATTTGAATACCTGCAAAGGGTCGGTCGGCGCCTCGCGCCGCCCCTCAAGGCCGAGTGGCCCGCAGCCTAAGAGCGGTGAACCCATTTCACCGGCAAAGCGCAAGTATGCGCGAAAAACCTCGGTTGGTCAAATGGTTGGGGGAATCTGCCTTCCCAGGAGGCTGGGGGGCGGGTCCGAGCCGGTCGCGGCTCACCGTTGAGGCCGGACAATATGGGGCGTCGTTCCACAGGCTGATTCTGCGGCTTCCCCGACGGTTTCCGACAATGTGGGATGGGCATGGATGCAACGGGCGACATCCCGGGCGGTAGCCTTCGTTTCGATGGCCAGGACGCCTTCGGCCAGAAGCTCACCGGCACCACTGCCGACGATGCCGATGCCCAGAACACGTTTGTCTTCCGGCGAAACGAGAATCTTGGTCAAACCGTCGGTTCGGCCGATGCTGGCGGCTCGCCCTGAAGCAGCCCATGGGAACTTGGACGTTTCAAACGGGATGCCCTTTTGAGAGGCCTCCGTTTCGGTCAGGCCCGCCCAAGCCACCTCCGGATCCGTGAATACAACGCACGGCACGGCCACGGGAGCGAAACGGGTTCCTCTGCCGGCGAGGGTCTCGGCGGCTACTCGGGCCTCATGGGCGGCCTTGTGGGCCAGCATGAGCCCCCCCGCGACGTCACCAACAGCGAAGACGCGCTCATTCGTGGTCCGCCGCTGTTCGTCGACCCGTATGAAGCCGCGATCGTCGACCTCGATGCCGGCGACGCCCAGGTCAAGCCCGCTACTGTTCGGTGTTCTGCCGACGGCCAACAGGACGCGATCGTACACCTGCTCGGCGGGGCAAGCCGCACCATCGGTCGCAATCGTGGCGGAGATGCCCCGGCCGGTGTCAGTCAGCGAAACAACCTTCGAGTTCAACAGGATGCTCGAGAAAGTCTTCTTCAGGCGATTGTGCAGGATGCGCACCAGGTCGCGATCTGCCCCGAACAGCAAATCGGGCATCATCTCCACCACCGTGACACGACTGCCCAGCGCGGCGTAGATGGTGCCGATCTCAAGACCGATGTAACCCCCGCCGATGACGAGAAGCGACCCGGGAATCTCCGGGAGATCCAAGGCCGCGGTTGAGTCAATGACTCTGGGGCTTTCGAGCGACAGGCCGGCAACTGTTGCGGGCCGTGACCCGACGGCAATGACCGCATGGTTGAAGGCCAAGCGAGCTTCGTCGCCGCCGATTTCGGTGATTTGAAGCGTTTTCGGGTCGATGAAACGGGCGCGGGCACGCACGATCTCCACCTTTCGCGCCTTGGCCAGTTGCCGCAGGCCCGAGGCATTTCGCGAAATCACCTCGTTCTTCCACGCGCGCAGCTTGTCCAGATCGATGGCCGGCGGTTGGAAGACCAGGCCGCGATCGGCCGCCTGACGGGCCTCGGAAACAAGGTGTCCCACATGAAGAAGTGTTTTGGAGGGAATGCACCCGCAGTTCAAACACACTCCGCCGAGTTGCTCAGCAATATCGACGAGTGTCACCTTCCGGCCGTGGTCGGCCGCCATGAATGCGGCCGTGTAACCACCCGGGCCGGCGCCGATGACCACGAGATCACTCTCACGTGTCTTTGGGCTTTCGCTCATGTGCGCTCCGTTTCCGTCTAGCCGACAGAGCGTTGGGTTCGTGGTGTGCCGGAAATTCGCCTGAGTCGCGGGAGCCTCAACGCTGCCGTGCAAGATATTATCGGAACATCAAAATCATTTGTGAAGCAGACTTGTGGCCCGTCGCCGGTTTCACCATAATGACGCGAAGGAAGAAGTTCGACGACTGCGAGAGCGATTAGGTTCATCCCGGTTTGCAGTGAGAATCATGAGCAGAGCAGGACGCGAACCTGCCGAGGACGTGAAGCGTCGCATCGTTGCGGCTTGCGAAGCGGCAGGTCTGAAAGTCAACACGGCACGGATGTACCTCCGCAAGGTTCAGCGAGATCGCATCCTTCTTGTTGCGGCGTCGCCCGTCGATTGGGACGCGGAACGTCCGATGGTCACCATTCTGACAACGGTCGGCGTGTCCGGCGAGTGGTCCGGCGAAGTGGACGTTCGCTGCTCTGCCGGCCGGGACGAACCGGTTGTCAGGTTCTGGGACATCCCGGTCATGCAAGGGCGCAACACGGTTCCCATGCACGATCTGCCGCGCCAACTCTGTGAAACCATGGAAGAACGCGAGCAGGTCGTTGCTGCGATGCGTCTGGGTGTCACCGGCCCGTACACTTTCGAGCGATCCCGGTGGCAGAAACCCGGCGATCTCTTGCGGGCGTGACTTACCTTCCCGCCGGCAGAACTGTGCATTGAATCGTCAACTCCCCTTCCCACACCCCACTGCGTACCCTGAATGACCGCTGAAAGGCCTTTACACCCCGCCGATTCCCGCTATTCTGTGCGGTTGGCTCAGGTGCCCAACGTGAGTTCTGGCTAAGAGCCAATAGCTAAGAGCTAATAGCTGGTTCTCCTCATGGACGTCATCTGGCTATCTCGTGTCCAATTCGCCCTGACAATCATGTTCCACTACCTCTTCCCGCCGCTGACCATCGGCCTGGGCGTGCTGCTGGTCATCCTGGAAGGGGCGTGGCTCAAGACGCGCGATCCGGGCTACAAGTCCGCGGCCAAGTTCTGGACAAAGGTCTTTGCCCTCAATTTCGCGATGGGCGTAGTCACCGGGATCGTCATGGAGTTCCAGTTCGGAACCAACTGGGCGACGTACTCGCGTTATGTCGGCGATGTCTTCGGCTCTGCTTTGGCTGCCGAGGGCATCTTCGCGTTCTTCCTCGAATCGGGGTTTCTGGCTGTCTTGGTGTTTGGGTGGGACCGTGTCTCGCCGCTGATGCACTTTTTCTCCGCGTTGATGGTCTCGCTGGGATCGATCTTCTCCTCGATCTGGATCGTCGTGGCCAACTCCTGGCAGCAGACGCCGACAGGCTATCATCTGGTCGAGTACACCATTGGCGGCCGGACGCAAGTCCGCGCCGAAATCACAGACTTCTGGGCCGTGGTTTTCAATCCCTCGACCGTTGAACGGCTGGTCCACGTGTGGATTGGCGCGTTTATCCTTGGTGCCTTCTTCGTAATGAGCATCACCGCGTACTACATCCTCAGGAAACGTCACGAGACGTTTGCCCGTCGATCCTTCACTGCCGCCCTGGGCGTGGCCCTCGTTGCGTCTCTGGCAGCTCTGGTTTCGGGCCATTCGCAGGCCAAAAACGTGTATCACACCCAACCCGCCAAGATGGCCGCGTTCGAGGGGCATTTCCAGACAGCCGGGGGAGTCCCGCTCTACGTGTTTGGTTTCCCGGATGAACAAACGCAGCAGGTGCGGGCGGGCCTCAAGATCCCCGGTATGCTGAGCTTCCTGATCCACAACGACGCCAAGGCCGAGGTGAAGGGACTGGACGGTTTCCCAAAAGACAAATGGCCGCCGGTTGCGGCGTCGTTTCACTGCTACCACATCATGGTCGCCCTTGGCATGTTTTTCATTGGCATCACCGTGTTGGCAGCCATTCTGTGGTGGCGAGGGACGCTGTTCAGCAAGAAGTGGCTGATGTGGGTGTTCGTGTTCGCCGTTGTCGGGCCGTACATCGCTAATGAGCTGGGCTGGGCGGCCGCTGAAATCGGCCGACAACCCTGGATCGTCTACGGGCTGCTCAGAACGTCCGACGCTGCTTCGCCGGCCGTCGGGGCCGCCGAGGTTCTCGGCTCGATCATCATGTTCGGCCTGATTTACCTGATCTTGTTTGGCATCTGGCTGTACCTGCTCAATGCCAAGATCAAGGCCGGCCCGGAGGAGGCGGCAGGCGGAACGGCTGGTGGCAGGGGCTTCTTTGACACGGCCGCACGGTTCGCCCGGCACGAAAAAGGCGTATCGATGACCGAGAATGAGCCAAGACGCTCCGAAGATACCGGAGGCCGGGAATAAGGCCATGGAACTCACCCACGACACACTGTGCCAGATCTGGTTCGTGTTGCTGGGCGTGCTCATGACCGGGTACGCCATCCTCGACGGCTTCGACCTCGGCGTGGGCATTCTGCACCTGGCCGCCCGCGACGACCGCGAACGCCGCGTGCTGATGAACTCGATCGGACCCCTCTGGGACGGCAACGAGGTCTGGCTGGTGACCTTCGGCGGGGCGATGTTCGCGGCGTTCCCGCACGCATACGCCACGATATTCTCTGGTTTCTACATCGCCTTTATGGCCCTGTTGCTGGCCCTGATCTTCAGGGCCGTGTCGCTGGAGTTCCGGGGCAAGACCGCATCGCCGACGTGGCGACGCATCTGGGATGTCGGCTTCTTTGCGGGCAGCCTGCTGGCTACCTTCCTGTTCGGCGTGGCCGTGGGCAACGCGATGCTCGGCATGCCCATCGGTCCGGACATGGAATTCGCCGGCTCATTTCTCGATTTGCTGCGACCCTACCCGCTGCTGATCGGGCTGTTCACCGTGGCCATGTTCGCCATGCACGGGGCCATCTACCTCTACCTCAAGACCGAAGGGCAGTTGCAGGAGCGCATCGGCAGTTGGATGTGTCACACGTTCGGCGCGTGTCTGGTGCTCTACCTGATGGCCACTATCTTCACGCTGGCCAATATCCCGAGCGCGACCCGCAACTTCGCCGATCACCCGTGGGCCTGGGTCGTGGTGGTACTCAATGTGCTGGCCATCGCCAACATCCCGCGGGCGATCTACCTCGGACGGCCGGGATACGCATTCGTCTCATCCTGCTGCACGATCGCCGCTTTCATCTTTCTGTTCTCGATCGCCCTGAGCCCCAATCTCGTGGCCTCGAGCATCAGCCCCGAGTACAGCCTGACGATCTACAACGCCGCCTCATCGGCCCGCACGTTGACGATTATGCTGATCATTGCCATCATTGGCATGCCCTTCGTGCTGGCGTACACCGGCGTCATCTACTGGCTCTTTCGCGGCAAGGTCCAACTCGGCGAGCACAGCTACTGAGCCCCAGCGTTGCATACAGCAACGCCGGGGAGTCGAGAATGGTGAATGCGGAATGGGGAATGAGGGGTGGGTTGTCGTTGCCCACGAAGCTTGTTGTTGGGATAGACTGCTCGTTCGGTGTGTTCGGGGCTGTGCCCCTGCTGGTTGCCAGAAGGCTCATTCAGCGACTCGAGAGGTCGACGGTGGTCGGAGGGCCTCGGTGTCCTGGTGCGGATGGCGCCGGACGATCCGGGTCCGGCGAGGAGTGATGATGAGCACGTGTCTGCGTTGCACGGGTTGTCGTTCGCGGCTTCTGTTTATCGCCATCGTGGTTGCAGTGTTCTGTAGTCCGGATCTGTGGGCACAGTCGTCGGCACCGGCCGGTTCGGACCGCCCGAACATCATCATTGTCATGAGCGACGACATGGGGTACTCGGACATCGGCTGCTATGGCGGCGAGATCCGGACGCCCACGCTCGACCGGTTGGCGGCCGGAGGGCTGCGTTTTTCGCAGTTCTACAACATGGCCCGGTGCTGCCCGACCCGCGCTTCGTTACTCACCGGCCTGCACCCTCATCAGGCCGGCATGGGACACATGACCGGTGCACCTGAAGATCGTCCCGAGCCGTGGCAAGGTAACCTGAGCCGACGCGCGGTGACCATTGCGGAGGTTCTGCGTGGCGCAGGCTACGCGACGTACATGTGTGGCAAGTGGCATGTGACCAGACGCGAGCGAGCCGGTGACAAGCCGGACAACTGGCCGCTGCAGAGAGGCTTCGACCGCTTCTACGGGACGATCACCGGGGCGGGGAGCTTCTATGATCCCGTGACGCTCACCCGCGATAACACCATGATCACGCCGGAGAATGACCCGGAATACAAGCCCAAGAGCTTCTATTACACGGATGCGATCAGCGACAACGCCGTCCGATTCATCGCCGACCACGCGACCGGAAAGAGCGGCCGGCCGTTTTTCATGTACGTGGCCTACACGGCCGCACACTGGCCCATGCACGCCCCCGAGGAGGTAATCGCCAAGTATCAGGGCCGGTATGACAAGGGTTACAGACCGGTTCGCCGGGCGCGTTTCGAGCGGCTCAAGCAGCTTGGTCTGATCCGCGACGACTGGGCCTTGTCTCCGCAGGCAGGTAACTGGGCCAAGCTCGAGCACAAAGCCTGGGAGGCCCGGTGCATGGAAGTGTACGCGGCCATGATCGACCGCATGGACGAGGGGCTGGGCCGGGTTGTCAATGAACTGGAGAGAACCGGCCTTCTTGAGAATACGTTGGTTCTCTTCTTGCAGGATAACGGCGGGTGCGCCGAGGGGCTCGGCCGCACGGACAATCCGGACTGGCATCTGAAAAACCTTCGGCCTCTGGGGCCCGATGAGCTGCAGCCCAAGATCTGGCCGCCGATGCAGACGCGCGACGGCCGTGCCGTTCTGGGTGGGCCGGGGGTCATGCCGGGCGGTCCGGACACGTACATCGCCTACGGCCGCAACTGGGCGAACGTCTCGAACACGCCGTTTCGCGAGTACAAGCACTGGGTCCACGAAGGCGGCATCTCGACGCCGTTGATCGCCTATTGGCCGAGGGGTATTCGCCGCCGGGGCGAAATCGAACACCAGCCGGGCCAGGTGATCGACCTGATGGCAACGTGTGTCGACCTGGCCGGCGCAAAATACCCGGCCGAGCACCAGGCCAATGCGATTCTCCCGATGGAGGGCGCAAGTCTTGTTCCCGCGTTCTCGGGGCAGACCATTAAGCGAGAGGCCCTGTACTGGGAGCACGAGGGCAACCGGGCCATCCGGATCGGCCGGTGGAAGCTGGTTGCCAAAGGGCCGGCCGGTTCGTGGGAGTTGTACGACATGGACGCCGACCGGACGGAGCTGCACGATCTGGCCGCCGAGCAGCCGCAACGGGTAGCCGCGATGACAACCAAGTGGGAGACTTGGGCCAAGGGGGCGGGCGTGCTGTCCTGGATCTGGAAGCCGCCCTGTGGCTGGAGGGGTGGCTGAAGAAATTCCCCGG
>CAZTQK010000233.1:0-9878 GCA_964615635.1 uncultured Planctomycetales bacterium
ACGTCTGCCCGGTCTTCCAGATCGGCATTCGCAACATCTCGGCCGGCGAAGAGCCGTTCCGCCGCTCCTGCGACCGCGTGCACACGGTCTTTGCCGAAGAGTCCACGGCCCCCGACGGGGCGTTCCTCAAAGACTTGGCCGCGTTCGTCCGGGGTAAGCTGTTCTTCTTCACCATCGATCTGGACGGCTTGGACCCGTCGATCATGCCGGCCGTCGGCACCCCCGAGCCCGGCGGAATCCTCTGGCAGCGAATGCTCGAAATCTGCCGCGTCATCACCCGCGAGGCCGCTCACGTACCGGTCTTCGACGTCGTCGAACTCGCCCCCATCCCCGGCTTCATCGCCCCGGACTTCCTGTCGGCGAAGCTGGTCTACAAGATCCTGTCGTATGTCCTGCTGGGTGGCGGAGCCAAGTGAGAAAACCGCGACTGAAGCGTTGAAAACCGGCGTGCTGCTTGTCTCGTAACCTATCTGAACCGCTGCCGTTACACTGACCGCGCGGCGGGTGTGCCCGGCTAACCCGGCCGTTCATTTCCGAGCGTATACAGGCCGTGGCCGGCGTATTTCAGCCGGCCCTGTCGGACCAGCTCGTCCCATACGGCCTTTGGGTATTGAAGCGGTGGCTGGATGGCCTGGACGCCCGATCGGCCGCCCTTGGTCATCGCCCCATGGCCCAGCCGCGACTCGTCGTCGAGCCTGGTCAGCTTGAGCCGCTTCTTGAACGCCTTGAGTGCGTCTCGCAACTGGTCGGGTGTCGGCCCACCCGTCTGAGGAACGCTGGCCGGCGTGTCGGTCGGTTGTGAGGGGAGCGAGAGTTCAGGACTACGGGGTGGATCTGTCGGTTTCTGGTCTTGCATGATGCGATACTTCCACGTGATGGCTCTACATCCTCGCGCGGCTACAGCATACTGACCGACCGGGTGTTGTCCAGAGCAAGGAAACCTCTTGCCCGGGATACCGGTGGCGGGACAGGCCGACAGGCATGTTGTTGGCTGCTGTAGCATCCGGCCGAGCCTGTCTGTCTGCCTCCTCTTCTTCTCGGCTTGCGATGGTGTCCACCCCTCCTCTATACTACGGCCGGTTGTCTTGCGGCGCGGTTACCTGTCGAGTACCTTTTCCTTGCAGGAGGTTCGTCACATGAGTCAGCTTCCACCAACCGTCGGTTACTCCGGCCAGTCAGGCCTGCAGCCCCATCGTGGCGTCGTGATTCTTGTTCTGGGAATCTTAGGCTTGGTTGCGTGCGTCATCTGTGGCATCATCGCATGGGTGATGGGCAACACCGATCTGCGCGAGATGCGCGAGGGAGAATGGATCCCAGCGGAATGGGATTGACCAATGCCGGTCGTATCTGCGGCATGATCAGCGTCATCCTGGCCATCGTCGGCATCGTCTTCATGGTGTTGTTCGGACTCGGGGGGATCCTGGCCGGGGCGAGCTGACGTGCGCATCGAACGAGTCAGTGCGGCACCGTCGGTACCGTGGTGGGCGGTCGTGATCGTTTGCCTCTACCTTTCGTTGGTAGGCTTGCACGCGCTCATTGGCCGGCACGGCGGGGCCGACTCGCGGCCCCTTTGCCTCTTCCGCGCTCTCACCGGCCGACCCTGCCCAACATGCGGCGCGACGCGAACGGTGCTGGCCGCCGCCCGCGGGGATCTCCGCGGGGCCGCCGCGTGTAACCCGCTCATGTTTGCGCTCGGCGTCGTTGGCCTGGCGCTTCTGGCTTTGCGAATTGGTTTTGGCCTCCGTGTCATCTGGATTACGTCCGCCCGCTCGCGAAGAATCCTCGCTGCTACTCTGCTCGCCGCCCTGGTGGCGAACTGGTTCTATCTTCTTGCAGTGTTCTGAGCTACCACCTGGCCACAAAACCCGCGGTCATCCACTTGCTCGACTCGACCGAGTGGACCACGACCAGCTTGCCCGGATTCAGTTCGTTGTTGCGGGCCATCTCGTCGAGATGTAGCAGGATTGCGGCCCCACCGACGTAGCCGGTATGACGGGCTCGGAATTTGACCTGGTCCTGGCCGATTCCGAAGTAGTCCATGAACTGTCCGGCGCCGTTCTCGTACAGCTGTTTGCTCGGGATCGAGAAGACGCATTGGTCGATGGTATGAGGATCGAGGCGCAGCTTCTCCACCATCCGGACGACGCCTTCGTAGAGCAACCGGGCTGCGTCTCGATGGACGGCCGTGAAGTCCTGACTCAGATGGTGCATCCCTTCCGCGTAAACGAAGGGGATCTGCTTGTCCGGGTCAGCGAGGTTGGCCACTCCACCGCCGGCCGTCATGCCCGGTGCGCGGTCGCCACCCACCGACTCCACGAAAGTGCCGATGATCTCGTGGGGGACCTGTTGCTCGGCCGGCCAGTTGACGGCCTCCAACACCATCGCTCCGGCCCCATCGGCAAGAATGTAGCGCAAAGCAGCCTGCTTCTTGGTCATCCGAGTCTGATTGAAGTAGCAGCTGCGCAGGTACACGCTCGACAACTGCGGATAGACCACGAGAGCGGTGTTGACGCGCCCGAGGCGTAGGGCATCGTATGCGATCTGTACCGCCTTGCCCACGCCGGAACAGTTCGCGTGAATCTCCATCTCCATGCAGGTCTTGATCCCAAGTCGTTCCTGGAGCAGGGCCGACGTCGGGGGCGTTGATGCATCGTAGTTCGAACTGGCCAGGATCAGCAGTTCGACTTCCCCAGGGGTCTTGCCTGCGCGGTCGAGGGCTCGCCGGCAGGCTTCCTCGCCCAATGACGCCACGGTATGTGTCAGCCGGTGGGTTTGGGGATCGATCGCGAAATGCCGGGTTTCGATCCCGCTCTCAGCCAGCATGCGGGCCCCGGCCGTGGCGATGAACGACTTGACGCTGGCCGGGGCATCGTCCAAGGACCCCAGCACCTCATCGATGCGGTTATTGGGGACCGGGTCGTTCGGCAGGAACGAGCCGGTACCGGTAATGGACACGCGTCTCAGTTGGGCGTTCACGATGATGTCCTTTCCTCAAAAGAACGAATCGCGATCCTCGCCCGTCGGCAGGGACGCCTGTGTCAACCTCAGGCACAGCCCTCAGGGCTGTCGCGCACGCCATGTCCGGAGGCCAAGTCGCCGGGCTGGGCGGTCCGGACTACCCTTGACGCGTCAGATCTGTTGAGAATCCGCGGCGGATCATCAGCGCCCCCAGACGCGGCAGGCCCGCGTCGCGATCCGCTGGACCCAGGCGGTTTCGGTAGGCGAATCTGAACAAGCCGAGTCTAGGTTCTTGAAGAAGCCATGACTCGCCGGACCAGAGGACGTGGCCCCTCGCTTTCGGAGGCTGCCTCTTCTTGAAAGCCCGGCGCAAGGACAGTATGTTTCTTTCCCTTGGTATCTCGGAACAGCGCTGCAGCGTGAGGTTTGTCGCGGCGTTGAGAGGCATGGTCTGCTGTGGAAGCCGAGAGGGTCCCTGCTAGTCCCCCTTGGGAAAGGGGGAACAGGATAACGCAGACAGGAGAATACTGATGGCCAAGATCCAGTTGCCGAAGAAATTCATCAGCAAGTACCCCCACAAGTTCACCAAGGGCAAGAAGCAGTTCCTGTGCGGCAAGCGTATTCTACCCAAGCCGATCACCGACAAGGAATCACTCCCGGACCTGATGGACCAGGTCTTCCTTGCTTACAATGCAGCTCGTCTCCAGGAGGTCTGCCGGCTGTTCACGGACCGGATGCTCCAGCCTGACGTGACGGTGGGCATGAGCCTGGCGGGGGCCCTCATACCTGCAGGACTCGGCTGCTCGGCGGTTGTCCCGCTGATCAAGGCCGGTTTCGTGGACTGGATCGTGGCCACCGGCGCCAACCTGTACCACGACATGCACCACGCGATGAACCTGCCCCTGTTCAGGGGGTCTCCGTTCGTTCGCGATCCGGAGCTGCGCCGGGTCGGGGTCGTGCGGATCTACGATATCCTGCTGGACTACAACGACGTTCTCATGCAGACCGACCACATTCTTCGTCAGATCCTGCTCCAGCCCGAGTTCCAGCACGAAATGGGCACGGCCGAACTGCACCATCTGCTGGGCAAGTACTGCGCGGAGTTCGAGGAGCAGACCGGTCGTAAGGATGTGTCCGTCCTTGCGGCAGCGTACCGGGCCGGCGTACCGTGTTTCTGCCCCTCGCCGGGCGACTCGACGATCGGCATGAACGTGGCCGGAATCGAGCTCCGCGGCAGCAAGCTGCGGGTCAATCCTTCACGAGACGTCAACGAGACCACCGCGATCGTTCTCGATGCCAAGCTCAAGAAGCGGCGAACCGGCGTGGTTCTCGTCGGCGGCGGATCGCCAAAGAACTTCACTCTGCAGACCGAACCTCAGATTCAGGAAGTGCTGCGGATCAAAGAGGCCGGGCACGACTTCTTCATCCAGTTCACCGACGCGCGGCCTGACACCGGTGGACTGTCCGGTGCGACTCCGCAAGAGGCCGTGAGTTGGGGCAAGGTCGATCCGACCAAGCTGCCCGACGCGATCGTGTGCTACTTGGATTCGACCGTGGCCCTGCCGATGCTCACGCACTATGCCCTGGCTCGCCACAAGCCCCGCAGACTCAAGCGGCTCTACGATCGGCTGCCCGAGCTTCGGGACCTGGTTTCCAAGGAGTACTGGAAGCGCAACAAGCAGTTGTAAGAGCGGTTTTCAACTGCGGTTCTCTTGTAGGAGCGGCTTGTAGCCGCGATCTTGACGAGCCGGCGGGTTTATCCCGCCGGTCGGATTGCGACATCATCAAACCGAGGGGATAAACCCCTCGGCTCGTCAAGAAGCCCTGGAGCCGGATCATGCCCAAGAGCACGTTACTCAAGCAACTGGCGAAAAAGCACGGCACGCCGCTGTTCATCGTCGATCACGACGTTCTTCGTTGGAACTATGCCGAGTTCAAACGTTGGCTGCCACGCGTCCAGGCGTACTACGCGGTCAAGGCCAACCCGGCCCCGGAGATCGTCAAGACGTTGTTCGACGCCGGGGCCAGTTTCGACGTGGCCTCGATCGGCGAGTTCCGGCTGGTTTACGACAACATCCGCCGTCTGCCCGCCAAGGCCCGGCAGGACTACATCTGGGACAAGATCATCTACGCCAACCCGATCAAGGACAACGCGACGCTCGAGGAACTGGACCCATACAAGCCGCTGGTCACCTATGACAACCTGGAGGAGGTCCGCAAGATCCGCAAGTATGCGCCGCACGCCGGTTTGGCCTTGCGCATCCGGGTGCCGAATACCGGGTCCATGGTCGAGCTGTCGAGCAAGTTCGGGGCCGCCCCCGGCGAGGCCGCCGACCTCATTGCGGCCGCGTTCGATACCGGTCTGATCGTCGAGGGCCTGTGCTTCCACGTCGGCAGCCAGTGCACGAACTTCGACAACTTCGTCCAGGCTCTCAACATGTCCGCGCAGGTGCTGGAGGAGACCGAGGGGCGAGGACACAAGCTCAAGCTGCTGGACATCGGCGGCGGTTTCCCGGCGCCGTACGACGGCAGCGTTCAGCGGTTCCGCGACCTGGCCAAGGTACTCAACGCCGAGTTCCGCCGACTGTTCCCCAAGGAACTCGAGATTCTGGCCGAGCCGGGTCGTTTTATGGTGGCCACGGCCGCCACCCTGGTCGCCGAGGTGATCGGCAAGGCCGAGCGCGACGGCAAGCGATGTTACTATCTCAACGACGGCATCTACCACACTTTCTCAGGTGTGCTTTTCGACCACTGCCAATATCGCATCAAAGCGTTTAAGAAAGGCCCGACGCAGCTCTGTGCCGTCTTTGGCCCGACCTGTGACGCGCTGGACACGATCTGCCAGTCCGAGCCGTTGCCCGATCTGAACCTGGGCGACTTGGTCTATAGCGAGAACATCGGAGCCTACAGCCACGCGTCCTCGACATGGTTCAACGGCTTCCCGCCGGCTAAGGTGGTGCATGTCAACATGTAGGCCGAAGGAACGCGATGGTGGGCCTGAATGGCCCCCCGTGCGGGTTCATATCGTCACCTTGATCTCGTCGAATACGATGACGTTGATATCCGCGAGCTTCTTGAGCGTCATGTCGTTTGTCAGGAAGGCATGGCAGTGTGTGACAGCGGATTGTGCAGAGCCGGAAGCCGCGCGGTGGGTTTGGAGCCTCTTCGAATTCAATGTCCGGTGGCGCGGGCCGGCTGACTGCAGCACGCAGGGGAGGATGATCCACCGTTTGTCTGACGCCGAAGACCGTATCGAGTCAGCAGCCGATGTCCTACTCGGCGGTGGTCACCGGAGCCGGAGCAGTGGGCTTGCACATGCGAGGCCAGTACCACAGATACACTTTTGACGGGTGCGGGATCAGACGCTCCCACGGCCACCATTGCACATCACCGGTCGTGAAGCAGAACCAGCCGCCTTCTTGACCGTGGTTGCTCCCGGGGACGTTTTTTGTCTTCGGCGTCAGCTCCACCGTGCGGTCGCCTGTGAGGACCAGACGGAGCGATCGACTGATGTTCGGCGCCTCCAACTCTGGATTGAAGGTTGGCTCGCCGTGTTCATCCTTGAATACGTTCTTGACGTCGGCCAGGTAGATATACGAGATCGCTCCCGTCTCCCAATACCTGATGACGCCCTTTGCGGTCGAGCTTGGACTATAAGGTCTCCTGGCGCAGCGATCCTTCTCCAGACTCGTCGGACAGTACATGGCGTCGGGACGTCCCAGGAAGGAGCCGACAACCTGCCTGGGAAGACGGTTGCCCAAATTGTCAAGACCCGCAAAGGTCTCGCTATTGACCGCTTCAGACTCGCGGCGAGGGTATCGCCCATTCTCCGTGCGGCTCATGTTGAGAGCTTGGCCAAACAGCCGCAGATGGCTGGCGCAGGAAAGCCGTGCTGCCCGCTTCCGGCCCTCCGACAGTGATGGAAGCAGGATTGCCAGTAGTATGGCGATAATGGCGACGACGATGAGCGTCTCCATTAACGTGAAGCCCATCCGGCACCTGCCTGCCCGGCCTGTTTGCCGACGCGATCGACATCCTGTCATCATGGCGAAACACTTCTGTCGCATACCCAGCGGATTCCGAGCGGGAGTCAATACGAGCCTGTCATCGCTTCCTGGAACAGGCCAAAGTCCGTCTGATCAACATCATTATCGGCGTCAAGATCGGCCGAACTACATCCGCTAGCCGGCGGACCGGCCATGGAACCCGTCAAGCAGAGTTGGAGCAACTCGCAATCTGTCGAATCCACGTCACCGTCCTCATCCAAATCACCCGGTTGCGGAATACCTTCGATCACGCCGCCGTCATTGGGGGCCAAGTCCGTCGGCCCGTCACTGTTGCCGATCAGGATCACTGCATCGAACCGAGCGTCCATGACGATCCCTTCGCACGGCGCCTCCAGGCAGCGCGGGATAACCACGGTCACGGTGCTGCCGTCGATGGTGACCGGGTAGTCATTTACGATGTAGTCCTGGCCGTTCGAGAATCGGATCAGATAGGCGTCGCCTGTATCCGGAATGAACTCGATCGCGTAATCCATGCCGAATACCGGATAAGGCTCGACTCCAAACAGCTCTGCATGAGATGGCCATCCGGTGTAAGGGTCCTGGTCGGTGTCGAAGTCAACCCATCCGCCTAGCCAATCGAGATCGCCCGCGTTGGCGGAATCAAACTCGAGTGACACGACCAGATTGCCGGGCGCAAACGAGATGTCATATCCGACAAGATCAAACGCCGGGGGCGTTGCAAAGTCGAACTGGTCTCCTGCGGGGTCCGTGGCTCCGATGCCGATGACAAGGCCGCTCACCAGAACGAGGCTGAGGATGGTCCCTGCTCGTGGCAATGTCACAATCCTGCTCTCCTTTCGTCGCAAAGAAGACGAAGAAAGCGATGCGACATGCTAGTCGCGTCTGCTGATGCGACGCCCGGCTTGCGCCTGCGCAGCGATCATTGTCACCGACCCTTTCGGGGGGCATTGTACACGATTCGTTGCGGTGGATGCGAGAGAAATGCCGAAAGAAATCGCCGACCGTAAAGCACAGGATTAAGAATTAGAGCCAGGGCCAGCAAGATCCGGGATCTAGCTGATTTCGGACAGAGGGAAATGCTGATCGAGAACCCGGATGGCCAATGCAGGCGGATTGCCAGGGGCGCACGGAAGCGGGCTCGAGAACCATGTATGAGCTGACCGTCGCACGTCCTGCTTGTCGGCGGAGCGACCATCACCCGCCCTGGTGTGCATCCTGCAGCACGATCGGATCGGGTTCCTCAACCTCCTCTCCATGACCGCAACGGCTCAAGACGGCCTTGGCCGTCTCGCGAACTGAGTCGCAGGTCTCGGGTGAGGCACACGCGCGAACGAGGTTGAGCGTGAAAGTGCCAGCGTCCCAATTGGCGGCGAAGAGAGCATCCAGCGCGGCCTCTTTTCTGATATCGGTCCCGGCCAGGAGAGAGGCATCAATCACCGCAAGAACATTGAGATCCGGTTGTGTGGGTTCGATGTTCACCAGCGTCTTGAGAGCGACGCCGAAGAGCTGATCCGGAGCCTCATTTGCGAGGCAAGGATAGACGGCCTGCCAACACAGTGTCCGCTCGGTCGATTCAATTGTCAGTCCGCGTCGCCTGGCCGTGAAAAACATCTCTCCGATGGCGCGGACTGCTTGAATGCGATTGCCTTCGGTGGTCCTTTCGTCGGCGATGGCCGCTCTCAGGACCGGAAGGGCCCGCGCGTCGCCTGTGACGGCGATGTTCGTGTAGAAGGCGTTGCCCACGCGGCTCGGTGTCCCCAGTTTGTCCCGAAGATTCATGAGGGCATCGAAACCGGCCGATCCGAAGCGGCTCAGCGCGACGGCGGCCGAATCGATCAGCGGGGCAGATGCCTTCCGGTCAAGCGCGATCGCTGAGAGACGCGAGACAGCTTGCTCGGTCACCTTGGCGTCGAGGGGTGGGCGTTGAGAAGCAAGATTCGCCAAGGACCCGCAGGTGATGAGGAGAGTCTCAAACGCGGAATCCGGCTGCAGCCGATTGACAAGAATCACGAAGGCTCCATCCGGCGGCGCAGCCGCCAGCGCCAGGCAGACCAGCGGGGTGGTCGAGCGGTCGATGTCGCTTACGAGTTGCTGGCAAAGGGCATCTTGGACGGCCTTGATTCCGTCCGGAGAGCCGGAGCGCAGCGTCTTTCGCAAACCCAAGAATGCGGACAGCGATGAGGCCCTGTTGTTTTGGTCGACCAGTCTGGCCGTCAGGGCGGCGGGGCTGCTGTCTTGCTCGGATGCGAAGATCGGCCATGATGCAGTGACGACGGCCAAGAGCAGGACTGTGTTGCCGCAGCGAAACATGTTGGTTCCTCGCTTTCCTCTAGAACTGGTCCGGTCCGTTCTCGCAGTCGGTCCAACTGGTTGTGAAGCTGTCCCAGCGGGAATTCATTCCCCATCCGAGGGCGTCGTCGCCGTATCCCCAGTTGGGGCCGTAGGTCTGCATGTACCACTCGTCAGCGTAGTAGTAGTTGACCTGCGACTGGTGGTAGCCAATGGTCTCGTTCACGGCGTCTGCCAGATCCGAGCTGTCGCGGTTTACCAGGGATTCAATCGCGGCTTTCGGGTCGTAGCCGAGGTCGAGAATGGCCTTCTCGATCCGCCCCTGGTGGCCCCCGATGGATTTGAACGTCGGTGGTGTCCCTCGATACTCATGATGTGCGACGGCCGTGACGAAGTCACCTGAACTGAATTCCGGAGCGAAGCACAATGAGTTGTTCGCGTCATGAAAATTCTCGCTGGCTCCGGAAGGCGCAGGGCCACCGCTCTTGATGTATTTGTTGATTGCTGTCTCTCTTTGGCACTTGAGGGTCGTGGCGGAAACGTACCACCACCCGCTGCAAGGCCCCGACGTGATTTCGCTGAGGGTCCGGGCTGCCGAGAAAT
>CAZTQK010000234.1:0-9861 GCA_964615635.1 uncultured Planctomycetales bacterium
AGAAAGATTCGCCAAGGGAGTTCTTTCGCTTGACAAGCGGGGGCTAATGGGTGAGGGCTGACGTGCAATACGATGCGCAGGCAGCGATGCAGGCCGTGCGGGAAGCCCTCATCGAAGAGTTGCCAGGTGAACCCTGGCGCGGCCCTTCAGGTGCGTCGTCGCCACACGCTGCGCCGCGAGCCCGCCGGCGCAAGAAGGCGAAATGATTCCACCCTCTCCCGGCAGCCCGCGAGTGCGAAACTGCCCTCGAAACAGAGAGCAAATGGGAGAGAAAATGCGCTTTCGGGAGCCGCGTTTTCGACCCCGCGGCGCGAGAGATTCTGAGATTACAAAACCGCTGCTCTGCCAACTGAGCTACGGTGGCGACCTGATGAGTATAGCGGACTCAGCAGGTTACGCAATGTTCTCCGGCAATGTTGGAATGTTGGGAGAGAAGAGACAGACCGTTGTTGTGCCGTTTGACCTGCTGTGCCAATTGGGGAAAGTCTCGCTTGTACGATCGGTCACGGTTTCATTTGACCGGGAAGAAGTGAGCCGTTGTCCTGCGGATGGTTCTTGCTGCACTGCGAATCGGCGATGCCCGAACCCAGGACGTCAGGTTTGCCTTCCGCGACGATGGGCCAGCGCCCTGAGGACGGTGTCGAGGACCTCATTCAACCGCTTGCCGACGTCCTCGGCCAGGAATCGAAGCACGAAGTAGCCGTTTTCCTGGAGCAACGTGTCCTTTCGCCTGTCACGGCGGTAGGCATCGACGTCCAGATGTTGCGGTCCATCCAGTTCGACGACTACCCGCGCGTCCGCGCAGAGCAAATCAACTTCCATACGCCCCCGGCCGTCAAAGGGGATCGGCAGTTCATCATTCACCCGAGACCGTCGGGCCATCTCCGGCAGTGTTTCCGGGCGACAATCCGGAAACGCCTCCGTCGGACTTCGCGCTCGGCTCGCTCCTTCCGCATCGGGAGTTGCTGATCTATCGCAAGCTCCACCTGCGCAGCAGCGATGAGACCGTCGACAACTGGGCGATGAACGTGACGAGCGTGCGGACTGCCTTTTAAGATGGCATCGAGTCACAACAGGCCGATGGTGCCGTCGACGGTTCATGAATCGCGTTTCGCCTCGGCAGTTCTTTGCCGGAGCGCTTGTTCAGTATGCACAATCCGGGTCTGCCGGAACGTTCTCGCCGCTATAGCATCGCTGGACGATCGCCAAGTCCGACTGATCGACGTCTCCGTCATGATCGAAATCAGCCGCGTTGCATGCCGGCGCTGCAATGTGAGGCACGCCCGGCCCGGAAGAGCACGGCTCGAACCTATCGTAGTCGCCCTGATCGACGTCGCCGTCACCGTCGAGATCGGCGGGAATCGGGATCGGGGTGATGTCGGTGATGCTCCAGTCGTCGATGTGCAGCGATTTGACCTCCCAATCCGTGCCGGAGAACTCCCAGCAGGCGATGAGGGTAATCACGTTCTGCGTGGGGACGACGATGCCTTCCAGCGGCATCCAGTCGGCCGAATCCGATCCGACGACCCGGGCATATGACACACTGTTGTTTGTGATGCCGTCGCCGCCACCGCTGCAACTCAGGGGGGAGGCATCGCCGTCACGGATGCGCAAACGGATCTCGTGCTGAGCCGGATAGACGTCCGCCCGCAGCGACGCCCAGAACCGCACGTGATACTGTCGGCCTGGAATGACGTCGACCTCCTGCCAGATGGCGCCGGCGGAAAGCAGATCACCCGGCCTGACAGAGGACATGCCGATGGAGTTCGCACCATCGTGAAATCGCGGGATCGGGGTGTGCGTGCCGGGGTTGTGCTTGATCGACGATTCGCCGGCCAGGCAGCTCGACCATCCGGTCAGGAAGTACGAGGCGTCCTCAAAGGACGGATTGATGATCTCCGTGTCGACCCCGACGTGAATGTATTCCGCCTTTTCTCTGGTCACCGGGCCTTGGGCGGTAGTAACAGTGAGCCGAACCGTGTACACACCATTCTGCGTATACTGGTGGACGGGATGCTGAGCTTGGCTGGTCCCGCCGTCTCCGAACGCCCAGTCCCATCCCGTGATGCCGGGCAGATCGCTCAGGTCGCTGAACTGCACGGTCAGCGGGGCCGGCCCCGAGGTGACGTTCGCGGCAAAGTCCACCGTGCCGCCGTAGTAGATGTCGATGGTGACCTGGTCGATCTGACTACCATTGTCATCCAGGGTGCGCACGATGACCGTCGTCAACGCATCGGCGACGGTGATCTCGCGCCGCCATTGGGTGACCGACGGCCACTCGATGCCCTCCTCGCTGCCATGGATTTCCAGGCGAGCCGCACTGACCGGGGCGGTGCCCTCGAGAACGACCGTCGGTGTTTCAGTCGTAATCGCCTGACCGCCGTTGGTGGTAATGGCCAGGTAAACGTCAGGCTCGTGGTATGGCGCAAGCTGGGCGAGAAGCAGGTTGTTGCGGATGGTCAGCCGGTGCTCCCAGTGCATGTTGTCAAAGCCGGCGTCCGGGCCGTCGAGCCCGCGGACGAACTTTTCCCAACCCGACGTCCCGAAACCGATGGCCGGGTCATGATAGACGTCGTCGTGGATCAGGTGATGGTAGTAGGCGACGGCGGAGAGCACCCGGTCCTCGCGGAAGACGCCGCTGCTCGTGTTCAGCGCTCGCCAGCCGCCGTGCAGGATTTCGCGCCGGAACGGCGGGTGGTTGTACCAGCGTTGAACGTCGTGGTACGACGAGGCAAAGAATCCCCATGTGTCCCACTGGCCCGACGGCTCGGTGTCCCAGTAAGTGTCATCGAAGTCGTACAGCAGGTGTACGAATCGGTGGTCGGAAGGACGGCGGTAGAGTCGGTAGTTCTGGTTGTGGATCATCCAGGGCGAATCGATCAGACAGGTAATGCCCCAGACCGCCAGGCTCCGTCCCCAGTTGTCGACATCGACGATGCTTCGCACGCCGGATTCATATGTGGCGTCGGGGACATCGGGGCGGGTGGCCGCAAACAGCTCGCTCAAATCGTTGCAGGTCGATCCGTCGAGTTCCAGTTCGAACCAGCCGCAACTGGCACCCCAGGCGATGTTCCAGGAACCCCACGTTGTGATCCACGGGGCGACGCCTTTGTACATCGCTCCGTTCTGGTCCTCGTTCGGGAAATGGCGATCGATGAAGTCGTCGCAATGGGCATCGGCGTAGAGATGGATGCCGGCATCGCTCGTCGGAATGGCGGGATTGGCCCGGCGATGGTAGCGGGTATGGATGTATTCCGTCCTGGCCGACGGCAGACCCATGTCACCCACGAGTTGATTGATGATCTTGTTGCGCAGCAGGGTTTCGTCGGCTTTGCGGAAATTCAGATTGAACCGGTCGGCATCGCGGAAGTGGTATCCGTCGGGCAGGTGGACCTTGTACGAGTACTTGGGGCCGCCGCGCGTTCCGCTTCGGAGCCTGATCCGACTCGTGTGATAGGCCTTGTCGCCGATGATGAGTGTGCAGTTCCGCTTGCGATTGTCGTAGGTGTCGCCGTTGTACGGGCTGTTGATCACATAGCCGTGGTTCTCGTCGTTGATCACGATCCGGAAGATGGTCAGGTTCGAGTCGATAACCGTATCATCCACGGCATACAAACACGTCCGCACCGGAATGAAGTAATCCGCATCGCCGTTGGCGGGAAACCGGACGTTGCCTGCCGTCGCGCCGGCGACAATGTAGAACTCCATGACGGTGTCATGGGCCCGTGGCGGTATCGTGCCGGTGTAGATGCCGTCGCCGGCAGTCTCATCGGCGCCGCTGGGGCCGCCCGGACCGCCGTCGTCCATGGCCGTCGAGGTGAACGAGCTGTCCTGATCGCGCTTGTGGTACAGCGTCACCGTGGTCAGGCTGCCGGCGCCAACCCTTGCCGTCACCGTGACCGTGTCGCCTGAAGTCGGGACGAGCGGCTCATGGCGCACGCGATCGATCGACGCGGCCGGGTTCGGATTGTTCGACGGGTTCTGACTGTTGAGCCCGCCCGGTGTGCCGGTGCCGGTGCTGGCTCTCCACGTTCCCGGCAGCAGGCTGTCCATCGCGTAGCTGATCCGCTCGAGGGACGGACCGGTGCCGTCGGGTGCGGTCGGCCACAACCCTTCCTGTCGGTATTCCATGATGTCGACGCGGTTGCCCAAAGCGTCCCGGATTTCGATTTCGTCGGAGAAGTTCGAGAGCCGGCCGTTGTAGGGTCCCAGCACGCCCGTGATGCCGTATGTGCTCTGCACCAGGTCCGGATCGTGCGCAATCACCAGGTATCCACCGGCGGTGATGATGGTGCCGGGGGGAAAATCGAAGCTCACACCCCCGCTCAGTGACCACGGCGTGGGTACGCCGTCCAGCGCCGGACACAGCTCGACCGGCGATCCGCCGGTGTTGCGGATCTCGATGTACTCGGTGGTCGGGTTGGTCGGACTGTCGCCGGCCGGATGGTACATGATCTCATTGATCACGATCGGCGGGGGCGTGGCCGCGACATTGGCCGCCCCGGGCGTCAGCGTCGTCGTCTTGATCCAGGTGCCCCCGCCATCGGGGTAGCGCCCTTCTGATGCGTCCTCAAGGGGCTGATTGCCGAAGTCGCAGCCGTCCACCCACGTTTGACCGTCGGGCGCGACCAGATACAACTGCTCGCCGGTGGTGCTGAGGCCGAAGCCGACGTCACCTTGGGTTGCGATCCAGTAGCCCTTGGCCGGGATCAGGGTCGTACCCGCCGAGTAGCTCGCCGAGATCCGTGCTTTGGTCGGATTGTGGGGCGTGTCGGTGAGATAGAAGCCGTCGAGATCAACGGCGGCGTCGCCGGGGTTGTAGAGCTCGATCCAGTCACTACTGCTTGAGTTTGCCAGGAACTCGTTGATGACGACGGTCACCGGCGGAGCCGGGCCGGGGATGTTGGCCGCACCCGGTGAACCCAGGAGTTTGGCCGACGGTGTCCAGAATCGCCCCACGTTGTGATTCTTATCGAGATCGATCAGCTCGATGGATCGCCCATCACCGTCTCCGCCCTTGGGCCAAGGTGCCTCGTCATCGTACTCCACCTCGCAGACCAGGCCGTCGAATTCATTGCGGAGTTCGATGCGTTCGCCGTCGTTGGCAAGCCGACCGGTGTAGGGGCCGAGGAATGTGATGCCGTACACCGCCGCCGCGCTGATGGGGTCCTTGGCTACGCAAAGTCGCTCGCCCGGAGCGAGCACAGTGCTGGGTGGGAAGTCGTAGCTGATGCCGTCGCCAAGCCGCCAACCGGTCAGGTCAACGGTCTGCGATCCGCGGTTGGTCAGTTCGATGTATTCCCGGTCCTCGTCAGTACCGGGTGCGTGGTACATCAGCTCGCTGATGACAACGTCGAGGTAAACGTCGGCGCGGGCGGCCGTGGTCCACACCAACGAGGCAGTTGCGAACAGACACGCGATGCGGCCACAAGCGAACACACGGAATGAAAGCGGTGACAGTTCAGACATGAGCACGTCATGAAACCCCTCTTAAATGTTTTGCCTAGGCTCCGCTGACTCCAGTATAGCAAAACGGACCGGCAACTGGCTACCCCACGACCGGCCGGTGTCATGATGACGCGCTGGCGGCCGGCGAACCATGTGATATCCATCTGCTGACCACAATAGCGAGAAGTCAAGACCTGATAGGCTTCGACTGCATCATCACCCGCTCTTGGCTTGGCGTGAAGTGGACGTACCTGCGCGTCGCCTTCGCAGCCAAGTGCCCCTCCGGAACCGTCGCCCTTGCAGACTCCAATGGACCACCCCTGGTGAATTCCCGAAACAACGAACGTCGTCCGACACGTGCGTCCGGGTCCCAGGAGAGGAGTGATGGAAATCACCGGAACACGAGCCGAGAAGAAGGGGCATTGGCTGGCTCCCTCGGCCACCCCCATCTCGCAGTAAGGGGGTCGTCCGTCGCAGAACGGGTCGTCCGGCCCCGCTGCGGTCCGCCTCTGGAGGCTCAAGACGGTCCATTGTACGGGGAGGACAGGGTTGTTAGAATTGGGATCGTCCGGGCAGAACGGGGTGTGGCGCCTGGGGTCGGCATGAGTTTCGGCTCAGAACGTCGCTAGGTGAGGTGCATCCGATGTTAGCACACTGGCCACAAACGCGGGAAACACGCACGGGGCGTACAGGTCTGATCCATCATCGAGCCGGGCCACGCACGTCGGCTACCGGCTTCACGTTGATTGAAGTCCTGGTTGTCGTCGCGATCATCGCCCTGCTCATTGCCATTCTTCTGCCTTCTCTGTCGCTCGCGCGGGAGCAGGCACAGCGTGTCGTGTGCCTGGCCAACATGTCAAACCTGCCGAAGGCGGCGATCTCCTTCTCGATGGAACACAAGGGGTACCTGCAACTGATCGGCCGGGAGGATGAATGGACGGTCATCGACGGCGGCTTAACAAAGTACGCCTACCAGGCGGGCTGTTTCTCGACGACAACAGTGCAAGTCAGGGCTTGGCCTGTTGCCTACGCGACTCAACTCGGCATGCAGTCGCTCAAGCGGAACGAACAGTACTTTGACACCGCCTTCAACACCGACGCAAGTTACTATTTCCAGAAGTTCGGCCGACGCGACATCTTCATTTGCCCCTCAGACAAGGTGCTGGTCAACAACGTCTGGTCGCCGTTTGACATGTATGGCGTCATCTCGTACGCCGCAAATGAGGACGTCATGGGAGTGACGAACCCGCACGACGGCGAAGGGAAACCCTGGAATAACGGCGTTCGGGAAGGCGGCCGACGGCTGGAGGGTCGGATGGAAAAGATCATATGCCCGAGCGAGGTGATCCTTTTCTGCGACGGCGGCAACGAGGGCTTTAGCGGTGAACCGGCGCTGCTGATCACCAACGGCAACGTCAACGGGCCCTATCTCGAGAACTACGAGAGAGAATGGGGCCGGCTACCGCACTTTCGGCACGGCAAGAAGGGAGGGGTGGCCTCCGCCTTTGCCGACGGCTCGGGTCAGTATCTCAAACCCCTGGAGTGGACCACCATCAGCGGGAAGATGTACGTCAAACGATACGGTCCCCGTGCTCGCGTCTCACCCTACAAGGTCGGGCAGCTACGGGCCACGCAACCCTGAAAACTGAGGCCTGAACGCCGAACGCTTCATGAAGAGCCAGCCCGTGTCGTCACTCTTTGCATTGTTCTTGCCGGCTCGTCACGCTTCCCGGCGCCGGCGAGCGAAGAGAAGCGGCAACGGGGCCCCCAGCAGAGCCAGCATCGCCGGCTCGGGCGTGTGCTCGACGAGGAGCGTCAGCTTGACGCCGTCATTGTAGTAGTGGCAGTCCGGATCAAAGCCCAGGCCGAACTTGCCGTCGGCAACGTAAGTGTTCAAAACAACCAGGTCTTGTGCCGTGAAGGTATACGACCAGTCGACCGCCGGCTGGCTGTTCGACGTTCGGGTGTCGGTGAAGGTCGTCAGGCGGATGCCCTGGCCCTGGAACCAATCGCCCGACCGATTGTCGTACTGCCGGGTGACACCAGTCTGGGCACTGTCCAGTAGATGGATATAGAGGATATTGGGCTCTACGGCCCAGTTCTTCAGGTTCTCGATTTCGAGCGTGGCCGCCACGACGGGCACGTTGTCCGGAGGGGACCAGTTGAGGCCCCATTTGTACGCATAAGAGTGGTCGAGGTCATACAAGTCGGCCGGCGTGGGCTGGAACTCGTACGACAGCAGGCCCGCCTGAGCCACACCCGCACACGCCAGGATGCAAACACAACTGCAAAGCAGTCCGGTTCTCATCTCTTCTTCCCCTATGCAAACGGCGAAAATCGCGAAATGCTATGCCCGCGCGTCGCAAGGAGTCAAACCTTGCCTCCAAAGATTCCGGGTTATGAGACGCGAATCTCACGGGCAGGGGCGATCTTATCGGCAATCATCGGGAATCGTGCCGCGGACGCCCCACGCCGCAACGCCCGGGGAGGAATGGAGAATACGGAGTTGAGAATACCGACTGCCTCGCCGGCCTCCTGCGAATGAGTCGCGAGGGGGCGGAGGGGTCTCTCGCGCAAGGATTTGATCGCTCTTGAGCCGCCCCATAGAATCGCGGCCATGATAGTGACTGCTCACGAGTCGGCGTCGATACATATAAGGCCACTCGCTTCAAACGGTCTGGCCCGGAACGCGACAACGACCGCCGTCGCCACCCCCATTCGAACCAACGTTTCTTGGCAATCATTCTCCCGGCCGCGCGACCGGCTTGGCTTCTATCCGCGAGGACGTCGATGAAGCGGGACTTGCCTCGCAGCATCGGTTTCTGGGGCGGCTCGGGCATCATGGTCGGGATCATGATCGGCAGCGGGATCTTCCGCACGCCGGCCTCGATCGCCGCCGAAATGGGCGACGCCCGGCGGATCCTGCTGCTGTGGGCGGTCGGCGGCGTGCTCTCGCTGGCCGGTGCTCTCACCTTCGCAGAGCTCGGCACCATGTTCCCGCGCTCCGGGGGCATTTATGCCTATATCTACGAAGGCCTCGGCGGGACGGTGGCCTTCGTTTTCGGCTGGACGTACATGCTGCTCGGCAAGCCGCTGGCCGCCTCAGCCATCACCATGGTTTGCGCGGAGCACTTCAACAAGCTGTTCGGCCTGGACTGGAATGTGCCGGCCATGACCTGCGTAATGCTGATCGTACTTACGGCCGTCAACACGGTACGCGTCCAACTCGGTGCCGGTTTGGCCATATTCTTGACCAGTCTGAAAGCCCTGGCTTTGGCGGCGATCATCGTGCTCGGGCTCATTCTGACTGGCGGTTCCAGCGCGAACCTCTCGGCCGTCGACTCGCCCAAGCCGTTCCTGGCCGCCCTAGCCCCCGTGCTGGCCGCGGTGCTTTGGACCTACGATGGCTGGGCCGACGTGACCTCCGTTGCCGGCGAGGTCCGCGAACCTGGGCGGCTGCTGCCAAGAATTCTCCTTGTCGGAACCGCCATCACCGCGGTTCTCTTCGTGGCAGTCAATGCGATCTACATCTATGTCATACCGCTGTCGGAGATGCGCGGCGTGCCGTGGGTGGTCCCCTTGGTCATGGAGCGCCTGTGCGGGCCCATCGGGGGAACCCTGGCCACGATCCTGGTGATGATCTCGACCCTGGGGGCGTCGCACGGCTCGATCATCACCGGAGCCCGGGTCACTTTCGCCCAGGCCCGTGACGGCCTGTTGTTTCGCGTTCTGGGGCGTATTCATCCAACATACCAGACGCCGCATATCTCTCTTTGGTGCCAGGCCTTCCTGTCCTGTGTGGCCGTCTGTTTTCTCAAGCAGTTTGAACGCCTGACGGGCGGTTTCGTCTTCACCATGTGGATCTTCTACGCCGGGGCAGCCGTGGCCATGATCGTGCTGCGCATCCGGCGTCCAGAGATGTCTCGCCCTTGTCGCTGTTGGGGATATCCGATTCTGCCCGTGTTGTTTATCGTCGCCTCCGCATTCATGACCGTGCTGGCTATCAAGGCGTCTCCTGTCGAGACATTGTCCTGGCTCGGTATTCTTGTCGTCGGCGCGCCAGCCTACTACCTCTGGCGGTGGCTGGTGCCGGCAGAGGTACCCGAGTCGGTCGGGATGTGTCCAGGCTGCGGCTACAACCTCTACGGCCTGCGAGACCAACGCTGCCCCGAGTGCGGCCGCCCATTCACATTTGAGGAAATCCGCTCGACGCCTCAGTCACTCGGGTTCACGGGTGTCGTGCCCCACCAAGTCGAGAAATCATCGGAGCGCGAGAAACCGACGGGTCCGTGACAGTCTGGGCGGGGAGACGCTATGGCTTTTTCAGAACCGCGACCGTAAGGGAGTGGCCGCCATGCGGTGTTGGCCGCTTTGCGGCCTCTGGAGTTTGGCACTTTCCCGGCGTGCCGATAC
>CAZTQK010000235.1:0-9811 GCA_964615635.1 uncultured Planctomycetales bacterium
ATCCATGTTGCCACCAGAGCTGCCGTCACGCAGCCGGCCCCAATCAGGATGAACGGAAAGCTTTCCCCGATGTTGAGAAGCAGTATGGTCAAAGCGGGCAGCGAGGTCCCGAAATCAGCAAAGATGTCTCTCATCTGCGGGACAACAAGCAGAAAGAATGCCGAGATGACCGTCAGGGCAATGCACCCAACGAGCAGAGGATAACTGACGACCTCCCACACCAGTCGCCGAACATTGCCGGCCAGCCGCAAGTGCTGGTTAAGGTTCAGCAAGGTGGCCGGCAGCTCGCCCGAGTCGATGCCGGCCCGGATGACCCGGCTGTAGAGGAGCGGCAAGCCCTGCTCGCGTGCGGCGACGGCCCGATCGAGCGGAGTGCCGCGGCGCAGGTCGGCCACCAGGTCGTTGATCCAGGCTCGCAGCCGGGGCGATTCGATGTCGCGGGCCAGTTGAGCCAGCCCGTCGTCGAGGGCAATGCCTGCCTCAGCCAGCGAGGCCAGTTGCTCGTTGAAGAAGACCAGGTCTTCCTCGCTGATCGTTGCCCGGCTTCGCGGTGGTGAATCGGCCGCGTGCAGCTCCCGCACCTCAATCCGCATCTGGGCAAGATCATCGAGAGCCCGCTCACGATTGGCGGCCTCGACTCGTCCGGCAATGGCCGTGCTGCCGGGTGTCAGACCTTCGTATTCAAACCAGGGCATGTATCGGTCTCCTCTTCGCGCCGGGCGGCCGTCAGTGTCGCGCCGGCGATCTTCTTCCAGGTTCGCCGCACGCAAAGAGCGATCCCAGCACGCGTCGAACCTCGTCCACGGTCGTTTGCCCCTGCTCGATCAGGCGCCGGGCATCCGCGGCCAGATCGGCCCGATCGGCAGCGATCGCGTCACGCAACTCACCGACTGGACGATGATCGAGAATGGCTTGACGAATCGATTCGTTCATCACGGCGATCTGGCCGCACGCGGTGCGTCCGAGGTAGCCCGTCTCCGCACAGGCTTCACAGCCCCGCCCCCCACAGGCATCACAGACCAACCGCACGAGACGCTGGGTGAAGACCAATGACAGAGCGCCCACGATCTGGTATGCCTCGACGCCCATCTCCAAGAGTCGAACAACTGCCTCGGCCGGGTCGCCGCTGTGCAGTGTGCTCATGATCAGGTGACCCGTAAGGGCCGCCTCAATCACGACGCGGGCCGTCTGGGCGTCGCGGATCTCGCCAACCAACAGGACTTGGACATCCTGCCGAAGCAGCGACCGCATGGCCCGCACGTAGTCCAGCTTACCGTGAGGCTGGATCTGAATCTGGGCCATGCCATCGACCCGCTGTTCGACCGGGTCCTCAAGGCTGACCACGCTGCGGCCGGGGGTTGCGGCTCGGATGTGTCGGGCAAGGGCGTACAGAGTGGTGCTCTTGCCGCTGCCGGCCGGACCGGTCACCAGGATCAGGCCGTGCGGTTGCTCTGCTGCTCTGCGGAATTCCGTCACCACTTCATCTGAGAAACCGAGGTCGTCAAGAGCGCTGACTTGCCCAACCGCGTACATCAGCCGGACAACCGCTCTCTCCCCCCGGACAGTCGGAAATGTAGCCACCCGGACGTCGATGGGTGGCAGGCCGCCGGTAAGGTGCCCTTGGGCCTGAAATGCCCCTTCCTGAGGGATATCCATGCGGTAGGTTAGCAGGCCCGCCAGGATCTTCAGCCGGGCAATCACGTTCTCGGCCAGCCCGGCCGGGAGCCTGTCCATCTCGTGCAGAAGCCCATCCAGCCGATATCTGACCCACATCCCCCCGTCTGACGGCTCGAAGTGAATGTCGCTGGCCTTGCGGCCAATGGCCCTGGCCAGCAAGGCGTCCACAAGTTGAACGACTGTGTTTCCGGTCGGATTCATGCTCTCAGACACCTATTCCCCTCCGGACAGCCTCGACACAACCGCAGAACAACGATGGGGCCACTGGGCCGCAGTCCATGTCCGTAAACGGGGTGGCACAGAGTCAGGCGACCGCCTCGCCCGGTGGTGTCCGTCAGAGGCTCCGGGTCAGCCGCTCTGTGCCACCCACCGGCCCCGCATTCTGGCCGAGGCTCCCGCCTCACATAAACCTAGAGGGCCCAGTGTGGTCCGTGTAAGTGTCCCACACGTCGCTTTGCGCGTTTTTGGGGCGGATCCTCCGCAAGTTGGCCCGATCGACCGAGCCGACAAGCCGCCGGTATTCTGCCCCAGACTGGGCTCCGGCCTTCCTCCGAGGCACCCTTCGATACACGTTTCCGAGAGAAGACACGCGATTTCTGGCCCCGAAGGTATACATTCGCCCGGGATATGCATCATAATAAGAAGACAGGAGTGCCCGCCTATGGCCAGGGTCGTTTCCAGCGCCCTACCCCTGGAGCTTCGTGCCGTCGTGGCCGGACTCGCATCGGCCGACGTCGCTGACGACCAGCAGTGGATCGTAGGCCTGATGCGCAAACACGGTCTGGCCGTGATCACCCTGCTCTGGCGAATGTTGGGCTCAGAACAGGACGTACTGGACGCCTACCAGACTGCGATCTGCCGGCTGACGGCCAGGGGGCGGGATGGGATGGGGGCCAACCCTTCAGGCTATTTCTATCGATCAGTGTCGAACGCGGGGATCGAGATCCTGCGGACGAAGCAACGCCATCGGGCATGCTGGCCGACGGTGGTGGACCTTCAGCGGCGACGCAGCGAAGACAGACCTCAACCCGTGGGGCTCGATCAGAGAGAGATCATTGATAAAATGAGGCAGGCCATCTGCCAGTTACCTACACATCTGCGGAACGTCATCGTTCTGCGCGAACTGGCCGAACTGCCCTACGCGCAGGTTGCCAGGATCCTTGGGATACGGAACGGCACTGCCAGGCTGTATCGCCGGGAAGCCATCCTGCGACTTGCGGATATGATTGGACGGGAGGCAAATCCATGAGGCGTTTTCGTGACATATCTTCGAGGCCCGGACACATCTCAAAAGAGGGCCTCTCCCGCTCAGGTTGCAGCAGGCAGGACCTGCTCAAATGGTCGGACAGCGGAGGTGCGCTGCCGCGCCGGCTCTCGGACCATATCCGGCTGTGCCCGGGCTGCGCCGACCAGGTTCGCAGAGTCAGCACGGTCCACACTGGCCTGATGCTGCTCCAGAATCAGCCGCTGCCCCACGGACTGCAGGATCGAGCCAACGGCCGGGCGCTGCGCATGCTGCGCCGGGTCGCCCGGGCGTCGAAGGCCGCGGGCCGACTGCTGCGGATGCGGCCGAATCTGACACCGTGGCAACGGGCGAAACTGCGCATTGCCCAGGGTTGTTTCGGGGCGGTTGCTGCCGTTCTGGTGCTGGTGATGCGAATTGGAGTGATGGCCGGCTTCGAGCACACACGCGAGCTCGGCAACCAGTTGGCCGCGGCCCACTGGGACCGGCACATCGATCCCAACCACGAATTCCTCGACCCGCCCAATCTGGCGTAGTACGCTATCGGGCATGATTCAGCCCAGCCGGCAAGGCGACGACGTGCTTCTGCCTGTTAAGGTGGTGCCGAAGTCATCGCGCGACAAGATCGTAGGCGAATTGGATGGTGCGTTGAAAATCACGGTCGCAGCCGCCCCGGAGAAGGGCGCCGCCAACGACGCCGTGTGCAAGCTACTCGCTAAAGCATTGGGACTGCGAGCCTCGCAGGTCACCGTCGAAACGGGCCACGGTTCACCGCGAAAGACCATCCGTATCAGCGGCGTCTCACTCGACACTGTCCGCGGAGGGCTGCCGATCGGAAAAACCTGACGGCGACTGCTGCAGGTTGTTGTATGATCGCACGGACGGGCAGACCGACTCTCCCGGTGACCGGCCATGTTGTATTCACCTCCTGATCGGGTTTCTCGAAAAGACGCACAGGCCTTGCCAGGCTTCACGCTGATCGAGGTCCTGATTGTCGTTGCGATTATCGCACTGCTGATCGCCGTGCTGCTGCCGGCGCTGGCCCGCACTCGCGAGCAGACGAGGGCAACAGTCTGTCTCTCCAACTTGAAGCAGCAGGGAATCGCATTCTCGGCCTACTCCGCCGACCACAAGGCCGTCCTGCCGTGGGCCGGCTCGTTCAGGTTTTCGTTGATGGAAGGCAAGTACTACCTCGGTTATTCAGGCGACGAGATGCACGACTGGGCCCTGGTCAACATCGGCGTGCTGTATCCCAAGTACGTCGGTTCGAGCCCCGAGCTCTTCTACTGCCCGAACAACAAGGCCGCCGACAGCACCGGCTCGAACGGCATTACCCAGTTCCTCCGTTGCTACCGCGCCCCCAAGCGCGGCCAGCCGGGATACCAGAACTCGCACACCTTTCCCATCTCGCCGTTCAGCTCGTACAACTACGCGGCGCCCCTCGTACCTGGTCGCTCGCCGCGAGACGCCGGCAGCCGGATGTATCCCGAAGAGTCGGTGCGCTACGGCGGCATGTCACCTGCGGCCGAGTCTCCGTACTGGCGGTATTTGAACGAAGTCACGGACTCCGCTCCGGAATTCCTTGGTCCGCTCCCGGCCGGAATACGCGGCAGGCATTCGGTCCACGCGTTCGTCTCCGACGGCTACTTTGCAGGCAAGGATACCTATACATGGGAAGGCAAGTTGTACAACCGCGAACCCTACGAGGGCTATCACCTCAACAGCTATAACGTCTTGTACGGCGATCTGCACGCCAGGCGCGTGGTCGACCCCCAGGGTCAGATCCACGCCGCCCAACTCACGCCCGTTCGCTACAACAGCGCACCCGGCCCCAACGCGATGAAGGTCTTCAAGGTGTGGGACTACTTCTCAAGGAATCACTGAGCGAGCGTCAGTCCTTCGGTTCTGGAAAAGGCAGCAATGGTTGACCCCCGGTCACCCGCCGGCGGGCCAGCTCGACGGCCTCGGGGTTGACGTCGCAGCCGAGCCAGCGGCGGCCGAGGCGCTCAGCGACGGCCAGCGTCGTCCCACTGCCGCAGAAGAAATCCGCGACGACGTCACCGGCATCGCTGCTCGCTCTGACGATTCGTTCGAGCAGTGCTTCAGGCTTCTGTGTCGGATAGCCGGTGCGTTCCGATGACACTGTAGACAGGAATGGAATCTCCCAGACATCGGTCATGGCCGGGCCTTGCGGATTGAAGTACAGCCGGCCGGCCTTGGTTTGCTTGTACGGGCGACCCTGCTCGTCGTAGTTCATGCCGTCGGTGCGGAACTGGCCGTCGCGTTGGATATTGAACTTCTGCCGCTCGGCCTGTCGGGCGTAGGAGAGAATGGTATCGTGCTTGCGGGCAAACCACCGCATTGCACGGCCGCCGGTGCGGTATGACCAGATGATCTCGTTACAGAAGTGGTCACCGCCGAAGATCTCGTCCAGCATGACCTTCGCGTGGTGGACCGCGTGCCAATCGAGATGCAGATACAGCGAGCCGGTCTGCCTGAGCAGACGCCGCATCTGCTCCAAGCGCGGGCGAAGGAAATCGAGGAAGCTGCCCAGGTCGCTGTCCCAGCAGTCATTGAAACCGTGTCTGCCGTCAGCCTGCGTCTTGGTCTTGCCGGTGAAGAACGGCGGATCCGCGTAGATCAAATCGCAGCAACCGTCCGGCAACCCGCCCATGAAGGCCAGATTGTCGCCGCACACGATCCTGCCGGTCTCGATGGATGTCGATGCCGGTTCTTCCATGAGGGCAGATTATACCCCAGCGTCGCATACGTGCATGTTTAGCGGGCCGGGGTCTGGCTCCTTTTTGCCTGACGTGGTTCGCCGGGTGACCCGGGGAAGGTCAACGAGGCCGGCTGGCACGATGCCATGCAGGGGAGCCCGCAAAAAGGTGCCTGACCCGCTCTCTTGCCGCTGGTCCCGGATTCCGCTGGTCCCAGATTCCCATCCGGGCCCCCCGAGTCGACGATTCCCATCGTCATTCACGCGGGAATATGGAAAGGATTGGCTGCTGACGGCCAACCACTTCATTCCAACCACTGAGTGCGCCGAGAACACGGCGGAAAACGCCGAGACAGGAAGCGAGTCCCGGCCCGCAGATCATGGGATTGACGCAGATGAAGAACAGGAGGAAGGCGTTTGAACATGAGGTAACGGAGACAACGGAGATAGGTCTCCGCGTCCCTCTGCGTCCGCTGCGGTGAGACAATGCCTCTCCGGCCGCTGAAAGCCGATCGCTGACAGCTTCCCTCTCAATTCCCACAATCCGGATCAGCCGGCACGTTCTCTCCACCGTAGCATCGCTGGAAGGCTGCGAAGTCGGTCTGGTCGACGTCATTGTCGCTGTCGAAATCCGCAGTCTCGCAGCCAGCAGCTGCTGGAAGACCTGGCCCGCCGGCGCACGACGCAAACAGGTCGTAGTCTGCTTGGTCCACATCGCCGTCGCGGTCGAAGTCACCGGGGATCAGCGGCGGACAGCCATTGGCATCGACGGGAGAGCCCGGCACGGTGTTCGGGCAAAGATCGCAGTCATCGGGCACGACGTCGCCGTCGCTGTTGGGGTCATTCTGGTCGGGCACACCGTTGTTGTTGCAGTCCAGCGCCCGGACGCCGCGGGCCCCACGGCCAAATGCGCTCGGGTAATCGCCCGCGCTATTGATCGAGATCTTGACCCAATAGTAATAACTGACGCCCGGCTCGGCCGTGAAATCGTTGTAAGAGCGAGCGGTCTGCCAGGCGGACAAGGGCTGTGCCTGCGAGGAACTGCTGCTCGTGGCTCGGTAGACGCGATAGTAGTAGCCGGTGATTGGTCCCAGCCAGCTCACCGCCACGCGGTCCACGTAGGTCCCGTTGCTCGCGCTGGCGTCCGGACCCACCATGGCTTTCCATCCAGTGTCCGGCCCTCCGAAATCTGACGCGATGGTACCCGCCGAATCGGTGGCCGCCTTCACCCAGTAGTAGTAGGTCGTGGAAACCGACGCGGTTGTGTCATCGTACGACGCCGCGTCCTGGCGCCAAGCGCTGATGGCCGCCGCGGAGTGAATGTCGCTCGAAGATCCCCGGTAGACCTGGTACCACAGCCCCGCCTCACCGAGACTCCATGTCACTCGCACCTGAGTGGTCGAAGTGCCGTCGGAGGCGGTCACGTTCCCCGGCGCGGAAAGGAGGCGCCAGCCGAGGTTTCCAGGACTGAAATCACTCTCGCCGGTTCCGTCGGCGGCGATGGCCGACTTGACGAAATAGTAGTACTGCGTGCCCGGTGTGCCGGTGGTGTCTTCGTGGAGGGGCGTATCGATCCAGCCGGTGATAGCCGTCGCCTGGGCCGCGTTGGCCGTCGGACCCCGGTAAATCTTGTGATGGGTGTCGTAATTGCTGCTGCACCAACTGACCGTCACCCGGTCGTAATAATCACCATCGCTGGCCTCCACGCAGCTTGGCGGCAAGAGTCCCCGCCAGCCGGAATCGAAGGCGCTCTTGAAACTCGCGCAGGTTCCCAGGAAATCCGTGGCCGCCGTCACCCAGTAGTAGTAAATGCCGCCCGCGAGGGCACTGGTGTCATCATAGGACGTCTCGGTCCTCCAGGAGCATATCGCCGTGGCCGTCGCCGGATCGCTGTTCATCGAACGCCACACGCGGTAAGAGGTCGCCCCTGCAACGGCGTTCCAGCTTACCCGGCAATAGCTGGTGTACGTGCCATCACTGGCCGTGACCCCGCTCGGGGGCGGCATGACCCGCCAGCCGTCCGCCGAGGCGCTCAAGTCGCTCGGCCTGGAACCCGCGCTGTCGACCGCCGCCTGGACCCAGTAATAGTGGCTGACACAGGCATCGACCGCGGTGTCGTCGAAGGCCGTGCTGGTGATCCAGGCAGTGATCGGGACCGCGGTCGAGGAATTGTTCTGACTGCTCCGGGAGACCAGGTAGTGCGAGGCGCCCGCCGTGGTGTTCCAGGTTACGCGCACATAGTTGGCGGAGGTGCCCTGGCTGGCCTGAACGTTGGCCGGCGGGGTCAGTTTGCGATACCCGGTATCGCCGACGCTGAACCACGATGCCGCCTGGCCGCTGCTGCTGATCGCGCTGCAGACCCAGTAGTACTTGACGACGCCCGGAGAGGCAGCGGATGAGCTGTCCAGATAGCTCAAAGACGTTTGCCATCCGGATATCGGGATCGCCAGCGCCGGGTTGTCCACGTCATTGCGATACACGCAGTAGTGCGTGGCCGCGGGCGCTGCATCCCAGGTGATCTGCACGCCAGCCGTGGTCGTGCCGTCGGAGGCGGATACGGATGCAGGTGGTCGAAGCTTGCTCCAGCCCAGGTCGGAACTGCTGGCCAGACTGCCACACAGCCCGCTGCTGTCAGACGACGCGCGAATCCAGTAGTAGTATGCAGTCAACGGCAGGTTGTCGGCGTCATTGAGGCTGGTGCCCGTCTGCCAGTTGCTGACCGGAATGGCCAGTGCGAAATTGTTGACCGTCGCCCGGTAAACACGGTAATGGGTCGCGCCGCTCACTCCCGTCCACGTCACGCGTGTGTATTCATACGTCCCATCGGTGGCCGCCACGTTCGTGGGTGCAGGGATGCAACTGTTATAGGACAGTGTCCCCATCCTGACCGTCACTTCGTAGTTGTACCAGATGACCTGTACCCCGTCGGCCTTGGTGTCCTCTAACTTCAGCGTCCACGTGCCGGCTGGGTTCTCACCCCACAACGCGTTGGTGCAATACTGCCAGGCCATGCGCGAGTGCGGCTCTGAGGGGCTGGTATTCTGAGCCTTTATCAACCGAGTGCGATACCCGCTGGGTGCGGTCAGATTGATCTCTACGGGGTAGGCGTTGGGAGTCTGGAAATCGATGGTCACCAGCACCTCCTCCATGGGCTGGGCCGTGGATAGATTGAATTGGACGGTACGCGATCCCGTGTCCGCCAGTGTCTGGTTGACCGCCATCGTGCCTGTACTTTGGGTAAGCAGCGACGTTACGCCGCTATACACCGTCGCCTGCTGAGTAAGCTCGTCGGCGTCGATGAGCCCGAATCCGTAACGCTGGTTGAAGTGGAATCCGGCGGCATTGGCCCGCCATCCGCCATCGCTCTCGGGGGTGGAGTCCGCAGCATCGACAATATCGCTGGTTCGGGCCAGCAGGTGCTTGGCGAATCGCGTGTTCAGCGAGGGCTTGGCCTGCTTGGCCAGGGCCAGGACGCCCGCCACCAGCGGCGTCGCCGAGGAGGTACCGCCGAATTCCGTGGTGTAGTCCGGGTCCGGGAATGATTCGCTGTCGCCATTGTACCCGTTGGCCTCCGTGGTGCGATCGGTCGTGGTGATACCGAGGAGGCCCGCCGAATTCGAGGGTGCCGTGACGAAAACGTTCGCCCCGTAGTTGGAATAATCTGAATAGCGACCGTTGCTGCCCAGTGCGGACACGGTGATCGCCCCGGGCTGGTTCTGAAGATCTCTGAGGTTGGCATCACTGGAACCGTTCCCCGCTGCCCAGCAGTGAATCGTCCCTGCCGCCGTGGAGCTGTCCAGAGCATTTGTCTCGGCATCAACAATGCGGTAGCCCACGCTCCTTCCGTAGCTGTGGTTCTTGATCTTGATGGAGGTATCGGTGCCGCTGCTGTGATAGAGGATCGCATCGACGAAGTCGGCCGCCTCTTGATCCACAACACTGAGAGGAAGCCGCAAGCCGGCAAGGCTCGCTTGCGGCGCGGCGCCCGTCACGCCGATGCTGTTCCCGCCGCGAGCGGCCGCCACACCGGCAACCGCCGTGCCGTGGTTGTCATCCGCCAAAGCGGGATTGGGGTTGCTGTCGTCGTCAAAAAAGTCCCAACTGTGAGCGGCAACATAGTTCGGCGCCAGATCCGGATGGGCCGACTGCAGCCCGTCGTCGCAGATCCCGAT
>CAZTQK010000236.1:0-9779 GCA_964615635.1 uncultured Planctomycetales bacterium
TATCGACCTCAGGCTCCCGGGACTCGATGGCTGGCGGCTGCGTGGCCGGATTGGCTGGGGTCGAGGGCTGCCGCTTCTCGTCAAACTGCCGTCCGGCCTCGATCACCTCCGCCAGGCTGGCGGCACTCTTGGCGATGTTGCTCAGCATCCGGCGGCGGGATTCGATGACCTGATCCATCTGTCTCTGCTCAACCGCGAATTGTGCAAGCCGCTCTTCCAGCTCCTTCTTGCAGTCGGCCAGGTACGCACCGAGCTCGTTCTTTGACTGGTCGGTTCTGCTGGCGATCTGCTGGCAGATGGTCCGGCCGGCCGCAACGACCTGTTCAAGACGAGCCGCGGTGGTTTCCGCTCTGGCGATCTCGACACGCCACTCCTCAGAATTGAGTTTGGCGTCGATCGCATTGTGGCACTGGCGCATCTTCTGCAGAATCTCGGCGGCCATCTTGGCCGACGCTCTCAATCGCTCCGCCTCTTCGCGAACCTCCTTGGTTCCACTCTCCCAACGCTGGAGCGACCGATCCGCTTCGCCCTTGGCCTCGATGGCCTCATTCTGCCAGAGTTGCAGCATCCGATCCGCCTCGCTCTTGGCCTCGACGGCCTTGCTCTGCCAGTCCTGAAGGAAGGACTGGGCGTTGTCCCAGCTTTCTTCCACGCTGGCCTGCCAGGCCCGAATCGCCTCCTGAATCGTGGAGGACATCTCTCGCAGATCAACAGCCGTCTTCCTGGCCTCTTCAATGTCGCCGCGAAGTGCATCACGGTGGTCCTGCGCCGCGGCGACCACGTCACCCAGCTCGATCCCCGCCTGCGGCGACAACTCGAGCCGAATCCTGCGCGGCCTGCCCTTTTCCTCCAGAATCGATACGCGCCGCGCCGTTTCAAGAGTCTTGCCGGCAACGGCTCGCAAACCGCGCTCATGGATCGCTCGCGACTTCTCGAAGCCCGCTTCACAAGCGGCCAGCCGGGCAGTCAGATCGGTGATCTGTTCGGTGTATGCCGCGCGAATGCCCTGAAGCTGTTCCGCCGTGGCGATGTCCTTGGGCAGAGCATTGAGCCGCGCAAGCAGGTCGCCGGCCCGCCGGTCGAGGTCGCGTGCCAGATGCTCAACGTCGCGGCGGTGAGCCGCAAGCATCTCAAGGATTCGGCCCGCATCGGCGGCCTGTCGACGCCGGATTTCATCCAGTTCCCGCTTGTCGCTGGCTTGGGCGGCCAGATCATCCAAGGCCTTCTGGGTCTGCTTCCAGTCGGCCACCATCTGCTCAAGCTTGTTCTCAAGTTCCTGACGCTGCTTTCCAAGTGCGTTGAGCAACTCACCGAAATCCGCCTCGTGGCGAGCCTGGACGTCGACCAGGTTTGATGCTTCAGCTTTGGACGCAATGACGGCCTCGATCTGATCGCGCAACCCCAGATAACGTTCCTCGAGGTTGTCGAGTATCTCCTGGGCGTCGTCGCGGTTGCGATCGATCCGCTCCAGGATCTTTCGGGCAGTTTCCGCCTGGGCGGCTCGGACCTCTTCCAGTTCGGCTCGGCCGACCAGTTGACTCTTCATCTCTGACAGAATGTGGGCAACCGACGCATTTTGCGCCAATGTCCGCTTTCGAAGCTCGTGGAGCTGCTGCGCCTGCTCGATGAGTCGCTTGGACAATGCCTGAAACTCGGGTCGTGCTCCCCCGTTTGCGCTTCCGAACTGCTCCTCAACCGAATTGCTGAGCTGCTTGAGCGACGCGGTGTTCTCCGCGAGTCGACGTTCCACCTCCGAGGTGGAAGTCTCGTGGAGCGTTCTGAGCTGCCTGAATTCGTCGGAGCTCACCGCTTTTCTCCCCACGGCCTTCAATGCCTCGCGTGTGGCGTTCCACTGCGAGGTGACATGACGGCTGAGGTTCACAATCGCTTGCTCGCTGTCCGCGAGCCGACTCTTGAGCACCTCGATCTCTTGTTTGCGATCCGCAAGAGTCTCGCTATCCCTTTGCCGCAGCTCCTGGGTGTTTCTGGATTGCGACATCGACCCCGCGGGCATCTCCTTCTGTCCAGCTTTTGCGTCATCCGTCACCCGTGAGCACTTCTGTTTCACGGCATCCATGAAGCCGGCGAGGCGTCTACGGTGCAACGGCGATCGAGCGGCGCCCTTGGCTTTCGAGTCGTCGCCGTTTTCCGCGCCTGGCGAGATCGTCCGGTCCGACGGGTGCGCTTGACCATCTGTCTCGACCGAGAAATCGGTCCGAGCCAGACGATCAAGCTCTTCCCTCGCCTTCTGGCATCGTTTTGCAATCTCCGAATCGCCTGCCAGCGGCTCGCCGAAGGACTCAACCGAAGCCCCAGGCGACGACGACCCGTCATCCCACTCCGGAACCTCAGCGGGGATCTCGCTGGGAGTCGTTCCCTGACCTTCGAGCACTGTCTCAACGCATTCGTGGATCGAGCGGGCCAACGTGCCCAGACCCGCCGCCACCTCGTGTTGGGGGGCCGCAGCACCTGTCCCCTGGGCAGGGGAGTCATCAGCAACGGGCAGCCGACTGACGCTGCGAGTTACTTCCTGACGACTATCCGTCTCTTCCGCGTCAGAGCCTGCGCCAGTCACGCGTTCACACACCTCATCGATTGTCCTGACGTCAACGATCTCTCGTCTGTCAGCATAGCAGGCAAGCAATGCGGCATCGCTGATCTGGTTGATCAGTCGGGGAACTCCTTTAGACGCCAAGTAGATGGCGTCGATGGCTTCATCCGTGAATAGACCGGTTCCGGCATATCCGGCAATCCGAAGGCGGTGCTGAATGTACTGGCGTGTCTGGTGAGCAGACAGGGCCTTGAGGTGAAACCGGCGGAACAGTCTCTGGTCCAGTTGTCGCATTTGGGCCCGCGAGAAACGGCCCCGCAGTTCGGGCTGCCCGAGAATGCAGACTTGTAGAAGCTTGGCGTCATCTGCCTCAAGATTGCCGAGCATCCGGATCTCTTCGAACGCCTCGTCCGGCAGATTCTGGGCCTCATCAATCAACACGACGACATAACGATTCCGGGCGAACTGCTCGAGAAGAAACTCCTGCAGAAGCTGACTCAGTTCGAGGTTGCCCGCCTGCGGTGGCGGGTTGAGACCAAATTCAGAGCAGATCGCAGCTAACAACTGTCGTCCGGACAGGTGGGTGTTGGTGATGACCGCGGTCTCGGCCTGCTGTTCGATCTGACGCAGGAACATCCGCCCGGTGAGAGTCTTGCCCGCCCCGACTTCGCCGGTGATCAGCACGAATCCCTTGCGCTCTTCGGTCGCGTAATGCAGGGTGGCCAGGGCCTCCTCATGTTCCGGCGTGCTGAAGTAGAACGTCGGATCGGGGGTGTTGTTGAACGGCGGGCGGTGAAGCCCGAAATGGGAACAGTACATGCCCAGTGCCTCCTAAGGGAACGCCGGTTGCGGCGCGCGCAGTTATCGGACGAACAGAAACCTGCACGTTCCAAGCCGTTCTATCGGACCTGCCCAGTGGGTGCCTTGAGGTTCCCCGCAACGCCCGAAAAAAAAACGGAGATAAGTCGAACTGAGCCCCCGAGCGTCCGATTACTCTGGCACGGAACCAAGTCCGACGGCTATCGGGCGTGGCAAACAGGAAAACGCAGAGGGATGACCCGAACGCTCAAAATCGGCTCCCGTGAGACCATCAGCATGCAGGACTCCGTCAAAACCCGGCTTGTGATTCTGGGAATTGGGGCGGTTGCTCAGACCGTCGCAAGCGCGGGGTGCGCGCCGAAATACGACGATGTGAAGGCCTTCGTCCAGGCCCACAACCACGACGTTGTGGATGCCTCGCATCGGGCCAAGCCCACCGATGTGGTGGTGATTGCCTCCGCCACCTGCCCGGAAGTGGATAGCGCCAGCGCCCGCATCAACTCCGACGGCACCATCATGCTTCGACTGCTCGGACCGGTAAAGGTCTCGATGCTCACGGAACAGGAGATCGCCGCCAAGATCGAGAAGCTCCTGACCCGCTACTACGTCGATCCGAAGGCGGAGGTCCGCCTGATTACGCCGACCAGTCGGTGCATCTATGTCTTCGGCCAGGTCAACCTGAACGGTCCCAAACCGTTCACCGGGAACGACACGCTGCTGACCGTGCTGGCAAATGCCAGGCCGAACCTCATTGCCTGGGGCGAGATGGTCCGGGTGATCCGGCCCAGCGCCGACCCGAACGAAGTCCGCGAGATCACCATCGATGTGACCCGAATGATGAACGAAGGCGATCTCCGCAACAATCTCCTTCTTCAGGAAGGCGATATTGTCTATGTGCCCCCGACCCCGCTGGGGTGGGTGGGCCTGCGGGTGCAGGAATTGCTGTATCCGACGTTGCCGCTGCTGAACGCCTACGCTTTTCCGGCGAACGCGAACAACACGCTACAGACATATACGGATTATGACTGGAACACGGGGACGGGATCGAGCACAGGCTTGCAGTACGGGTACGGAATGGGAGGGGTGTACGGCAACCAGGGGTGGTGAAGGTTGCCCTCAACGGTGGGCCAGGGCCCGCGAAGGATCGCACATGAGCATCCAACCCACTTCGATCATTCTGGGGTCGCGAATCGGCGCACCGCCCGAGGAATCGGCGATTGCCAGCCTGCTCCAGACCCTGTCAAAGGTGCTGGACGTCTTGCGTCGGCGCTGGCCTCTGCTGGCCATTCCGATGTTGACGGTCATGCTGATCACGCTGTCGGTGGGCCTGACCTATCCGCGGCGGTATTATGTCAGCGCGACGTTCGAGCGGCGCAACAACCTGGTCATTTCCAAGCTGATCGCGAGCAACTCACCCTATTCTTTTGCATCTCTGCGGCAGTCCCTCGTGACTGACGTGCGGAACTTCTCGGTCGTGGGGCTGGCCGTCGAGGAAATGGGCCTACTCGATCATCTGCCACGCGATGCCTCCGGCGACCTGACAGCCGAGGCCAGAGTCGATCGCGACGCGATCATCGGACGATGGCTCGAGTCGATCGCAGTGATCATCCGTGAAACCGGTGACTTCTCCGACACCGTTGAGATCCGCTACCTCGGCGAGCATCCCGATCTGGCTGCCCCCATCCTGACAAAGATCCGGGACAGCTATATCTCCACCTCGCGCAACAAGGTTTCGGGCATCATCAACGACGCGCATGAGTTCTTCTCGCAGGAATCGAAGAAGTGCCAGGAGGCCGTCGCCGCCCTGAGGACCGAACTCCACCAGATTGACATGGAGTTCCCGGGAACCAATCCGGCCGGTCCCGATACCCTCGAGCAGCGAGCCCAGGCTGTCTCGCAGACCATCGACCAGCACGAACGCGAGCGGCAAAGACTGCAGACGAGAATTACCGCCTCCGAGGCGTACCTGGCTGAGTTGAGCACCCGCCCCGCGCAGGAGCCGGCACTGCCCAACCGGCCCGCGGCGGTTGACCGAAACTCCATCGCCAACCCGCGATATCAGCAGGCGGCCGCCGAGATCGCCGGCCTGAACAAGAAGATCGAGGAACTGAGAGTCACGCGGCGAATGACCGAGATGCACCCCGAGATCATGACCTTGCGTCGGCAGATCGAGAGCCTCCAGGAAAACCTGGACAACGTGCCGGAGCACCTGGACGTGCCGCTGGCGGCTGTCAACCTCCCGGCTGACCCGTGGTTGGCCGAGCGGAAGAAGACGGAGATCGAGATCAGGGCGCACCGCGAGGATCTTGCCCGCGTCGAGCGGGAGCTGAAGGTAAATCTGGAGACGCAGGAACGACTCAAGAAGGATATGCAGTCGCTGCCCGAGCGGAGGGAGCGATATGCCAAGTTGCAGCAGGCCTTGGTCAGCGCCCAGAACGACTTGGACCTCTGGGCCAACAACCTGAGCCAGTTGAGCCGTATCCTCACCGCCGAGGCGGAGAGTCGGGGGATTCAAGTGTTGAGCCTGGGGCAACCGCACTTGGCCGGTCGTCTTCGTACGCCCACGGCCAACGGCTTCTTCGCACTCAGTTCGGGATTGGGACTGGCCTTGGCGATTGTGATCGTATTCCTTCGGGAGATTCTGGACCGTTCGGTCAAGGATCCGAACCGCCTGAAGCAGATGCTCGGCATTCCGATACTGGAGACGATCGGCGAGATCCAGGTGGGACGACCGCAAGGATGGTTCCTGCGCAAACGCCTGCTGCCGGCATTTGTGGCGATGCAGACGCTGGGGGTAGCGGTCATGGGCACGTTGGTTTACCTGGCGTTGGAGCGTCCCGAGTTGTATGACCGGGTGACCACCCGGTCGGCAGCCCTGTTGGCGGAATGGACCGGCAGAGTCCCGGGAGCGTAAGACATCCCTCCGGTCAGGAGAACCGGACGACATTGAGAAGAGGCGGCACACGAGCATGGGACGGATCGCTGAAGCGCTGAGACGAGCACAGCAAGAGCGGAACCTGCGGCTGGGGCAAATGGCGGATACGTCGTTTGCGGATCTCACCGCCGGTCCGGAGCGCGTCTCCGGGCGCGGCACTACCAGAGTCGATTCTCTCTCCGACATGACTCAATCCCTGCTCAATCCGCCCCCGCCTCCGCAGCCTTTCCCGATCACCGCTCCACCGATCCTGAGCGAATCGGTGGCCGGCGAAGCGGTGGCTCTGCATGACCCGAACTCGGTGACGGCTGAGAAGTTCCGATCTGTCCGCACGCGGCTGATCACCGCCAACCCGGGCGGGGGCCCGCGCGTGCTCGCCTTGACCTCTGCTCTGCACGGCGAGGGCAAAACCGTCACCACCGCCAACCTGGCTTTCAGCCTTTCGGAACTGAAGTATCTGCGGGTGGCAATGATTGATCTCGATTTTCACGGCCGGGGGCTCAGTTGCCTGCTTGGGGCAGAGAGTCAACCGGGACTGGCCGAGGTCTTGCGGGGCGAGATGCCGCTGGCGGATGTGTGCATGCCGGTGGTCCGCGACAATCTCTACCTGGTCCCGGCCGGCGATCCGGCGGGCATGCTGCCCAGCGAATTGCTGGCCAGCAATCTGGTCGGCAGCGTCTTCAAGGAACTGACGGAACGGTTCCATTACAGCCTGATCGACACGCCGCCGGTTCATGAAGCCGCCGACACCGGACTGATCGCGCCGCTCTGCCACTCGGTCATCATGGTGGTTCGCATGAACCGGACACCCGAGCCGCTGCTTAGCCGCTGTGTCAAGATGCTGCAGGCCAACCGCGTCACGGTGGCCGGGTGTATCCTCGCCGGCTACACCGAAACGGCGATGGCAGCCCAGACACACGACTACTACCAGAGCACATCGTAGGAGGGAGATTTGTCCGTCCGCATCACCGAGCTGGATGACAAGACGACCGGCTTGTGGGATTCTTACGTCGCCGGCCACCCCGAAAGCACGCTGTTCCACACGCTGATCTGGCGGGACGCGGTGACCGAGGCGTTCGGGCACACGAGTCGCTACCTCATGGCCGTTCGAGACCAACGCGTCGTGGGCGTGTTGCCGTTAGCCCGGGTCGATAGCCGCTTGGCCGGCACACTGATGGTCAGCGTGCCGTACGGCGTCTACGGTGGTTCGCTGGCCGACGACGATGAGACCCATCACGCCCTGCTGGACGCAGCGATGGCTTTGGCCACTCAGGTCGGCGCTCAATGGCTCGACATCCGTTCCATCCATGCACGATGGCCCGAGCTGCCGGTTTCGGATCGATATGTGACCTTCCGAAAACCGCTGCCCGACGACCCGAACCGCGTCTTGGCCGACCTGCCGCGCAAAGCGCGTGCCGCCGCCCGCCAGGCCCGCGAGCGATTCGGCCTGGTTTCACGATTCGACGAGGCGCGTCTCGACGAGGTCTGGATGCTTTACAGCCAGTCGATGCGCCGCTTGGCCTCACCGAACTATCCGCTGAGGTTCTTCCGCTCATTGATGACACGAACCCGCCCCGAATCGGCGGGCGGCGAAAGGATCGGACATCTGGTTCAAATTGTCGAGCATCAAGGCCGGGCAATCGCAGGTCTGGTCAGCTTCATCTACCGCGACACACTGCTGCCGTATTTCGCCGGCTGCGATGAACGATTTGAGAAGTATCACCCGAACAATTTCATGTACTTGGCCGCCATGGAGAAGGGAGTTCAAACGGGTTGTCGCCAGTTCGATTTCGGGCGAACGCGAGTCGACAACAAGGGATCCTACGACTTCAAGCGGTTCCAGGGTTTCGAGCCGACGCCGCTGCAGTATCAGTACTTTGTGCCGGCCGGCGGACGGGCGCCGGATCTGACGCCCAACAACCCGAAGCTGCAACTGAGCCGCCGGGTCTGGCCCAGGCTGCCGCTGGCGGTAACCCGACCGCTGGGAGCGTGGCTGTCGAAGTCGATCCCGGGATGAGCTGGAGAGTCATCAGTGATCAGTTTTCGGTCATCAGTCGGACAAATACGCAGGAGACGGGGGAATAAGACGGCTGATCTCCCGCCTCTTGTCCTGCAAGGGACAGGGCACGGTGACCGACCGAGAACTGACAACTGAGAACTGATCGCTACGATGAAGCTTCTGTACCTGATCCATCGGTTGCCTTGCCCCGCGAACGGCGGGGCGAAACTTCGCGCCGCCGCTCAACTGCGGTATCTCGCGCAGCGGCACGATGTCTGGTGCGCCGGCTTCCTGGAAACGGGGCCCTTGGGACGGGCATCACAAGAGACTCGCCGATCGCTGACGGGGCTGCGATCGATGTGCCGCGATGTGGCGGCGGTGCCGCTGCACGCGTCTCTTGCTCAGGTTCGCGCGTTGGCGGGGCTGTTGGCAGGCGGGACGGCAACGGAAAGCTACTTCGCTTCGGGGGTGTTGCGACGACGGGTCATGCAGTGGGCCGGGCAGGTGGGTTTCGACGCCGTGCTGGCATTCTCGTCAAGCATGGCGCCCTTGGCTCTCCAGGTTCCCGCGCCGCGACGGGTATTGAACCTGGACGACCTGGACAGCCGCAAGTGGGCCGAGTCCGCCGCCGGCGCCGTCTGGCCAATGAAATGGGTCTATCGCACTGAGGCCCGACGGCTGGATCGGCGCGAGCGCCGCTGGCTCGGCAGCTTCGATGCCAGCGTCCTGATCAGCGAGCGAGAAGCCTCGCTGGTTGAAGATGAGAACCTGCGTCGCAGGGTGCACGTGGTGGGTCCGAGCACCCCTGCCCTTGTGGCTGCTGATTTGCCGGTGGTGCCGCAGCGGGTGAGTCTTCCAGGCGAACCCGTGATCGGCTTCGTCGGGGCGATGGACTACGGACCGAACGTCGATGGGGCCTGTTGGTTTGCCGAAAAGGTCTGGCCGCTGATTGCCGGCAGCCGCCGCGATGCATGTTGGTGGCTTGTGGGCAAGTCTCCCTCGCGAGCACTGAGGCGGCTGGACAATGGCACGAGCGTCCGGGTGACCGGAACCGTCCCGGAGGTCGAGCCGTACTTGCAGAAAATGCGGGTCTGCGTTGCCCCGCTGCGAATCGCGCGGGGCGCGCAGATCAAGGTGTTGATGGCCATGACCGCCGGTCGCCCGTGCGTGGTGACCCCGGGCGTGGCCGACGGGCTGGGTGCCACGCCGGGACGGGACCTGCTGGTCGCAGAATCGCCGGCCGAGTTCGCCGACGCCGTGCTGAGGCTGCTCAACGATGACGATCTGGCGCAGGACGTGGCCCGGGCGGGCCTGGCCTTCGTCGTCGACCGCCTGCGGCCGGATGCGAGCCTCCTTCGCCTGGAGCGGCTGCTGACACCTGCCGCGGAGCGAGAATCAGTCTGTGCCAGTGCCGGGACAATGGCCTCGATTTGTTGTCAGACGGGGAGCCTGCAACCGTGATCAGCGGTAAGAAT
>CAZTQK010000237.1:0-4646 GCA_964615635.1 uncultured Planctomycetales bacterium
GATGTCTATCACGGGCGATCGATCGCCGCTGCCGGCGTGGCGGCCCACGAGGTCGGCCATGCGATTCAGCACGCCCAGGGGTATGCGGCGCTCTCGCTGCGAAACAGCATCGTCCCCTTGGCCAGCATCGGGTCAAACCTCAGCCTTATCCTCATCATGATCGGCTTGGCCATGATGCTCCAGCCGCTCGCGATTCTCGGTTGCGCCTTGTTCACGATGGTGGTCTTGTTCCAGGTGATCAACCTGCCGGTTGAGTTCAATGCCAGCACCCGGGCGCGTCAGGCGCTTCTGGCCAACGGTCTGGTCACCGAGGTCGAGGACAAGGAAGTGGGCCGGGTGCTTCGAGCAGCAGCCATGACCTACGTTGCCGCGACCCTGACGGCCATTCTGACACTGCTGTATTACCTGATGCGTGCCGGGCTGCTGGGCGGCCACCGGGATGAGTGATCCTCGGGCAGAAGCGGCTGAACGAAGGCTCAGCGCTCGAAGATGAAGGCCAACCCGGTCATGTGTTCGTCGCGGACCTTCTTGCAGTAGCGGACGCAAGCTTTGGTTGAGAATACTGCGTGGGGCAGTTGTACCACGATTTCCACAACGGAATCAGGCTCGAAGTAGTGTGGAGAGCTCATACCCAGCCCACCCTCGGAGATGTTCCTCACTGCCCCCGTCACGCTCTCCGTCTGCCTGCTGAACATGGGTCGCAGTTCGATTGTGCCGTGAGAGGGCCATCGCGGGTGTCGCCTGTGCTCGTCGGTGCCGACGGGCGGAGGGGGGGCATCAGGCAGTTGCCGGACGATTTCAGCGATCGCGTCTCGGGTGAGTCTCGACACCTGTCCGACGGTCATGTTTCTCCCTCGCATTCCGGTCGGCCCTGGACGCGGTCTCGGCCACATCCGCGATCCAAAGCCTGATATGAATCCTCGTCCGACGGGTCAATCATCGAAGATGAATTGAACGCCCATCAGATACTCCGACGCGCCGTCGATTTCCCTGCAGTATCGCACCGTCGCCCGGCCGTAGAAGGTCTGTTCCGGAAGATGTACCGAGATATCAAGGATGGTTTCGGGCTCGAAGTACGTGTCCGTCTTCATGCCCATGCCTCCGTCACTGATGTCTCGACAGGCGGCAAACCACTGGTTCGGGTCGCCGCCGTCCGGATGACGTAGTTCGACGGTGCCCGGGAACGGCCAACGGGGCACCCGCCGTTTCTCTGTGCCGTCATATTTGTGCCCGGCCGCCTCCATCCGCTTGCGGATAAGGCGAGCTACCTGCTTGCGTGTCAGTTTGACGATCTCTTCCGTCGGCATGACACTCCCCCTGATCATGACCCCAATGCGGACGCCCCCGGAGGTCGCCCAGTGTTGTTGTCCCTTATCGGACGGACGGCGACAGACTGGGTCTGCTGGTTTGGTCGGCGTTCGAGCGGCGCAGCTTAATGCTCAATCCACCGTTGTTTTGGAGCGTCAGGCTCCAGACCTGGCCTCGCTCGACGGGGACGTAGACGGCCTCTCCCTGGGCGACTGTGACGCCTTTCTGGGCCGCCAGGTCCGGATCGGACGCCAGGTCCCAGAACTGAGCCCACAGTTGCTGCTCAAACGGCGTTGGTGAGGGGTTCACCCGAAAGATGTTTGGCACGTCTCCGCTCGGATCCACCGGGAACCCGTCGATCGGATTCTGATGCTCCCCATAGATTCGGCGGAACAAGGCCAGGCTCTTGCCGCGCAGGGCGTCCCCAAGAGATACGTAATCAGAGTTGAACTTCAACACCAGGGCATCGAAGAAAATGACATCGTCATCGATCATGAAACGTCGTGAGGGCAGGGCGTGCCCGTCGCGGTCGACCTCCACGAACTCAAGGATGGTGACATCCGTGGCGGAAGGCTGGCCGTTGAACACCTCGCCCTTCCTGACTTGGTCGACGATGTAGACCTCCGCCACCCGGTCCTCGGCGATGAGTCGGCCGACCGCTTGCTCCAGGGCAACACGCTGCTTCTCGAGCTCTTCGTTTTCGCGACGAAGGCGCGAGGTTTCCCCCGGCGACAGCATCCAGAGCGTTCCAGCGGCCGCTGCCCCGAAGACGGCCAGCCCGAATGTCCATTGGAGATAACGCAACATCGACCCCCGGCAAGGATGCCACTATGTAGTCAGCCTGTCCCTCCGGCAACAAGCCCATATGCCGGCAGGCACAATGCGGACGCGGCCGGTCACCTATCTTATACGATATGAATCGGTAACAGGGTGCGAAAACCGTAGCCCGCGTGCCCGAGAAGGCACGAGGAGCAAGGAGATCGCGAGGAAGATCAGCCCGCCTGTTCCAAACGCCCCGCAACCCGTGCCGGAACCGGACGAGGCACCGCCGTCTGAGGTGCTATTGCCCGAGCCTCCTCCGGACGGCACGGCCAGGATGGTCAGCGTGACCGTCCCGGGCGTCGAGTCCTCCCGGCCGTCGTTGGCAGCCCACCCGAATGTCTCAGTGCCAACCGCCCCGGCTTCCGGGGTGAATGAGAAGGTGAAGGGCGAGCCGGTGGTTGCGGCCGCATAGGTCGCCGTCAGGCTGGCGCCAACATCGTTGATCTTGAGCGAGCCCGTTTCGGGCAAGGCGGTGAGAAGCAGCGTGACCGTGTCGCCGTCGTCGTCGCCAGGGCTCAGGACGCCCGTGATGGTGGTGCCGCTGAAGCCGGAAGCCGCGGAGTCCGGTGACACTGGCGGGGTGTTTACCGCGATGGTGACAACGGCGCGGTCCGAACCGGCCACCTCATCACGGACGCGGAAGTGAAAACTATCCGTCCCCCGATACCCTGGGGTAACGGTGTATAGGACCTCATTGGTGCCGTCGGCGAGGGTCATCGGCAGGTCGGCCTCCGCGATCACAACGTCGTCGATCGACAACGTGCCGTGTCCCGGAAGGCTGGCAATGGTGTATTCGATGGGGTCTCGATCCGCGTCATTGGCGATCAGCCCTATGACCACGGATGAGTCGGGCAGGAGCGTGACACTCTGATCCTCAGGCACCGGATCTGTGTTGATCTGAATGGCCACACTGATCGAGCCGGTCGTGACATAGCCATCACTCGCGGTGAACTCAAAAGAATCGAGCCCGTGATAGTCGGTGTCCGGCGAGTAGGTGAGTTTGTTGGACGACGTCGCGTAGGGAATATCCGTGTCCGTTAGAATCGCCGAACCCGACTTGATGCGTGCGTGGCCGGGCAGCGAGACGATGACATATGAGAGAGTATCACTGTCCGGGTCGCTCACCGGAAGGGTGATGTTCAGGTCCGTGTTCGGTGGCGTGGTCAGTTGGGTCGTCCCGGCAACAGGCTCGCGGTTCACGGTCACGGTGATCGTTGCGGCCGTCGAATCCTGCGTGCCATCGTTCGCTTTGAACGTGAAGGTGTCCGTACCGTGCGCGCTGCTCGTGGCCGTGTAGGTGACCGTCTTGCCGGCGGCAGGAATCGTGTACGGAAGGTCTCCGGCGACCAGCGTTGTTGACCCAACCGTCAGCGAGCCCTTCGTCGGCAGCGTGCTGATGATGTAGGTCAGGGGGTCCGAGTCAGCGTCAGTCGCCGAGAGTGTGATAGCTACCCCTTCGCCGGGCTCCGCGCCCGCCGAGCCGGCCGCGGCAACAGGTGCGGCCGCCATCAGCCTCGATGGAAAGCCTGTCATCACCAGGCCAAGCGCCAGAACCAGAGCCATTCGCCGCAAGCTCATCGAGTCAGTCGGCAACTCCAATGTACCCCCCAGTTGCATGGGGATCCCCGCAGGCGTGCAGGAAAGCCCTTGTTGATCGGGCGTTTCGCGTCGAATCACAGTCGTTTCCGGAATTCACCGGCAGTGAGATTCATGAGCGACGGCAAAGCACGCCCCATTCTCGATTCTATATTCGCAACTCTGCATTCCCCTGCGTTGCCGTGTGCAACGCAGGGGTGCATTCATGCTTACCCTGCGCGCAACGATCCCTTATGACAGAACCTTACGCTGAATATCGGCCCATCCTTCAGGTGACTTAAGAGACAAGCACGCCAGGCCGTGCGCCGCGATTGTACCGCCGCCTCCGTTGCGACCGACCGACGAGAGCACAACGCTTCGCCACCTCGCAAAATGATCGTTTATGGGTCGTTGCTCCGCGCCTCGAGACATGCCGCCAAGGCTCCTCCACACATCATTATATTGTAAGTTACATGCACACTGGAGCAGGCCGGGCTCCCGTAGCCAAGCAGCCCGGTCTCAACTGCATCAGCAGTATTCCCGGACCCAGTTAGTCGTTTAGCGCCACGCAGGGGGGAACAGTCATGGCTCGCTGCACGGTATGTGCGCTTCTGGCACTCACAATTGCGCCCTTGACGGCCGCTGGCCAGACGTTCACCATCTCCGGCCGGGTGACCTCGGGCATCTCGAGCCTGCCGGGTGTGACCCTCTCCGGCCTGCCGGGCAATCCGGTGACGGACGCGACCGGCAACTACACGGCCGCGGTGGCCTCCGGTTTCAGCGGAACGGTGACCCCGACCAAGTCCGGCTATGCCTTCACCCCCGCGACGCGCACGTACACCAATGTCACCAGCAACCAGATAACACAGGACTACTCCGGGTCGACCCAGACGTTCACCATCTCCGGCCGGGTGACCTCGGGCATCTCGAGCCTGCCGGGT